>JBCDLA010000019.1:0-32238 GCA_038745945.1 Cyanobacteria bacterium P01_H01_bin.74 | reverse complement strand
TTTTTATAAGGGTTTGTATCAACTGGCTTCTGTGCTGATACATTAGCTATGTTGTCCAAAAAATAAAGGGCGCTAGCACCCACCAACCAAATCCATAAGCACTTTTGAAAAAAAACCACTCGGTATAAATGATAATTGGGCTGAAGCAGCAGGCGTATAACTGATGACATAGCTTAACATAGAATAGTTTCTTATAACTGCTTGAAGACGAATGTCACTGGATACAATTTGATACTGCTCTGCAACAAAAATATTATACAGCCCTTCTTACACAGTGTCAGTAAGAAGGGCTCAAAACTTATTCTGCGTCATAGCCTCATAACTATTAAAAAGCGAGGAAAAGAATTGCGTCGTTATGCCCCAGACACTAATGGGTTTGGATGCCTTTGCACAACAGAATAATCAGTATTTCGCTGTGCCGCATCAAACCCCGCAGAATGAATCACTTTTAGCATTTCATCCACAGTTTTTCGGGTAGGGTTAATGCCGCATTGCGTCACAACATTTTCTTCCAACAGCAGGCCTCCCATATCATTGGCTCCATAAAACAGGGCAACCTGCCCCAGCTTTAAGCCTTGGGTAATCCATGAAGACCCAATATTGCTGATATTATCAAGAGCAATACGGGCAACAGCGGTTGTTCGCAGGTATTCTTCTGCAGTTGCAGGCGGGTTGGGCAACCGTTCAAGCTTGGTATTGGCTTTCTGGAATGTCCACGGAATAAAGCTTAAAAAGCCACCCGTTTTATCTTGCAAGTCACGAATTTGAAACAGGTGGTCGATAATGTGCCAGTCTTTTTCCATCATGCCAAACATCATTGTCGCTGACGTTTTCAGGCCCAAGCCGTGGGCCACTTCCATTACTTCAAGCCAGTCGTGGGTGTTTACTTTTTTATGGCTGACTTTCCGACGAATCTCATCATGGAGAATTTCACCGCCAGCCCCCGGAATGGAGGAGATGCCAGCATCAATCAATTGTTGAATAACCCACTGCAGGCTGTTACCGGTAATTACCGTCATATAGGCAATTTCAGTGGGTGAGAATGAGTGAATGGTTAAAGCAGGAAAATCCTGACGCAGCGCCCGCACAATCTCCAGATAATAGGAAAACGGTAAATCCGGGTTAACACCCCCTTGCAGCAAAAGTTGCGTCCCACCGGCATCGACCAGCTCCTGAGTTTTGGCTTTAATCTGAGGATAAGTTAACGTGTATGCATCAGCAGCATCACTATGGCGGTAAAACCCACAAAACAGACAATCGACATTGCATACATTGGTGTAGTTGACGTTTCTGTCAATCACAAAGCCCACGGGTTTTAACTGGCCGGTTTCAGGATCCGTATGAATCCTTTTTTTTACCGCAGCCGCCAGAATCCCCAATTCAAATAACTGGGCATGCCGGAAGAGCGACAACGCTTCGGTCTGAGACACCCGCGGCACAATGCCTGTGTCGCAGAACGCTTGGATAACAGCATCCACTTGCTGTCTGCTGGTTGTTGATGTTTTCAAATCCGTTTCAGTGGATTGAATCGGATCAACTTCAAAGTGACGGCTGACTTGAGGCTTTAAGTCTACATTTGTATGACCAGCCACTGCAGGAGATACGGTCTGTTGTGAGGCAACTTTCGACATCGGTTTGTGTTAAAATCCTTAATGCCTGAATGGGTAACCAGTTGAGGTAAATTTTATTTAAATATAGAATACCACAGCCCTTTTTCTGTTTCCATTCGATAACGCAACTGACACCACTATGAAGTCCAACTGAACAATAGCTTCTTTTTAATTTAAAAAGGCATTTTACACCATTTTTTTGTTTCTTTTGTTACTCCTTCTAAATGCATATTTTCTAATTGAATACTTTTTTGAGCGACATCCATGCCATCCACTACTTTAAAAAAGCCAGACGCAAAAAATGCCAAATCTGGACGTGCCAAGTACCGCAAAGATGACTGCCAGGAGCATTATCTCTACAAGCCAGTGCCGCCAAGCCCTGATGCGATTGGCTTGGGAATGATGTACCCCGCATCCTATCAGATTGCTATGTCGTCTTTGGGGTATCTGGTCCTGTTCAAAAACGTGGACATTAACCCCAATGTCGATGCCCGCCGAATCTATGCCGACACATTAAATGATCATAACCCGGCCGATCTCCCATTGATGGGTTTTTCATTTGCATTCGAATTGGATATTGCCCAGATTCTGGAAACTTTTAAAACCTATGACATCCCCTTTTTAGCCCGTGATCGGATGCGGAATCATCCGCTGATTTTCGCGGGAGGCCCTGTTCCGATGAGCAATCCAGAGCCATTTGCCGATTTCTTTGATTTCTTTTTAATTGGTGAAGGCGAAGAAATGATGGCGCAACTGGTTGATGCGTATACCCGATACCAGGACATTGATGAACGGGAACTGCTCATTCGAAAACTGGCCAGTGCTGTGAAAGGCCTTTATGCGCCTAGCCTGTACGAGGTTAGCTATACCAGCACTGATGGCCCCATTGCGTCAATCACACCCCGGTTTGAGGATGTCCCTTTTCCGGTAGAAAAACAAATTGTCTCAAATATGGATGACTTTGTCGCCACTTCACCCATTATTAGTGAGAAAGCCATTTTTTCAAACACGTTTCTGGTGGAAGTGATGCGCGGCTGTGCCCACCGGTGCCGGTTCTGTCTGGCCAGCTACACCATGCTGGGACCAATGGGTTCAGGCATTCCCGCTGCACGAGGCGGAACCATTGAAACAGTCATTAATCATATTGAAGCGGGAATTCAGTACACCAATAAAGTCGGATTAATTGGGGCGCTCATTTCTGATCACCCAGAATTCTCTGCCCTGTGCGAGTATTTTGACAGCAAAACGGATTTGACGGTTTCCTCCTCATCGTTGCGGGTCGATACATTAACGCCGCAAATTGCAAACACATTTAAAAAAGCAGGGCAAAAGCAGTTGACCTTGGCCATTGAAGCAGGATCGGACCGGATGCGCCGGCGGATTAATAAAAACCTGAATCACCAGCAAATTCTGGATGCTGCCGCCACGATGCACGCAGCAGGCTACGACAGTGTAAAGCTCTACGGTATGGTTGGCCTCCCTGATGAAACCGATGAGGATGTTTTGCAACTGGCTGAACTGATAAAAACCATAAAAAAGCAAAACGCCGGTATGAATGTAGTTTTAGGCTGCAGCTCATTTGTTCCCAAAGGCGGGACACCGTTTCAGTGGCAGCCAAAGGTTGAAAACCGGATGGTGGATCATCGGTTTGCACTGCTGCGTAAAAGTTTGGCAAAAATTTCTGATTTCAGGCCTTCCAGTGCCAAATGGGATTATTTCCAAGCCTTTCTGTCACGGGGTGACAGGCGGTTAGCACCATTGCTGATTCGGTTCTACGAGTTGGGGGGGCGTCTGGGCAGTTTAAATAAAGCTTACAAGGATTTAAAAAACGACGGACTAAATCATTTTCCCGACCCGGATTGGTATGCATTGCGCGAACGCCCGGAAGATGAAATCTTGCCGTGGGAGGCCATTAATCTGGGGACGCCAAAGCATATTCTCTATAGAGAAGGCCGCCGTCCTTCAGGATTTCAATAACAGGCTTCGCTATTTCTAGCCTAAGTTTTATAGAGTCCCAGTAAAACCTGAACCAGCTGAGCATAACGTTCTGCCAATAAATTGCCAAAGTAAGGCAAACTAATCAGTAGCAAAATAAAGCCGACTCCCACTTTTAATGGAATGGCCACCATAAAAATATTCATTTGCGGCATGACCTTGGCCACAAAGCCCAAAGCAACTTCCCCGCAGAGTAACACCCCCATAACAGGAACACCCACCAGCAAGGCCATCACAAAAATATCACTGGCCAGAACAATCATGCGCTCAGTCAGGCCACCTGCAGAAAGAATATCAGCCTGGCCAAAAAATTGCCCAAGGGGAATCCACTCAAAACTGCGATCGATGGCCAAAAACAAGCCATGGTGAATATTAAGCGACAAGAAGGTAAATGCCGCAAAATAGAAAAAGATTTGTCCAATTACAGGCGATTGTGTTTGCGTAATAGGGTCCATAATACTGGCAATCGATAAGCCCATTTGCAAACTGATATATTCAGCAGCCATCTGGATGGCAGAAAAAACCAGGTTAACCACATAACCCAGCAGCAGCCCAATTGCAACTTCTTGAAAAACCAATGCCCCAAAAGCAAATAAATCGGTTGGTATTTTGATAGACTGCCCGTACAACGGGAATAAAATCAGCGAAAAAACAACCGCCAATCCCACTTTATGGGTCTGCGGAATGCTCCGAAAATTCAACAGGGGTGTACTCACCAAAATGCCAGAAGCCCGGCTTAAGACCAATGCAAAGGCAATCAGGTTGTTTATTGTTAACCAGGCATTGCCCACCGCTATTTTTCCTTATTCTTAATTTCTTCAGGCGTGAAAACTTACTTTAATCAGCTGAACCTTATTTTTTTTGTGCGGCAATATCAACCAGCTGATTAAACACCCGGTTGGAGTAGTCAACAATCATCTGTGTCATCCATGGGGCGACCAGCACCAGAATCAAAAAAGTTGCAAGGACTTTGGGTACAAAGGTTAACGTGGCTTCCTGAATCTGGGTCACTGCCTGCATAATTGAAATGACAACCCCAACAATCAGATTGACCAGCAGAAGCGGCGCAGACAGTAGAATAATCAGCCAGACGGCATTCTGCAATGCATCGTTAAAAAGGCGTTCACTCATCATTGTATTGGCCCAGCGTATTCATTCAATATTCTTTTGCTTATTATTCTGTCTCTTCATTGCGACTGCTTATTACCCGCAACAGTGTCTTCTTTACCCAAATCCAGTCACCAACGATTGTGTAATCAGATGCCAGCCATCCACCAGAACAAACAGGACCAGCTTAAATGGCAATGATATCGACGTTGGCGGCAAGAATAACATCCCCATTGAAACCAGGATACTGGAAACCACCATATCAATAATTAAAAACGGCAAAAATATGATAAAGCCAAGCTGAAAAGCTGTTTTCAGCTCACTGATAGTAAAAGCCGGCAACAACACATAGGTGGGAACTTCATCCGGGTTTCTGGGTTTTTTGAGTTTGGCCAGCTGCAGAAACAGTTTCAGATCGTTTTGGGCGGTCTGCTTAAACATAAATTTTCGAACAGGTTTCATTGCTGTTTCCAGTGCAGCGGTTTGAGATAACTTGCCATTGCTGTAGGGCTCAAAAGCGGTTTGATTAATTTCTGCAATGGTTGGAGACATCACAAAAAATGTTAAAATCAAAGCCAGCCCGACCACAACCTGGTTGGGTGGCAGCTGCGGTGTCCCAATGGCTTGCCGAACCAAAGACAGAACAATCACAATTCGGGTAAATGCGGTTCCCATAACCAAAATGGCTGGAGCCAACGTTAATACCGTTAGCAAAATTAGAATTTGAAGCCCTTTGCTCACTTCTTGTGGGCTATTTGCAGTTCCCACCTGAATATCTAAGCTGGGCAACCCAACTTGCGCAAACGTCGGCGTAACCAGAAGTACAGCAAAAAAACCAGCAAAGCCAAAAAAGGCCAGAACCCTAAGGATGCCATTCACCGCGTTTTTTTCATTGGACTTAAAATAAAACAGGGGAAACATTGAATGCCATTCCGCCAGTTGGATACCATGAAATACACAAAGTCAAGCAGTATTGTCTCGCAAGACACCCTTACGGACATCCACTGGCTGAATGACTTTCACGCGAATTGTAAACTTTTTTAAATCCAGCTAGCATCAAATGGTATTGACTGCCGTTTTTGCCCACAGAACCAACCACTCAAGGCTTAGTAAGGTCTAAAACTCAGGTTTCATCTGTCTACCCCGGTTTAAAAAATTATTAAAAATTGTCACTAAGTGAGTAAGACGGAACAAAATGCCAGACAGACTATAGAGGCTTTCAGTTTATCTGTGCCCATGCGAGATAGATTGGGGAAGTGGTTGAGTTTAAAAAATCAATGCAACAATTTTATTTTTAAATATACCTTACCCTTCAACTGATTGGCTGGTTTGATGCATGCAAGTCATGGCAAACTGGCCAACTTCTTTTTTGTTGTAAAAAAATATGAAGGACTTAAACTTTCCTTTTTTTTTGTCGATCTTGAATTCAGCAGCCACAGCCATTTTTTTGCAAAGAATAACTTTTATTTTAGCCGATACGCAGTAGCCAGAAAAAGATATACAGACTCGGGGGTATTTTGTGAGCATTTTGAACAAAAAGGCTGGAACTGGCAATAGCATTTCAGAATATGCTGTATTGGCCTCAGTGGGATTTCTAACTATTTTAGCAAGTGTTCAACTTTTTGGTGATAATTTAAACAGATTGTTTAGTAATCATAAGCAGACAATGGTAAGAACCGCTGTTGCAAAGCCAGACATAAGTATTAATGATTATGGCTTAGCTGGAAACTTATCACAAAAAAAGCTCGATGATTTGTTGAAAAATAACCCAAATTCTTTTACAAGTGAGTTTGTTGATGTACTAGGATCCAATGGCAGTCAAATAATAAGAAACTCTTTAGAAGTAATGGTTGAAGACATTACAGCTGACCCGTTAATGTCTGAAGATGACAAAGATTTATTAACCGATCTTGCAAACTCTGCTCATGAGATTGCTGATGTCATCGACATTCTTAATCAATTTTCCGAGCGCTACAATAACGATCAAGCAAAGTTAAATCAAGTAAACATACAACTAAAAGGAAAAGAATATAATTACTTTGAGCTGGGACGAGAATTGGGTATAAAACGCAGAAGTTTTAGCCAAATATTAACCAATTACAGAGACAATGCTGCTGGACGAAAAAAAACCAGCCAAATAATTATAAATGGTGCTGGAGAATTTTTAAGACCTTTTTACGAAATGTCACTACAAACTAACAAAGTTCAAATGACAGAAGAAACTAGAGAAAAGCTGGATATATTGATTGAGTTGGTTGTTGGTGTGGGTGACTCTGTTGAAGATGACACAGATGCTATTCAAGATGGTGAAAAGGATTTGAAAGATTCCGTATTGGCTGGTGATAGTAATGCAGGGGAAATTGCAGAGAAAGGTGCAAGGGGTATTTGTAATATTGGTAGTCGAAGAGATGACGGCAGAAATTGTTTCGCAAACGAATAAAGTAAGCTGAAGCTGAAGCTGAATCGATTGTCACCCTGAATTTCAGGTCAATGGATCAATCAATAGGGCCAACAGATGCGATGATAAAATAACTTTTAAAATACTCTATTACCTTGTAATCATGATGCTGGTGATGTTACAAGTAGGGATACTAATAGTATTTATAAAGTGAATAAAAGAATATATTACGGAACGCATTGCCAGAGATTTTTTACTTAAAATAAAATGATGCCTGTTCTTCAGTTTTTACTGAAAAATTTGGTAAAATAAGATTGCTGTCGATTTAAAGATTCTTTATTGATGATTGAATGCATTGTTGCCTTTGTATCGATTAGTAATTGCGGAAAGTTTTTACCCGATTTGTGATTGGTTTGATTCAGTATGAGGGAGAATATCCGATGGTGGTCTGTCTAAACTTCTCGTTAGAACGCTATTTACGTGTTGCTGGCGAATATTTTTTACTGGATGAAGACCACGAAGCCGCATTACAGATGGTTGAAAAAGCGCTTTTACATAATGCGACTGATATCAGGGCACTTATCTTAAAAGGCGATATTTTATATTGCATCAATGCAGATGAAGCCGCACTGGCTGTGTTCAAAAAAATTGTGAAAATATATCCAGACTGTGTTGAAGCCCTGATTTCTATGGCTACCATATATGAGCATTTTGGCCAATATAGAAAAGGCCTCACCTGTTGCGAAACTGCATTTGTAACAGTCAGAGAAAAAAACAGAGCACTGCTCCCCAGCCTCTACGATCAAACGTTATCACTCTTGGTCTTATTGAATAAGTACTCTCAAGCAAAAATGTTATTAAAGGAAGCACGTCTTGAATTGGCTAAAAACGAAATTGATTTTCTTGAAAGCGCTTACAAGCCCATTATTTTAAACCACCTGGCACAACGGAAAATAACCCAAGACCGAAGACAACAGCTTGAGCGCCCGCAATCAGTGAAAGTTGTAAAATTAAAATAGCCAGACTTTAAGACTCGTGCAGTGTTAGAGTAAACGAAATCTGAATTGTATTTTGACGGGGTAATTGAAATGCAATCAGTTTACCGGCTTCTGCCAGCGAAAACCCTTCGCTGTACAAATTAAACACAGGGATCATTTGAGGGCATTCGTCTGGATTTCCGGGTTGCCAAGTTTTCTCAGTGATGACCTGGCCAATGCGTTCTTGATTAGCACAAAGTGATAAAACAAGTTGTGGCAACTGTTTATGTACAATTGAAAAGGTCTGTCTGGTTTGCCTGACTGCGCACAATGGGTGCAAATGAAACAACAAATAAGCTTCAGCCCTTGCAGCCATTGTCTTTGGGGCAATGTGAACTGTATCTTCAATGGTCCACTGGCAGGTACTGGCATTTGGCTGACTCTGACGCAATTGCCGGTGATGCTGAAAAGCTTTGTTGTAATTTTGGTAAGAAACAGCGGCATGAAAAGGTCCTGATTCAAGCTTATTTCCTGATGGTTTAACTGTGTTTTTAATCAGTTGAGGGTATTCTGCAACCCGAAAACTGCCCCAAACTTCAGCTTGCTGATGACCAGAAACCCAGAGGGTATTGTGAGCCTCTGTTGAGCGGAAGTAATTGCGTTCTTTGCCTTCTGCATATGCACTAATGCCACTGTCCACAATGAAGGGAATGCCATTACAGTACAATTCAAAACTGCCTAAGTCACAGTGAGAATGAGCCGGCAGCCTTTTGGGACCAAATGAACCACAGTCAAAAATTAATGCCGTTTGATAAGGCAGTGATCCCGTGTCTCTGTCTTCACTCGAAGCATCATCAGATCCAGCATCCGAGACATTGACGGTGGGTAATATTGATGCAGAAAACAACGTGTATCCGGCATCGGGCCAAATGACCTGCTGCTGGGCATCGAGCGTTTTTCGGATTAACGTGCTTTCAGAAGAAAAGAACCCGGGCGATTCGCTTTTTTTTAAGAGCACTTTGCCAAAGGTAATTAAACCCGCTGGATCAGGCACTTGTGGCCTTGAGCTGTCTCCGATATTGGGTATTGTTTGGCAATGGGTATCAATGATTGCAGCCGTTTCCAGCCATTTTGAAGCAATGCTTTTCAATGCAGTGAGGGTGTTGGCTTCTGGGGTTTGAGCAATTTTAACGCTAAGAGCACTTAACAGCTGGATGGTATTCAACAAGTCTTCCAGCACCCAGAAGTGATACATAGGAATGCGCTCAAAGTGAAAGCCATCCGGGAGGCATTGGCTTTTATAAGCAGGCAGCATGAAACGCATAATCTGCTTTTTCCATTGGCCAGTTATAGCCTGCAGGGAGGGGAACTGAGAAAAAACCACTGTTGCTGACAACAAGGCAACCTCATTTTTAATGAGGTGATTGCCCGCAATATCTACTTCAGGCAATACGGCCTGATAACTGGCATCATAAAAGTACTGCCGCCAGAATTCATGATGAAAGACCTCTGAAAACAGTGGCCCATGATTCACTAAAGCGGGCAAAAGTTCATAATAAGTGAGCAGCCGGCGTGAAACACCATACGTCGACCAGTAACGTTTTTGCTGGGGCAGTTGCCAAAACAGCATGCACTGGGTTTCAAGCAGTAAACATGCTTGTTCTCGTTCGGTCTGGCTCACTGGTGTCGAGTAACCGGATTCTGAGGCCAAAGCCGTGATTGCAGGCTGCAAAAAAGCCAGGTAATTGTAATTTTCTTGCCACAGCCGTGTGTTTTTTTCCAGTAAGTCAATAAGCCCTTCTGTTGAGCCCGGCAGTTGAAACGGCCTATTCAGCAGTTCTCCAGAATGGTCAGCAAGCAGCCGTTCTAAGGCAGTGGGTGTATTTTCTTTGGTCTTTTTATTTTTTTGACAGGCAGTCGGGTTATACCACTGATACAACCGGGGCAAATCAATGGATGTTCTGTAATAATGGCGCCAATGATCGGCAAAATTTGCCGGTATTTCTGGAAAGCGGTAAAGCCGCTTTTTCAGACTCAGGGTAACCCGCTTTGCCAGGACATCAACGCTAAAATGCCGGATGGTTCGTAAAAAGCGCCAGACTGGGTGGATGGATGCAATGAAAGACAAGGTGAAAGAACCGATACATTAGAGACAAAAGGGATTGATTTTCTGATAGTCTTTATATTAGTTTACATTAATTGGTTGTTTTTTATATTATATCAAGTGAAGCAGTTTTTTTTGTTGTTATGACCGCCAGGGTTTTTTAAGAAACGCCTTATGTCCAGCTCACAAAGTCCTTTTTATCAGCAAACATGGTTTGAACCAGCCTTTATTGGCCTCTGCTTCTTGTTTTTGTTTTCACTGTTCTACTTCTTTATGCCAACAGTCCACCTTGAGCCGCAGTCAGCCAAAATGATTGCCATGGCCAAAATGGTGGCAAGTGGGCATTTTCTGGATGCATTTTCCCAGTTTAACATTCCCCCTATTATGCCTATGCTGATGGGCGGGGTGATTAAATTGCTGCGGTTAAGCAGTTTAATCAGTATCGTTGAAGCCTTTCGCGTGGCCAATTTTATTTTTGTTCTGCTGTCTGTGGTTGTGATTTATTTTTTCATCCGCCGTCACCTGGATAAATCCTTTGCCTTTATTATTACAGGCATTACCGTTATTGCCCCGACAACAATCAGCATGAGCTGGGAGTTAAGTACAGTGGCGGTGTACGCCTTTTTGTCAATATCAACACTGCTGGTTGTTGATATTAGCCTGAGCAAAGAGTCGGCGATGGGCGGGCAGTTGTCGCGGGGAGAAATTATTTTGTGCGGTGCCATGCTTGCCGTCACTATTTTAAGCTGGCAAGTGGGGTATTTTTTGTTGCTGGGCTTTTTTATTGTGTGCTGGCGGCGGTTTGGGTTCCAGAAGGGGCTTATGGTTCTCTCTGTGATTCTACTCTCTATCAGCCCCTTTATTGCCCGCGATATTTACTGGGTTGTCAAGCAACCCAAAGTCCTGTTAAGCCCTTCTCTTGAGCTTGTAAATACCGTAGAAAAAAAAGGCCCACTAAAAACACTGCAACTTTATGCCGATTCTGTCACACAAAACTTAACAGCAACAGCCATCGGCGATGTTGATTTGGATGCCCTGCATGCCACAGGGCGTCACAGCACGCCGTTTGGGCATTCGGTGAATTTATTTGAAAAGCCCTGGGTCCGCTGGGCAGTTAGTGTCATTGCAGTGATTGGTGCTGTTTTTGGCTTAGTGCAATATACAGGGCTGGGGTCAATGTATTTAAGCATCTATGTGATTGCCACGTTAATTCTCTTGCCCAAGACTTTTGGGTTAAGCATTGCCCCTGTTTTGCCGTTGCTTTTCTTTTATCTGTATTATGGCTTAATTCACACCGGGCAATGGATGGCACGGCTTGAAATGCCACTTTTGTCTCGAATTGCACCGCCTGTGCTTAGCGTCTGGATATTAGTGTCGACTTTAAGCCACCATATTGGGTTTGCCAAACATGGCTATCTAACCCATTCACACTTGCGGCAGGGCACATCCCGGGTCATCTTTTTGAGCACCGCAAAGCCAAGCTCTGATCGATTAATCAAAGCACAGCGTGGCACAGCCCACCGGCGGGTTCAGCAGTGGTTAAGCCGCACCCTGAAACACGGGGTTCCTAAGAATATCCGCGGGCAAGCTGTGGGTTCATTTTATTTAAAAGGCTACAATCCCAATTATCTGGTTCTGGAAAGCCATAACGCGATTGCGCAGAATTTAAAAGAAAAACGGCATGACTGGAAAGGGCTCAAGCGGGTATACCAGGACAAGCCTGGCCGGATTGAAGTCTGGCAGATGCCCAACGGCCATTCTTAGAATATTTCTTGAGCGTTTGTTTGGGGGGCTTGTTTCTGGGCCTAACTTTTTAGGCTGTTAGTTTTGGGAGATTTTTTTTCAGATTTATTGGGGTCAGATTTATTGGCTTGGGGGGTCATTTGGGGCTAATTGTTTTATATTACTGGGTTTTATGTCATTGGTTTTTAATTTATGATGAGGGTCTCTTTACTGATCAGCTATTTCTAAAAATAAGAAGTTATAAAAAAGTTGTAACGAAATTACAAATAAAAGGTATCACCGTGAGCAACACGCAATCGGATGTCATTATTGCCCCCTCAATTCTTTCTGCAGATTTTGCCTTTTTGGGCGAGGCCCTTGCTCAATTAAAAACAGCCGGTGCAGACTGGGTTCACATTGATGTGATGGACGGCCTGTTTGTGCCCAATTTGACCATTGGCCCCGCTGTTGTCGCCGATTTAAAAAAGCACAGCGACTTGCCTTTTGATGTTCACCTGATGATAGAAAAACCTGAGCGCTACCTGCAATCATTTAAAGAGGCTGGCGCAGATATTATTACAGTTCATGTTGAGGCATGCAGGCACTTGCACAGAACCATTCATACCATTCGGAATCTGGGATGTAAAGCGGGTGTTTCACTGAATCCGGCAAGCCTGCCCCAGTGTTTAGACTATGTGCTGGATGATCTGGATTTAATCTTATTAATGTCAGTGAACCCGGGGTTTGGCGGACAAAAATTTATTCCGGCCACGCTCGAGAAAATTAAAGCAGTCCGTGCCATGATTGGTAACCGCAAAATTACCCTTGAGGTTGACGGGGGCATCACCCCGCAAAATGCCCCGGATGTTATCTCGGCAGGTGCTTCTGTTCTTGTTGCGGGTTCTGCTGTATTTAAAGCCCCCAACATGACTGACGCCATTGCCTCACTGCGAAAAAGAATACGCCAATAGAGCCCAATAAAAAAAAGGACCCATCAATGCTGCCTGCGCTTGCAAGCCCATCACCAACCGAATCATTCCAATCAGCTTGTAACGAACCCTGTTCCGATGGGCCATGTGATCAGGAGGGCAAGCTAAAGCCTGTGTCTCGCCATGCTGACTGGCTGAAAACAAGCCTGTTTAATACACTGGATCTGTGTTTTGACGAGGTTTACGAAGAGCCTAAGAAAATTCTTATCCCCGGTGGATGCCGGCAAATTCTACTGGCCCAACACATAGCACTGTTGCTGCCCGCTGCCGAAATTGTTTTAACCGATGCTTGTGCACAAACAGTTAAAAAAACTGAAGAAGAAATCTGTTGCCGATTCAAATTTGTTTGTGCACCCGCTGAAAGCCTGCCTTTTGAAAAAAATTATTTTGACTTAACAATTGCAAACAACTTTTTTGCCTACACCCATAACTGGAAAACAGCACTGGCAGAAATTTGTCGCGTGACCCATCAAAATATCTTTTTAAGTATGCACCGGCCTGTTGTCTGGCAGTTGTTTGGCCGGTTTTTTGGGGGCAATGCCAGCTTGGCTGAACTCGGTATTGTTCTGCCCGAAAACTTGCCTGACCCCGATGAGTTCTCAAAACTGTCTGGCGTCCTGCTAAAAACCAAAATGAAATGGACCCCATTGCCTTGGGTGGCTTACATGACCACCGTTAAACCAGACTGGCAAACGCAAACTGTTTTGTAATCATTTATATTAGGGCACTTCTTTTTCACATAACAGTTCATATTCAACTTAGACCAACTTTAAGAAAAAACTGCCCCAAAAATTGCAGGCATAAAATCCTGATGCAAAATACTGCGTCTTTTTGAGTGTTTTTTTTAGAGGCAAGCTATTGTCACAAATGGCTTTCACAACGATAATAAAAGCTATGACTTCTACGGCCTTAACTTTACCCGATGCTGAGCAAAACAGCGCAAGTTCTCATTCAGAGTGCGTTGATTCAGAGTGCATTGATTCACCCCGGCTTAACCTTGAAAAAGCATCAACAAAAATTTCGGTAGAAAAAAGCAGTGTTTTGTTAAAAGAAGCTTTTCAACAGCTCTTGCAATCAGATTCACCGTTTCAGCACCCCGCATGGGGGCAAAGCCTGAATCCGTCCTTTTTTTTAGACTATTGTTATGACGCAACCAAGGACATTGGCAAAAATAAAGAGACGGCAAATTCAGGATTTGATGATACACTATCAATACAGTTAGTACCTGATGGGCTGCAAAGCCAGAGTCAAGAGAATCTGACTGGCCCAAACAACCCGCAGGATAGAAAACAAGCATTGCATTCCCCCGTTAAAGGTTTAGCATCGCCAGTAACCGACGATGACGAAGCCAATCAAAATCAGCAAAACCATTCGATTAATATCAAAAACACTGGAGGACTTATGGCAGATCTTTCTGGATACAAGGACTTATCAAAGGCACCGGTAACATTTGGAGATGAAGAAGAACTGTCAATCTCCCAAGAGTTATCTTCTCCTGAGCGTACATTTGAAATACCGCAGGTTCCTGGAGGCGCACTAAGTGCACAGCAGCACTTTTCAACGGGTGAGCAGGCTGGGCATGACGCAGACTCTGAGTTTAGCGGCAATGTAAAAACATTGATTCGCCTGGTGAACGAGCTGCCGGAAGGCGTCACCAAACAGACCGGGGCTCAAATCATCCGGTTAACCATGGAAGCCATGGGCATTTCAATGGAAGATGTGCTGTCTGAAGCCCAATCAGCACAATCTGAAATGCTTGATGCCGTTCGGGCAAACATTAAAAAAATTGAAGAGTATAAAACCGTTATTCGTAAGTTGGAAACCGATATCAAATATTACCAGGGCAAAGCAAACGAGTTGTCTGAAATCATTGACCTCTTTATCCTGTCAAATACAACAGGCAACAAGCAGGAAATGATGGATGCTTAAACGCTGTCTCTATTGTCTTCATTTTTTGAAAAAGTCAGGCCGTTTTTTACGGAAAAACGTCTACCTTGATTTTGTATTGGCTTTTACGTAAACCACACATTAAACAACTCAAAAACGATGATGGGTACCCTTAAAAACAGGTACACTGGTTTTCAGTTTGTATTGGTTGGCCTGTTGACCGTTATGCGCTTACATTTCACAAAATTTTTATTGTTTGGTTTTTTTCTAATCGGTTTGGCGACTACCATCTTAACAGGCTGCCAGACGCTTTCGCTAAATCCTGGGTTTCAACTAAAAAACAGCAATCAGGCAGAACAACTTTATGATGAAGCCTGGCGTGCCATCAATGAAGAATACGTGGACAATCATTTTAACGGGCAATCCTGGCAAAACTGGCGAACCCACTACAAAAACAAACTCAAAACCCTGGATGATGCTTATGTTGCCATTGCCACCATGACCACCACCTTAAATGATGAATACACAAGGTTCTTAAGACCAAGGGCAATGAAAGAACAGAATCTGACCATTGATTCGCGTTTGTACGGGGTGGGCATCCAGATTTCAATGCTCAAAAAGCGGTTGGTTGTTTTAGCAACCCTCGATGATACCCCGGCTGCACGGGCCGGCATGAAGCCAAAAGATGTGATTACCCATATCAACGGGTATGAAGCCTCAGGCATCAGTGTTTCAGATGCAGCTGATCGCATTCGGGGAAAAAAAGGAACATGGGTTTCCCTGACTTTACTGCGGGACGGGGAACAGCTGGTCAAAAAAATTCAGCGGGATGAAATTAAGTTGAAATCCGTGTTTACCCGCGACCTAAAAGACAAGCAAATTGGCTACTTGCGCTTCAGCAGTTTTATCAGTGAAACCATGCTGAGTGAAGTCAAAGCTGTGGAAAACGAATTGAAACAGAAAAAAGCGCTAATTATTGATCTTCGAGGGAATTACGGGGGGTTGTTTTCCAATGCCGTTGAGATTGCAGACATGTTTCTCAAAAAAGGCGACATTGTTTCTATTGTAAACCGTGAAAAAGTGATTCAGCACTATGAAGCCAATGGTTCCCAAGTTTTTAAGCAGCCGGTTGCCGTATTAATTGATGCAGGCAGTGCCAGTGCCAGTGAAATTTTCAGTGGTGCCCTCAAAGACAACCATCGCGGCACACTGGTTGGCGAGCATACGTTTGGCAAAGGTCTGGTTCAAAAAATTACCCCGCTGTCTCAAGGGGCTGGATTAAATATCACCATTTCAAAATACTTAACCCCAAATGGCCAGGACATTCATAAAAAGGGCATTTTACCAGATGTGAAGGTGGCCTACACAGCAGCCGACTTAAAAAATGCAAAAGACCCACAACTGGACAAGGCCATTGAAATTCTGCGTCAGCAACTTTAACTGCACGGCAGTGCCCTTATGACCAATGCTTGTTACGATACCCTTTTAGCCGCTGCCAAGGCTGTTGCTGCCAATGCATATGCCCCCTACAGTCAATTTAAAGTGGGTGCAGCGGTGCTGGCCTTCACAGTAGACCCTGCAGGACAAATATACACGGGAGCCAATGTTGAGAATGTCAGTTACGGGCTAACGGTCTGTGCAGAACGCAATGCCATTGCAGCAGCCATTGCTGCTGGGGAATCCCGGTTTGAAACCATTGCCATCTGGGGGGAGCAAACAGAAAACCACCATATTTTGCCTTGTGGGGCATGCCTTCAGGTCATTGCTGAATTAATCTGCCCTGAAAACGGAGCCATTATCACGCCCAAGGCCCTCAAAGAAAAAGAAAACGCCACTGACCTCGGTGCAAAAAAACTGCTATCTGCCCAGAAATTAAGGAGGCACGCTGAAACAATCGATTTTTTTCAGATTGCGACACTGATGCCAAACCGATTTCGTGGTATTTCTAAATAAGCATTTTTTGTTGTTTTTAATTTTCTTTTAAAGCTTATTTTTAACTTTCTTTTAAAATAGGGACCCATCATGAATTTTGCAGGAAAGACTCTGGCGCTTGCCATTACTGGCAGTATTGCCGCTTATAAAGCCTGTGATTTGATTAGAGAAGCCTACCGGCTTGGGGCTGATCGGGTGTTGTGCATCATGAGCCAGTCAGCCACGCAGTTTGTTGCGCCACTTACCATGCAATCACTGTCAATGCAGCCGGTTTACACCGATGATCTGGCCATTGATCATCACAGTGGGGTACCCATTCACATCTGGTTAGCACAACAAGCCGATGCCCTGGTTGTTTTTCCGGCCACAAGCAATTTTGTTGCCAAATTCTCTCACGGTATTGCGGATGATTTATTAACCTCAACGGCAATCAGTTTTACGGGCAAACCGATAATTATCGCCCCCGCAATGAATACCCGGATGTGGGACAACCCGCTTACCCAAAAAAACTTAGGTGCGGTAAAAGCCTTAAGCAATGTCGCAATCATTGAGCCGTCATCGGGTTTGCTGGCCTGCGGAGAAACGGGGGATGGACACCTTGCAAGCCAATGGCTTGTTTTTAAAGCCTTGTACCGTGCCTTGCACCCACATCGCATGCGCTTTTACGGGATAAAGGCCCTGGTTTCAGCTGGTGGCACAAAAGAGCCTCTGGATGCTGTGCGGGTTATCAGTAACCGCAGTTCAGGCAAGATGGGCCTGGCCATGGCCAATGCATTGGATGCCATGGGTGCATCGGTCTGCCTGGTCACAACAGCAGCGCAAGACGCCAAAAACAGTTTTGAGGAAGGCGACAGTTACCCAACCCTTGTTGTCAATACTGCAGCTGAGATGAATGAGGTACTGCACAAGCACTGGCCAAACAGCGACTTGCTGGTTATGGCAGCAGCGGTGTCTGATTGCCGGGCTAAAACAAAAACCACAGGCAAATTAAAAACAGACGAGCTGCTTTCATCGGCTTTATACTTTGAAAAAAACCCAGACATTGTTGCCAGCCTGGCTGCACAGAAACGGGAGACCCAAGTGGTTGTCGGCTTTGCGGCAGAAACCCAGGATCTGGCAATAAACGCTGAAGAAAAACGGGTTCGAAAAAATCTGGATGCCATTGTGGCCAACCTGGTTTCCGGTCCAGACATTGGCTTTGACACAGACTTTAATGCGGTTTCTCTTTTTGCAGCGGGCCAAGAGCCGGTTTTATTGCCCAAAGCTGAAAAATGGCAGCTGGCTGAAGCGATTTTAATCAAGCTTGACGCAATGGGTATTTTCAAGCCTTGTTTGTCAGGGGCTTCTACTCAGCCGTAAGTTATTGACTGTTAAATCAATTAAAACAGTAAAAAAGGGCCTGTGGCTGTTTAATGCTCTCTGACTTTTAATACTGGCTGGCTTTTAATACAGAGTAGAACGGGAGCGCCCCCAGTATTTGGACAAGTCGCCTGAATAATTGATACTGATATTCAAAAAAACACCGATACCCAATAGAGACAAGACCAACACAAGACCAGCCGGTAAAGTTCTTGAAGTGCCAACCTAAAGAAGTCATTCAATGGGTCGATAAAAAAAATACAGTTGCCCGGGAAAGCGACTGTTTTTTTAAGAGTGAGTTCTTTAGAGGTATGAAAAGCACGGGAGTTTTTTAATGCTGAAAAGCACGAAAACAGCCATTTTATCGGCATCTCTGGTAAGTCTTGTGCTTGCCAGCGGCCATCAATGTGTTGCGCTGAGCCCGCAGGCGCAAGAGGCGGCAAATTATTTTTACACCCTGGCACAACAATCTGATAACCCTTTAATCGCTGGATTTGCCAGAGAAAACTACAATAAACTCAAGCAAGAAAAAGGCTTAACCAGACGTGTCCGGGTTGCTTTAATGAGTCAGCCGGATGCCAGCCTGGCCGTGCCAGTTATTATAGATCATAAAGTTATGGCAACGTTTATGGTTGATACCGGGGCCAGCTACACCGTCATTACACCCCGCATGGCAAAAAAACTGGGTGTCATTGTAACACCCGAAACACCTCGGGTAACGCTAATGACAGGTAACGGCATGGTTAATGCCCCCAAAGTCAAACTGAAAAACATTAGTATTGGCAAAGTCACTGTCCCTGAAGTCAGTGCTGTTGTTCAGCAGCTGGGTGACGGGCACGATCTTTTGTTAAGTGGGCTATTGGGGCTGAATTTCTTTAAAGGGATGGGTTTCAGTGTTCAGGGCAGCAATCTTATTTTGGATGTCCCGCAACCAGTCGAAACCAGCATGCTGCCATAGACTCACCCGGCAAAAGACAGCTTTTAGGCCTGAACCACACTGGCCTCAACAGGTTTGACCCAAAAGGTATCAAAATCTTTTTGAGAAAAGGTTTGGGCAATGGCCTGCTTTAAAGCGTCGGTGTAATTGGGGACAAAAGCAAACATGGCTGACCCACTGCCAGAGAGCATGGGTTTTAAAATGCCCAGTTCCTGCAAAGCATCTTTAATTTGTCGTAGAACAGGAAAATCCGGGAAAATAACGGTTTCAAAATCATTCATCAAATAATCTTCAGGACAAATGGGACGATGCGACTTTGCATTTTTTTGCAAGGCCAGCAATAAGTGATCCGCAGAGCGGCTTTCGTAATCATTAAGATCACGAAATTTCTGATAAGCCTGTGCCGTATTACTGCCAATGGTTTTGGGTTTTATAATGACAATCGGGTAAACAGGCACCATTTTTGGAGGCAGTGGTTCAATGGTCCGGCCAGTGCCTGAGGCAACAGCAAGCCCACCCGTTATAAAAAACGGAACATCTGCCCCCAGTTTTGCCGCCATTGCTTGAAGCGCATGGGTGCTTAGCCCTGCAAAGCTCAGATGATTGAGGGCCACCAGCATGGCTGCCGCATTGGAGCTGCCCCCCCCCAGACCCGCCTGAACGGGAATACGCTTATGCAGTGTCACATCCAGAGAAACAGGCTGCTGACCCACAGTCAGCCAGAATAATTGATAGGCTTTTACAATGAGGTTGTCCTGGGTCTCGCCTTGAAGGGCCGGCGAGTCACAAAACAGCCGGATTCGTCCTGGTTCTGCTGAAAAATTGGGAACAATATCCAACTGATCCCACAGTGAAACGGCTTGAATGACACTGTAGATTTCATGCAGGCCATTGGACTGGAGGGCACGAACATTCAAAAATAAGTTAACTTTTGCAGGTGTTTTGATTGAAAGCATCCGCCAGTTTCCCAAACGCTTCAATTGAAAGGGCTTCGGCTCTAAGTTGCGATGAAATCTGTTGTGTTGCTAAGGTCTTTTCAATAACATCCAATGGGGCAAAGCCTGTGTTATGCAGTGCATTGCGCAGGGTTTTACGTTTCTGGGAAAACCCGGCTTTTACCAGTTTTGCCAGTGTTGAGAGCAGTTCGGCAGCCACCAGCGGTTCATCTCTGGGCACCAAGGTCACAATGGCCGATTTCACCTTGGGCACCGGATAAAACGCAGCGGCAGGAACCACTTTATTTAGTGTAACATTAAACCAAACTTGCAGGGCAACAGAAAGTGCATTATAGGCTTTTTGACCGGGACTGGCGACAATGCGCTCTGCGACTTCTTTTTGAACCATGAGCGTTGTTTGCTGGATTCGTTGCCGCAGGGGATGATGCAGGACATCAAGTTCTCCGGCCAGATGAAATAAAATTTTACTGGTAATGCTGTAAGGCAGGTTGCCAACCACTTTGATTGTGTCCGCTTGAATACTTGACCAGTCATAGTAAAGAATATCGGCCTGCTCAATGTTGAAAAACGGAAACTGATCTTGCGGCAGGCTTTCACCCAAATAAGCAGCCATTCGCTTATCCAGTTCAACAGCATACAGGGCTTTGGGGGCCTTTTCTAATAACAACCGGGTTAAAAACCCTGCCCCGGGTCCAATCTCAAGAATGGTATCTTGCTCACGGGGTTGAACGAGATCAACAATGGCATTTAAAACAGCAGGGTTAACCAAAAAGTTTTGACTGAAACGTTTCTTTAAACGCAGTGTTTTGGCAACAGCAAGAAGTTCTTTTGACTTTTCAGCATCGGCAGTGGCGTGAACAACAGCTTTATCGTTTAATCGCTTATTTTTACCAGGTGGTTTTTCAGGTTTCACTGATGACGGTTACACTCAGCTTGATTCTTGAATAAAACTTGGGCAAAGCCAGACAGAAAGCAGGGGAAATATTGACTCAGAGAAAAATTGATTATTGCTACTGGCTTTATTTCTTGTGGGTTTCTGCCGCCAAGTATGCAGCACCGACAATGCCTGCATAATTGCCCAGTGTTGCAGGCACCACTTTAAAATTGACACTGAGGGCCCGTTTTTTTGTACGCTCAGTTAATTGTGTAAAGTTGACAAATTGTGCAAGCCCACCACCAACCACAACAACATCGGGGTCCATAATATTAATGACGCTGCCCAAGCCCACAGCAATATGGTTATGCCAATCGTCCATAATTTTGATTCCGAGCGGGTGCTGTTCTTTCCAGGCTGAAATAACCGTATAAGTGGAAACGGGCTCGTTATCCGGGCAATACTGTTTTAAAAAATCGCTCTGGATGGCTTCAGAGGCGGCCTCAACATTTAATTCTGCGGTTTTTTGCAAGCCGGTTCCACTGGCAAAGGCTTCCCAGCAATCCCACCGGCCACAGGTACATTTTCTTTCCTGGTTGTGGGCAATGGCAATGTGGCCCCCTTCAGCCGCAAAAAAGTGAGAGCCGCGGTAAAGCTGATGCTCAAGCACAATACCCATCCCCACGCCAGTCCCTAGCGTAATGGCCACCATATTGCGAACACCGCCCGATGAGCCCAAACACCATTCTCCGTAGGCGGCAGCATTGGCATCATTTTCAATATGGACGGGCATGCCAACCTGATTCTGAAGTTCAGCCTTTAAATTAGACAATTTTGCCAAAGCAGGCATATTACCGGTTGACCCTAAAATTGTGCCATTGATGGCATCGACCACGCCAGCGGTTGAAATGCCAATCAGCTGTGCATTGGGCGACATTTGCTTTAACTGATTGATCATTTCAATCAGGTTTTGCAAAAACTCGTTGGCCGTTTTTGGGGTTGCTGTGCTGGTCAGGTTTTGAATAAACCCAGTCCCTGAAATTGTCGCCGCTGTGGTAGCTGCATTCAGGTTTGGCGGTACAATGGCCGCATTAATTTTAGTCCCGCCCATATCAATACCAATCACCGGGGCGTTCAATTGGGGGAAACGGGTATTTCCTTTAGTTGCCAGGTTTGAGGCGGGTTCTGTTTCGCAATGTTGATTGGCCTGCATAGGTCATTTGCACTTGGTTGTATGCTATTTTTTGGCTTTGTTTTCTAGACCAATGATACTGCAACAGCCGAAGATTTCAACTGGGCGTCAAAATAAGCAATGGTCTCCAGCAATCCTTTTTCCAGCATAACAGAAGGTTGCCAGTTCAGTCTTGCCTTGGCTTCAGAAATATCAGGACGCCGTTGTGTAGGGTCATCTGCGGGCAATGGATGATGAACAATTTGAGAGGAAGAGCCTGTCAATTCAATCACTTTTTTTGCCAGCTCAAGAATTGTAAATTCACCAGGATTGCCCAGATTCACGGGGCCCGTGTACTCATCCGGGGTTGCTTCCATCATTTTGATAAAGCCTTCAATTAGATCGCTCACATAACAGAAAGCGCGCGTTTGCTGACCGTCCCCGTAGATGGTGATGGACTGGTTTTGAAGGGCCTGTACAATAAAATTGCTGACCACCCGGCCGTCATTTAGGGCCATCCGGGGGCCATAGGTATTGAAAATTCTTACAATTTTAACCGGCACTTTGTTTTGACGATGGTAATCCATACACAAAGTCTCAGCAATACGCTTACCTTCATCGTAGCAGCTTCTAATGCCAATGGGATTGACATTGCCCCAGTAATCTTCGGTTTGCGGGTGCCGGTGCGGATCTCCGTATACTTCAGAGGTAGAGGCCTGAAACAATTTGGCTTTGGTGCGCTTGGCCAATCCAAGCATGTTAATTGTGCCCAGAACATTGGTTTTAACCGTTTTTACCGGGTTGTACTGGTAATGAACTGGTGATGCGGGACAAGCCAGGTTATAAATCTCATCGATTTCCAGCAGGATGGGCTCAATAATGTCGTGCCTTAAAATTTCAAGGTAATGGTTGTCCATTAAATGAACAATATTTTCTTTGCTGCCTGTAAAAAAATTGTCGAGACAAATGACATCATTGCCCTGATTCAGGAGTGTTTCAACCAGATGAGACCCGATAAAGCCCGCACCGCCTGTTACCAGGATTCTTTTTTTCATACCTTCATCGTCTCCTGCTGGGCATCTATACCGTTTTCATCCCCTTGATGCTCTTCTTCTCTGGCTTTCAGATCACTTGCTGGCAACTCAGGCCGGCCAATGCTGTAGTAAGTAAAGCCGCGCCGTGCCATTCTGTCAGGTTCGTACTGATTTCTGCCATCAAAAATAACAGGCTGTTTCATTAAGGTTTTAACTTTGTCAAAATCTGGCCGCCGAAACTCATTCCACTCGGTAATCAGCAAAAGTGCATCTGCATCATCCAGGGTTTTGTATGCACTCTCACAATACGTGATTTTTTCGCCAATGACCCGTTTGGCAGTTTCAATGGCTTTGGGATCATAGGCCTTCACGTTGGCCCCATGGGCAAGCAGGGCCTCAATAATAGTTTTACTGGGGGCTTCACGCAAGTCATCGGTTCTTGGCTTAAAAGCAAGGCCCCACATGGCAATGGTTTTACCTTGAATGTCGCCGTTAAAATGAAACAAAATGCGCTGAATAAAATCAAGGCGCTGATCATCATTTTTAGTGTCAACGGCTTCCAGAATTTTCATGGGATTGCCAAATTGCTGGCCTGTTTCAATGAGTGCTTTCACATCTTTGGGGAAGCATGAACCGCCATACCCCAAGCCAGGAAACAGAAAATGCGGACCAATGCGTTCATCGGTTGAAATGCCTGTCCGAACCATCGAGATATCAGCGCCCACTTTCTCGCAGAGAGAACTCATTTCATTGATAAACGAAATTTTGGTGGCGAGAAAAGCATTGGCCGCATACTTGGTCATCTCTGAAGATTCAATATCCATATTGATAATGGGGTTGCCGGTGCGCAGAAAAGGAGCATACAATTCGCGCATAATATCAAAAGCCCGCTGACAATCTGCCCCAATAACCACACGATCGGGCTTTAAAAAGTCATCAACAGCAGCGCCTTGCTTGAGAAATTCTGGGTTTGAAACCATTGAAAACGAATGAATTGTATTTTCTGAAACCAGGGCCTTAATTTTTTTAGCAGTTCCAACAGGTACTGTACTTTTGGTCACAATAAGCCGGTACCCATCCATTGCCATTGCAATTTCTTTGGCCACACCAAAAACTGCTGATAAATCTGCAGAACCATCTTCATTTTCAGGGGTGCCTACAGCAATAATGCAGATCAGGCTCTTTGCAACCGCATCTTTTAGATTATCACTAAAGATTAACCGTTCTTCTTTGGTGTTGGACTGAATAAGCTCTTCTAAGCCGGGCTCATAAATTGGGACTTGACCCGCTTGCAAGCTTTTAACTTTTTCCAGGTTGTTGTCAATGCAGATGACATGATTGCCCATTTCTGCCAAACATGTCCCCGTGACCAAACCCACATAACCCGTTCCAATAACACAGACTCTCACGTGATTTAATCTCCCTAAAAAAATAAAAAAATTATTATCTTGATTCTTAAAATAATCCAAACAGGAAAATTGAAAAAGTTTTTATCGGTTTTTCTGTAACATAAATAAGTTTGTTCAGGTGTTTATGCTAAATTCAATACCATTATAAAGTGTGAATTCTTAGTACTAAAAGCAGATTTTTTTTGTAAAATTTTATAAAAAAGCACGCTTAATAATTCAGCATTATAAGTTAAGGTTTTACGTTTTATGAATTTTCGGGTCTTCAAAGCACTACTGCGCTTCAACTTATGTTTTCTGCTACTCGTTTTAATCTCTGTTGGCGCCTTTGCAAAGTCTGAAACCAAAGATATTAAAATTTTCACAGACACCATTCAATATAACCAGCATAAGCAAAAAATGAAACTTTGCCTGCCGCAAGAAAACCCAGATGATAGTTTTTCTTCGTTTAAAGAAAAACCATTTTTTCTACTGGTTCATGGAGGTGCGTGGACCGTTGGATTTGGAAGCCGTTACGATTTTTATTCACATTGCAAATACTTGGCACGTCATGGGTTTCCTGCTGCAAGCGTAAGTTACCGTCTTGCACCCAAGTACACTTACCCGGCTGCCTACAATGATGTAAAAGATGCCGTGGTCTGGGTCAATGAGCACATTGAAGACTACAACAACGAGAAAATCCGGTTTGATCCCAGTAACATTATTTTGGCAGGGCATTCTGCTGGGGGCCATTTATCGCTGTTGGTTGGCCTAAGAGAAAAAACGCTGCCACTTGCTGGTATTATTAGTTTGGCAGGCCCCACAGACTTGACCACCAAAGATGCATGTAAATTGTGCACACCGCAAAAAAAAGGGTTTTTAAAAGATACTCCGCCAGAACTGGCTTCTCCGGTTAATTATGCCCGTCCAGATGCCCCGCCGGTTTATCTTTTCCATGGCGATCAAGATTATGTGGTGGATGTGTCTCAATCTTATGCAATGAAAAAAGCCCTTGATGATGTGGGCGCAAAAGTAAAATTGCGTGTTTTGGACACCAGGCGGCATTGGTTTCCATTTGTTACCAAAAAAGAGAAGAAACTGGTAGTTGATATTCTGGATTTTATTATTGCAGAATCCACGATGGCTGTTGCAAACAACCGTTTAGAAGGTGATAAAAAAAATGATAGCAATTAGAGGAATTAAACAAAATGATACGCTGTGACTTTAAAAAACTGATTGTGACTACTACTGCAGCGAGTTGTGTGTTATTCAGCACGTTGGCCCAAGCACAGGTTCCTCCTGCCCAATTGGGTGGTTTACAGGCAGGAGCTGTCATGAACCAGCACCTGCGCACCATGCAGATGCGCGGGTTTAATCTGATGGTTTCACCGTATGATGAAAAAAAACTCTGGTTAAAAACTAACCCAGACTATGTTTCAACGCCTGGCTACATATCTGGTGAAGTAACCTTTTATGACAATACGGCCCGCAATTTAAAATCTGCAAAAAAAGCACTTGAGACCGGGAAATACCAGAAGGCCATTATGTTGTCAGAAAAAGTTCTGGCACAGAACCAAAACTCAATAGAAGCCCATACATTAAATGGCTTGTCTTATTTTTTGTTGCGGGATTACCCCAAGGCAAAAGCAACTGGAAATTTTCTAATAGAAAAATTTCCGAAAGCCCCCAATGGCTATAATCTTTCGGCTTCTGCGCTGCACAGGCAAGGCAAAAACAAAGAAGCCCTGACTCTAATTAACCAAGCGCTGAATCTAACAGGAGACAGCACCCCTGCCAATATTATCAAGGCGGCAATCCTGGCAGATGAAAACCACCTGGCGGAAGCCGTGCCTTTTATTGAGACCGCTTTAACCTTAAGCCCCAAAAACGATCATGCCCATGTGATTCACAGCCTGATTTCTTTTAAAGCCGGACGGTATCAGGAAGCCATTGTGGCTGGCAAACAGGCCATTCGCTACAACAAACATTTGCCTGAAGCGTATCTGGTTTTAAGTGCTTCTTACCTGGCCACCCGGCAATTTGATCGCAGTCTGTCGCCCTTAAAAAAAGCACTCAAGCTCTCCCCTGATTTTCCGCAAGCCCACTCGGTTGAAGGCTACATGAACTATTTGGCCAAAGCTGATATTCCAGCCAGTATTCAAAGTTTTCAAACGGCAAAAGGCCTTTTTGAGGCGCAAGGCAATGCCCAAAAAGCCAAAGAAGTAGACACGATCATTGCCCTCTTACAAAACGATCCCTCACAATAAGTAGCAGACTGTGATTGGCTGAATCCATTTCATAACCGCATAACCTACACCAACGACATATGATAAAAAATGCTTTTTTTGAAAACTACAGCCTCAAGCTGGTTGCTGTTGCAGTACTTGGCATCATCTTAATGATGGTCTTAGTGGGCAGTGCTCTTTCTGCTGAGTCCGATACCGTTGCGGAAAAAAACATCACCACCGAAACAAGCAGCAAAAATCCCTCCAATGAGAACAAGAATGTGATTGACTTCATTTACATTCATGGCGCCAATACAGGCGGCCTGGGACGCCAGACCCAGTTTAAAAAGAATGTTGAAAAACTACACCGGAATGTTTTAAATCAACTGGCTGATAACCAAGCTGCCAAACGGGCGCTCACACAAAACGGCGCCTTTTCCGTTGCGGAAAAACCCACTGTCTTTATCTGGAGCAATCTTGCCGAAGAAGCCCAAGAGAACCTGACACGGGATTTAAACATTCTCAAAGTAGTAAAAACCAAGTTGCTGGCCAGTATTCAAGATACACTGGGACACATTATGCAGGATACGTTCTGGGTTGTGAAACCCCACAACCGCTATAAGGTCTTGACGCGGCTTCACGCTGTAATCAATGAAAAAACTGCACAAGGCCACCAAGTGGTTCTGCTGGGTTACAGTGCAGGCTCCATTGTTGCGTTTCAGTATGCACTGAATCACCTGGCTTTTGTGAACTTACCGGAAGTCATTACCCGAGAGCCTGGTGATCACGCCGAAGACATTCAACGGATGCTCAGCAGTGGCTTTGATGGGTATTCGTGTTCTCAGGCACTGGTCCAGAATCATTTGGCCAAACTGAACAATCAAGGTCAGTTTATCGGGTACTTTGATGACATGCAGTTGGCCGATCAACGCAAAGTGGAAGCTTTTCAGACACTGTTTTATCAGGAAAAATTACCTCAGGTGGGCCGTTACACAGAGCAGCACTGTCTGCCGCAAAAACACTTTCGCGGGTTAGTAACATTTGGGAGCCCAATCAGTGTTCTAACGTCTCACCAGGATGATTCGGAGGGTGAGATGGTAAAACTGTTTGTAAAGTCGGTTTATGAACATAAAGCCTTCTGGCTGCACGTTAATCATCACGATGACCCGCTGGGGTTTCCGATTTATGAAGACGATCTGGCCAACACGCTAAACCAGCGTTTTGATATGAATATCCACCCAGATGGCGGCTTCTTTATCAATGATGCCACCATGAAAAAACAGGCCCGGTTTTACAATGCACATGGGTGGTATCTCAAGCGGCCCAAATCCTTTGCCTCAAAGCTGATTCAAGTGTACATTCGGGGTGTTAAAACAAAGAAAAACCAACTTGAAAACCCCAATGGCAAGGACAACTAAAGACAATGCTGGCTTAAAACCAATTCTGGATTAAGGCCAATCAAGACATCGCCAGTCATGATATCACTGATTTAGTCGTTCACAAGACACAACACCGTCTGGCCGGTTAATCTTCGGGTAAGCTGTCGCATTGTTCATCGCCGTCTGCATCAATGCACTCAAAATCTGTTTCATCAAAAGCAATGACATTAACAGCTTGGGCCTGCTGTGGATCAAAATCAACAGCCAAACCCTTGAGAACGGTGGGTCCGGTAAAAATAACAGCCAAAGCCGAAAGAAACAAAACATTAAAAGCCACTGTCTGATTCTTGTGCATGTGCATTGCCATTGCCTTTCTTTTTTTATTCAAGATGTTTTACGTACTAAAACGTTATTGCTTTGTTGGTTTGTGAGTTCTGGCCTTACCGTTAAAAATCAGTTTGCCTCAATGGATGCAAATTAATTAATAGAGTGAGGCCAAAATTAACCATTGGCGAGACAAGAACTAGATTGTGTTGCTGTCTGGGTATGGCGCCAACTTAATATCCACAATTTTTGCAGCACTTCTGAAGACTTCCATAATGGCGTCTGTGTCTGCCGCTTCAGCTGCAAACTGTTCACCTTGGGTCTCGTTTGCCATGCCTTCAACCAGACCGGGCTCCCAGTCAAAGTCGTTGAGGAGCCAGCGCAGGGTTTCCAACGATCCGGAATCATGGCTGGGGTCATTGATTTTGATGGTGTGAACGGTCACATTCATCGCTTTGGCCCGTGCAATTTGTTCATTGGTTTCTTTCATCATATGGTTCACATAGTTTTGTGTGCAAGCCTTGGCGGTATTATTCAGGCCCCAGTATTTGTAATAAAGGCAATGTGAAATATTCACAACCCCATCTGGCAAGTTGGGCTCACCGTCGGTAAAAAAGATAATATTCTTGTGGGCACCCTCTCTGGCATTCGACTCAAGCTCATCCAGAGCCACTTTCAATCCGGATTCGTAATTGGTACACCACCCAGATTGAGCGTAAAGCTGCATCCCTGCCACCTGATTTTTCAGCATGGTCAGCCCTGGGGAATCTTTTGTTGAGAGAAAAGTATTAACCAAAGAAGCCGTCTTATCGAATTGAACCAAGGCAACTTTGTCCACCGAATCCGGGTGGCTCTCTTCCATCTCAACAATCATGTCTAAAAAAGCCTGTGAGGCATCTTTGACATCCAAAAAGGGTTGCCCGTAGCCCAGGCTGTCCATTGAACTGGATGTATCAATGACCAGTACAGTGTCTCTGGGACTGCCAATGACATGTGACTTGGCATAGACTGTCATGTAAGAACAGCCGTCTGTTGCATCCGGGTTACCATCCCCGTCCCGATCTTCTACAGCTTGCCCGTCTACCAGCCTGCCCGGTGCTTTACCAGACAGGCCGCACAATACTTTGGCCATCACAGTGGGCACAGTACTTTGGGCCTGAACGCTGAGGTTGCCTGCCCCAAAGTTAAAGTTAAAATTGTTGCTGCCCAGGTTTAAACCATTCAGGCCGTTTGCTTCTGCAATGGCCAGCGCTGCTGACTCTGCATCCGCTTCGCCCTCAAACATTTTCGCACCTGCAGTCAAAGCAGCCGCATCTGTTGCAGTTTGCAGCTGATTCTGGGCGGTAAAGTACCATCCCATATCAATGGCCAGTGTTGAGGCCATAACCGTCAGCAGAACCATGCCAAAAGTCAGCATGATGTGCGACCCCATACCAAAAGACTTTGCTCTGTAGAAAGAGTTTTTCATTGGCAAAACACCTTTTTATATTTTTGCTTGCACCTATTTAATCCAGAAAAAATCAGAAAAATTGAAATCAATTTTGAATAATGGTCAGGTTCAGTCAATCTGTTTTCTGTTTTATTTACCCTTTGAAACCCGATGAAGCTGATTGTGAACCCAGTTTTTCTAATGGCTCATTTAAAACGTTCGTCAAAACACAGCTCTGTTTATAAAAATAGCTTTCCCCAATCAATAAACTCTTAAACGCAATAATTAAGAAAAATAAACAAAAAAACAAAAAATAAAAAAATTGGCGCAACTATCGGGCAGAAACCTTGCTTAAATAGTTTTGTACTGCCCGTTGACGGTGCAAGGGAGACGGCCCGTGGGCTGAAATCATGGCCAGATGCTTTGGGGTCGGATACCCTTTGTTGTTGTGCCACTCATAGACAGGATATATTTCTGAAAGCGCTGTAATCCAGGCATCTCGACGAACTTTGGCGACAATTGAAGCCGCTGCAATGCAAGCCGACTTTCTGTCTCCCTTTATCACCGGCATTTGCCTATCCTGCTGAAAGCCTGGCAAGACATAACAGCCATCCACTGCAATAAAAACCGTTTGCGCGTTTAGTAAATACGTGTTGCACAGGTTTCTCACCGCACGCGAGAGTGCAAGCAACGAGGCATGATGAATATTCAACCGGTCAACCTCATGCTGACTGGCCGTACCCAGGGCAAACCAGCTGTTTTTTGCAATAACTGAGGCCAAAACCATGCGTTGCTTCTCAGAAACCAGCTTCGAGTCGTTTAAAGCCTGCAACTGACGTTCAGCCTCTGAGGACAGTCCTGCAGGCAAGCAAACCGCACAAGCAAATACATCCGAAACAATACTGCCCCGGCCCACTTCGTCGACTCCAATTAAAACTGGACTTTGCGGGTTTTGGCCATTTTTTTTGGCATTCCCCCGGAATGACGCCAGCAACGCTGAATCAAACTGCAGTAACTGGGTCAGTGCAGCGGTTTTTTTTGTCATTGCGATGCTACGACGGTAAGCGGATGCTGCTCTAAGGTTAACCGGCCAAAGCGGCCATGACGAAAATCGTTCAACAGGCTTTGCGCTGCCCTTAAACAATCCAGCTGACTCTTGTCGGTTTGATCGGCGGTATCAAAGTTTGAATGACGGCTTGACGTCCGCAATTTGTAACCCCTTGTCCGTGCAATTTGCTCCAGTGTTATTTCTGTCTGCTCTGGCAGGTTATAAAAACGATGCAAACAGTTTGGATAAAGCACACTAAGTTCAGCAATCAGGCGGCTGGCAATTTTTTCATCATCAAAGGCTTTTTCACCCACACAATTGGCAACAGACAAGTGCACACCACTTTGTGTTTCTTCCAGCTGCGGCGGAATAATGCCCGGTGAGTCAAGCAAATCAACCTGCGGGTGAATGCGAATCCATTGTGTTGCCCGGGTCACACCGGCCATATAGCCCGTTTTTGTTTTTTTCCGGTTCACAATGCTGTTTATTAAAGTCGATTTGCCCACATTGGGCATGCCGGCAACCAATACACGCAGAACACGGCGTTTTCTGCCTTTGGCCAGCATTTTTTGCTGAATGCCTTCACCCAACTTAATAAGCGCTGCAATAAGCTGTTGTTTTTGAGCGGTTGCATTTTTGGCACTGATAGCAAGTGCATTAATCTCTTGAGACTTATAAAAATTGACCCATTGCGCCGTTTGCTTGGGATCCGCCAAATCGGATTTGTTTAAAACCACAAGGCGTAATTTGTGAGCCGCTGAATTCAAAAAACGTTTGTTGGTAGTTGAAAGCGGGATACGAGCATCAACAACTTCAACAACAATATCAACAAGTTTTAAGGTTGATTTCAGCTGCTTTTCATATTTTGCAATATGCCCAGGATACCATTGAACCAGTGTATCATTTGAAGGATCAGTTGGTATAAGAGCAGACTGGGACATGATTACATGACGCGCTATGACGCCTGGTTTATTTAATTTTTTCTTTTAATTCGTGCCGCTTTACCAGTCAACTTGCGCAGGTAATAAAGCTTGGCACGTCGTACTTTACCCCGCTGAACAATTTCAATAGAATGCACTTTGGGGGAGTGAATCAAAAAGGTCCTCTCAATCCCAACACCTTGAAATATGCGACGAACCGTTACAGTTGAACTGGTGCCAGTACCTGATTTCTTAATCACAACACCCTGGTAGGCTTGAATCCGCTCTTTATTGCCTTCACGGATTTTCACTTTAACAATAACCGTATCACCAGGAGAAACTACTGGCACATCTGATTTTAGGTATTCTTCTTCAACCAATTTTACAAAGGGGCGGGTCATTGTGGGCTTACCTTTTTACGGAGAACGAAATAAATTTATTTTAATTTCTAATAAAATATGTTAATAAAATTAATT
>JBCDLA010000018.1:0-35652 GCA_038745945.1 Cyanobacteria bacterium P01_H01_bin.74 | reverse complement strand
GTGTAAAAAAAACGGCTGGGCTACTGGATGTTATCCAGTCGAAAAGTAAAAATTAAACTCGGGGCCAGCCAGGGCCCCTAACGAAACAAAGAAAAAGTGTTTGAAAAGATCTTAATTTCCCCTGACAAGGTAAAGGAAGAAAATATGTTTTAAGAGAAAATCTTGCCTTCCCGCAAAAGACCCGAGAGGAAAGAAGAAATTAATGAACCTGCGTGTTTTGTGTGATATCCCCTGTGGTAATAAACTGGATAATAATCTCCAACGCTTCAGAAATATCCTGGCTGGCCGGAAAAATGCCATGCCCGTTTTGCTTTAAAGTAATGGCTGTCACCGGGCAATGCGGGGTTAAAGCAATTTTCAACTTTTCCATTTCTTCATAGGGCACCGTCATATCAATTTTGGAATGGGTTAAAATAACCGGAACTCTTATATTTTGTATGTTTCGCTTTAAAACGGTAAACAATTGATCCCCTTCGCGCATCAATTTGGGCATATCCCAGGGGGCAAATACCGGCCGCTGAAAAGGAATGCGATCTTTTAAGGCCAAGCGTATGCCTTGCACAATTTTTTGAAAGGGTTCTTTCAGCATGCCATGGGTATAGTTTAACGTGTAGGCATGCTCAAATGGGGTAGCAAAAACAACAATCCCTGCCAGTTTTTCAGGTTGCAACGAAGCGGTCAGCAGTGAGCAAACCCCGCCCAATGAGTGGCCAACAATATAGACAGAGTTCACCGTGCTGGAAAAACGGACATACTCGGAGGCACAATGGTTCAGTAAATCATTAATGGAGACATCAGCCAGGTGCTTATCCGGAAAATCCCCATGGGCAGGCAGAGTCACCAGATGGGTTTTATAGCCCAGATCTTCCAGGTAAGGGGTTAACGGGCTAAACTCATAGGGAGAGCCGGTAAAGCCGTGGATCAAGAAAACACCAATCGACTCAGGATTGATCTGGGCCTTGTGGTCAAGCTGTGAAGATTCTGGCAATACGGTGGATTCTTGTGAAGCGTCTTCTTTCATCGCTAAAACAATGGTGTTTCTGTTGTTGGTTTGTACTTTGGTCCAGGAGAACCAGGCAATATTGATTTGCTGGATCGATTACAGGGTTGATTTATTGGCAAAATAACCCACTGTGTTACTGTAGCAGATTTTTTTGCCCAAATACCAGTCTTCTCCTTTTAATGGTTGACCTGCCGGGCTTCAACACTGAATTATGCTATGATTAAAAGGGGTGAATTAATTGAATGTTTTGGCACTGCGTTTTTACCAGTTTGGGTTTTGAATCAATTTTTCAAAGAAAAAACAAAAAAAAATCAAAAACAAACAAAGCAAAAGCCAAAACCTGACGTGAGGAGAAAAGAAGGATGGGAAATCAGCATCACTGTCACCAGGACCATATATCTGAGAGCCTTAACCCTGGCTATCATGACAAAATGCACTTGCCTTATATTGTGAGTGAAACCCTGCCTGGCCCAAAGGTGGCGGCCCTCATTGATAGAGACAAGCAGTATTTATCACCGTCTTACACACGGGGTTACCCATTGGCCATTGACTACGGCTACGGTGCGATGGTGGTTGACGGGGATCGTAACCGGTTTCTTGATTTTTGTGCGGGCATTGCAGTTTGCTCAACCGGACATTCCCATCCTGAGGTGGTGAGTGCCATTCATCAGCAGGCCGCGAAATTTTTGCATATGTCAGGTACCGATTTTTATTATTCTCCGATGGCTGATTTGGCCATGGCGTTGGCCCACAGCATGCCCGGTCACGCTGAGAATAAGGTGTTTTTTGCCAATTCTGGTGCAGAGGCCAATGAAGCCGCCTTAAAGCTGGCCCGGCACGCAACAGGCCGTCAGTATTTTGTATCTTTTTTCCGAAGCTTCCACGGCCGCACGTATGGGGCCATGTCTGTGAGTGCCAGCAAGACCATTCAGAAAAAAAGCTTTTCGCCCCTCTTGCCGGGCGTTCTTCATGCGCATTATCCGTATCCATACCGGGATATCTTTAAGACCAGCAGCCCAGAAGATTGTGCGACCGCTTGCCTTGACTACATTGAGAACACCCTGTTCAAGCATGTGATTTCACCGCATGAGGTGGCTGCCTTTATTGTAGAACCGGTTCAAGGCGAAGGTGGCTATATTATTCCGCCAGACTGTTTTTTACCCAGGTTACAGAAACTGGCCCACCACTATGGCATTCTGATTATATCCGATGAAGTGCAGGCCGGAATGGGTCGGACTGGAAAGATCTGGGCCTCTTCGCACTTTGCTGGGTACGAGCCGGATATATTGACCAGTGCAAAAGGCTTGGCCTCAGGGCTGCCGTTAGGGGCCTGCATTGCAAAAAGTTCTGTCATGCACTGGGAGCCTGGCATGCACGCCACAACCTTTGGCGGCAACCCGGTTGCCTGTGCGGCATCCTTAAAAACACTCGAATTGCTTCAAGCGGGCTTGCTGGACAATGCCCATCACCAAGGTGTCTATTTAAAAAACAAGCTGACCGGCTTGATGCACGAATTTGACTGTGTGGGTGATGTGCGGGGGCTGGGCCTAATGATTGGGGTAGAGCTTGTCAAAAGCAAGGCTTGTAAAACCAAAAACAGTGCACTGCGAGACTGGCTGGTCGATCGCGCCTTTTATAAAGGGCTGTTAATTCTGGGCTGCGGGGAAAACAGTATTCGCATCAGCCCGCCGCTGGTGATTAACAAAGAGCAATCCGATTGTGCAGTGGCCATTATTCGTGAGCTGATTCAAGAATACCTGTCTTGCCATTAATGTTGGCGATATAATCTGAAAAATTTCATTCAAAACGCAGCATTTTAAAATTAAACACAAGAGCACAGCATTATGCCCAATGTCGAACATTTTGAGCCCATTCAAGCATCGTTGCAGGTTATCTGGACGGTGCTGCTGGATCGCATTGAAAACCCGGAACGTTATATGGCAGGCATTGCCTCATGCACTTTTCTTGAAAACACGGATACCTATGCAGTCCGCCAAGTGGTGATGACCAATCCGGGCAATGCATCAGAAAATGCTGATGAGACGGACACTGCTGCAGTGACTTTAAAAGAAAAAATTACAATTGATGAAGCCCAGGGATCGGTTTGCTACACACTCATCGATCACGCACTGTACAACGGGCAAGTCTACAACAAGTTAATTCCACCAGCTGAAGATGATGAGAAAGCATCGCCCGTGGTTTTATTTGAAATGCAATGGACACCCAAAACGCCCGAGGTTGTTGAAATCGAAGATCAGGTGGCCCCAGAGTTACGGCAATCGATGGTTTTGGCTGTACAATACGTCAAGTCAATGGCTGAGCAATTGGAGCAGGAATCCCAAAAGACAGGCAATCCCGTATAGCTACCTGTCAAAGCAAAGAAGCAGGCCAGTCTTAGTGTATAAGACTGTATAAGGCAACAGCCGTGGTCTCGGTATGACAACGATGTCAGCTATTTGATAATGACAAAAGAAAATACTGGCATTCACAAAAATTCTTGGTACTTTGCTGATATACTGATTTTAGGGAATTTTAGAAATTCAAATTTCTCTTAAAGCGTTCTTTTAAAATTATTTTTTATGATCTGCGTTTGCATTGACGTATTGTCTTAACTCAATGAAGCTTTAACTCTAGTGAAGCTTTACCTCCAGTGAAACAAGGGTCAGGTAAAAGAGAACTTTTTTTATTATTTTTAAAATGAAAAATTCTGGTTTATTCTAAGCATTTAAAACTGTAGTATCAGCCAATTTATTCATTAAACCAGAACCTGTTTAAATGCTATGAATCCATCCACCCGGCAGTTGCTTGAAATTTTTGCACAAACCCCCTGGTTTGCTGCCTTTTCAGAAAAACTGAATAATCGGCTGGCAGGCAATGCAAGCCATGCGGGCCTCAATGATTTTCACCTTGAAAATCTAATGAACCCATCTGTTAAAGCCATGCTTGTTGCCGGTTTGTTTGACCAATTAAAACAGCCGATTGTCCTCATTTGCCCTGATCCGCAGATTGCCGCAAAGTTCCAGTTTGAACTCAGCCAATTTCTGCCTGATGAAGCCATTGCCCTGTATCCGGCAGAGGACTTTTCCCCGTATGATCTCTCTGTTTTTCCGGTTCACGCCCTAAAACAACAATACGCCATTTTAAAACAACTGCAGGCCGGTACACCGTTTGTTCTGATTTTATCCACTAAAAACCTGCTGCTGAAGCATATGGCCCTAAAAGAAATGGAAGCCCATGCCATTGATTTGGCGGTGGATATGACCCTTTCCCCAGAGGCACTGACTGAAAATTGTCTGGCCCTGGGTTATGTGAAAACCAGCATAGTCATGGATGCCGGAGAGTTTAGCCGGCGCGGGGATATCTTTGATCTGTACCCGGTGAATAATGATCCTGTTCGCATTGAATTTCTCGGCGATACGATTGAAAATATTCGCCTGATTGATGTGGACAACCAGCGTTCTGTGGGGCAGACCAAAACAGTCAATGCCATTCCACGGGCAGGCTTGGTTTTATCTGATGAAAACCGCGAAAAATTACCGCAGCTCTTAAATGAAAAACTGGTTAAGCAAAAGGTCCAGCTTTCTGATGTGGAGAGCGAAGGGCTTGAAATGACGTTAAGCAATCAGATCCAGGCCCTTGAGCAAGCCTTTCAACCCGATGGCATCGATTACTATGCCCCGCTTTTACACGAGCATTACTGCTCAATTATTGACTATTTGCCTGCAAAAACGCTGGTGGTCATGGATGACTGGCATATGCTGGAAAATAACCTTGCGGGCTTATCCGATCGGCTCTCTAATCAAGTGAAAGACGGTATTGCCAAAGGCCGTTTACTCGATCTCGATTTTTACTACCACCTGAGCGATGCTGAAGCCTTAACGCAGTTGAAAGCAAAATCGGGGGCGCGGCTATTTATTGAGACGCTGCCCGTTGCTGCTGACGGGCAACCTGCCCTGACCCCTTCTGGGGATTTATCACCGTTACCCGCCTTAGTCCTAGAACCTCCTCCCGTGTTTAAAGCCGATGTGGCAAAAGCCGCTGAATCTTTTTTATCGCTTCGTCGCAAACAGGTTCAGATTTTTATTACCACCGATCACCCGCAGCGGGTCTTGGATCTTTGTAAAGAATGGGATGTCCCGGCCATTTACTGGCATGAAAACAGTGCTGCAGAAACACTGGCGCAATCGGTGAAGAGCCTCGATGTGGTCATTGCCAAAAACGGTCTGCAGGAAGGTTTTGTTCTGCCAGAATTAAAGCTGGCTCACTTTACAGACACAGAACTCTACAGCCGCCGGATGAAACGCATGTTAACGGCCAAGAAAAAGCCCAGCAAGCGTGATGACATTGATGTCATTAATTCGATCCATGATTTGCGGATGGGTGATTATGTGGTCCATCAAAAACACGGGATTGGCCAATTTGTTGAGTTAACCAGCATCAATATTGACGGGGAAAAACGTGAGTATCTTAGCATTCAGTATGCTTCCAGCGATAAACTGCATGTGCCTATTGACCAGCTGAATTTGTTGTCACGATATCGGGGGGCAGGTGACAAGGCCCCCAAGCTCAGCAAAATGGGCGGCGCAGAATGGAGCCGGGTTAAGTCCAAGGTTAAAAAATCCATTCAGGTCATTGCAAAAGATCTGATGGCTTTATACGCTGCTCGGGCCAAGGCCAAAGGCCATATTTTTGATACCGACAGCCCCTGGCAAGTTGAAATGGAAGAAGCTTTTCCCTACACGGAAACCCCGGATCAGTGGCAAGCCATTTTAGATACCAAAAAAGACATGGAAACTGAAAAACCCATGGACCGCCTTATTTGCGGCGATGTGGGCTTTGGCAAAACGGAAGTGGCCATACGCGCAATCTTCAAGTGCATTCTTTCAGGCAAGCAGGCAGCTATTCTGGTCCCCACCACCATATTGGCCCAGCAACACTTTAATACCCTGGTTGAACGCTTGGCGCCCTACCCCATGCGTGTGGGTCTGCTCAGCCGGTTTCGCAGTCCACAAGAACAAAAAGATGTGATCCAAAGGCTTTCAAGAAACGAATGTGATGTGGTGGTTGGGACCCACCGGCTTTTACAGAAAGACATTAAATTTTCGCAATTGGGCTTGGTGGTCATTGATGAAGAACAACGCTTTGGTGTGGCCCATAAAGAGAAAATGAAGCACTTAAAAACCGAAGTTGATGTACTCACACTTTCTGCAACGCCTATTCCCCGGACCTTGTACATGTCGTTGTCTGGCATTCGGGAAATGTCTTTGATTAACACCCCGCCGGTAAACCGGGCACCCATTAAAACCTTTGTGGGACCGTATAACCCTTCTCAAATTCGGATGGCCATTTTACAGGAAATTGACCGGGGGGGGCAGGTTTATTTTCTGCACAACCGGGTACAGACCATTTACGCCAAACTGGAAGAACTTCAGAATCTGATCCCGGAAGTGCGCTTTAACGTCGGCCATGGCCAGATGAATGAACGGGATCTGGAAAATGTAATGCTGGATTTTGCCCAGCGCCAGTTTGATGTATTGCTGTGCACCACCATTATTGAAAGCGGTCTGGATATTCCCAGTGCCAATACCATTGTGATTGACCGTGCCGATCGGTTTGGGCTGGCCCAGTTGTATCAAATCCGGGGGCGGGTTGGCCGAAGCAACATTCAGGCTTATGCCTACTGCTACTACGATCCAGAACGGAACCTAACCCAGGATGCCAAAGATCGTCTGCGTGCTATCCGGGAGTTTTCTTCTCTGGGCAGTGGGTATCAAATTGCAATGCGGGACCTTGAAATCCGGGGTGTCGGCAATGTGTTAGGCTCAGAGCAGCATGGTCATATGGTTGCCGTAGGCTTTGATTTGTACTGTCAGATGCTTGAAGAGTCCATTCAAGAATTACAGACTGGTGAGGTCGCTGAAGAAAAAGAAACCACGGTGATTGACATTAATGTCACGGCACTAATACCAGAAGACTGGGTGGGTGACAGGGATGTTAAGCTGATGGAATACAAGCGTCTGGCCAGCGTAAACAGTGAGCTTTCGGTTGAAATTATTGAAGCCGAGTGGAAAGATCGCTTTGGAGAAATTCCTGGTGCCACCAAAATGCTGATGAATTTAATACGCATTCGTATTATGGCGGCAGCACTCAACATTCCGCAGGTGCGAACCGATGATGATGTGTTAAAAATTACAGTCCCTTTTAGCCTGCAGGAATGGATGTATTTGCAGCGCCAGTTGCCAGATAAACTGGCCAAAAAAGCCCGCTGGGTCCCCGGTGTTGCAAGCCGTCAGGGAAGCCAGCCAGTCTTGGTTATTAAGCTACTTGGCATGTCGGGTGAAGAGCAAGTAGCCTTTTTAATGGATTTATTCCCACGGTTGCAAAAGCTGATTGAAAAAGTCCCGGCTGGCAGCAAACGCTAATGCTGTTTTACGTGCAATTTTTTTCTAACAAATTACACACTGGCTTCAAAAAAAGGATGAAAGCAGCTGGCTCAAGGCTTGTTTGATATTAAAAAGATTGATATTAAACAGGCAAATTTTGAGGCACAGTACTTTCAGGTTGATTTTGTGCGTTAACGAAAACCAGTTTGGGTTGCCAGCCTTCGGCTTGTGATTGCTCAACTTGGCAATAAGCAGCAATAATCACCAAATCATCAACAGCAGCATGATGGGCAGCAGCCCCGTTAATTTTAATCACCCCACTGTTGCGTTGTCCAATTAAGGCATAGGTTGTGAAACGGCTACCACGGGTAATATTGTAAATATCAACTTGCTGATATTCAACCAGGCCAGCAAGCTCCAATAAATCTGCATCAATGGTAATGCTGCCATTGTAATGCAGATCAGCAGCAGTGACTGTGGCACGATGTATTTTTGATTGTAAAAGCGTAATAATCATCAATAATTAATCAGTCAATTTTTTAGGCTTTTGTATTATGCCATAAATGTATATCAATTTGTTTTGGACATTATACTTCTAGACAAAAACACAAGAAAACAGGCCTGTTTTTTTATGCCGTTAAACTGGGACCGTAAAATCAGTATTTTTTATATGCTAATTTTATGCCAGTGAATGTTTTACAGTGGTTTGGTCTATCTATATGATGTTCTGTCTTGAAAATGTCTCTATAATTGATTTAATTGTCCTTAAGATTATTCTGCAAAGGCAAATTAAGACGACCCAGTACCAATGCCTTACCTGTTTGCACTTTTAAAAAAACTGTTCAGGGCCATTCTTGATTTAGAAAGTCTTAATACTGGCAAGGCAGTTGCCCAGCTATCATTCTTGTGGCAAAACATGACAGACAGCGACCAGGGACAAGCCATTAGCAAAACAGAAATTATTGCGCAAAAAACGGATCAAAGCTTAGATATGCTATTCCAAGGCTCAGCAGGGTTGATTGAGCCTGCAATGCATAATCATTTTCTTTGTGAAAATACTACCTTACAAAGCCAGGCAACAACAGCAAAAGAAAAAACAGCAGATCTGTCTCTAAAAAAAAGCGATAGAAAGACACCGAGCATTGTCTCAAAGCGAATACATTCTGACCGTGATTTTGATATTGAACATTGGTTCAGCAAGCAAGAGCAATACCGTCGCCAATTACTGACCGTCTATCAGCATAAAACCTTGCAATATAAAATGAATCAGATTAACCAGAGCAATGCCCCGCCCGTAAAAGCGGATTCAGCCCCTGCAAAAATGCAGTCTTTGCTTACGCGCATTGAAAAAAACATTGACTTAATTGAATCAATCACCAAAACACAATCTCAAACTGCTCCCCCTTTACTCAAAAAGCCATTCAGTGATCCAGGTTTACCGTTAGCTTTTAACAATTCAATAGAAACAAAACCAGAAACACCCATTTCAAAGGTTAAAAAAGTTGAAAGGCAGAATAAAAAATATCCCGGCTCACAGTTTGACCAAAACATACAGAATAAGGCGAAAGGCTGGGTTGCCCAGTATTCTCAGAAAACCTCAGTGAACAATACCAATAGTATTGCGCAGGAAAAAATGGCTATTTTGCCGCCAGAACCAGAGACAAACAAGACAAGCATTGGCAATTCAGAACATCATAATACAACGGGTTTTGAGGGTTCTGAAGAGACCTCGCTGTATGAAATTCAACACCACCATGTCATTACAATAAATCGCTACAATAATGCTACAGAATCAACAGTGAGAACAATGAATAAGAGCAACGAAACCCTTATTCTGCGCTCGCGTCAATCTGAGCACAAGCAGAATGATGATGAAACGTACATGTACCGAAACAATCAAATCTTGTTTAACAGCATTAACTTCTTAACACAAGAATACTTTAAACCCTAAATTAGATGGTGTTCTCCCAAAAATAATGACGCTTGCTTGCCTGTGTTTGGATTGCTTTTTCTATTAAAGACCGGTGCTGGAAACTGTATTAAAATGGTTCAATGCATTCATTGAACCCGCACATAGAAGTATTGCCCAGGCCTTTTTATTTTTTGAACCGTTTATTGCGGCTACCTGTCTATGGTCTTGCCGTTTTTATTGCAGGCTGTTGCTTTTTTCTGGCGGGTTGTCAACCATCATCCCAAAACCAGACACCACCCGCTGCTGAAATAACCCTTGAGTTCTGGACGCTTCAGCTGTCTCGGTTTAAACCTGTTCTTGAAGAACTCTTTGCGGCATACGAAAAAGAGCACCCGGGCATTAAAATTCATTGGGTAGATATCCCTTTTCAGGAAGGACAAAAAAGGGCGCTCAGTGCTATTTTAAGTGGAAAGCCACCAGATGTAATCAATCTGAACCCTGACTTTTCAGCCATTCTGGCCGCTCGACAAACATTAAAAAACATCAATACCGCTTTAACCGCACAGCAAAAAGAAATTTACCTGCCAGTGGCTTTGGCGGCTGCAAGCATTCAACCCGAAAACCGAGGGCAGGAAGAGGTTATTAGTGGCTTGCCCTGGTACATCACCTCAAGCGTCACCCTCTTTAATCAACAATTCCTGGATCAGGCAGGGGTAGCCCCCCCCAGGCAGTGGCACGATTTAGCGCCCATGCTCGCCGCTGTGAATAACATTTCAGGGGGTAGTGCTGGGGCTTCGACAACCAGACGCTATGGTTTAATGCCAGCCATTGCTGAAAAAGGCCATTTCTTGAAACTGCTGTTTCAGCTGGGCTATGCGGTTTTTGACCCGGAAACCGGTCAGATAAAACTCATTAGCCCAGAAATTGTGCGGGTCCTCAATGACTACAAGCACTGGTACCAACAAGGGGTCTTGCCTGCAGAGCTGCTCACTGAAGGACATCAGGCAGCAGTTGGGCGCTATCTGGCGGGAACCCTTGCAGCCATTGAAATTGGACCCAATTTTTTGGCCATTATTCAAGAAAACGCCCCTGAAATATTTCAGCAAACCGGGATTGCCCCCCAATTTCCTGCCGAATCGCCTGTGAAACTGTTTTCAATGATGCTGCTGGTGATTCCGCAAAAAAGCCCTCACCCACAAGAAGCCCTTGATTTTGCACGCTTTATGACTGCCAACAAACAACAGCTTGCCTTTGCTGAAGCCGCGCCTGTGCTGCCCTCAACAACAGATGCCTTAAAAACGATCTATGCAAGGGCTGCTTCAAAGCCAGATAAAATGAGCCAGGCCATGGCCATCAGCGCATTACAGCTGATAAAAGCCAAGACGGCTTATCCCGTATTTGCTCGGCAAAAAATGATTCATGATACTGTAGACCGGACTGTCCAAGAAACCTTATTGGGTAAGAAATCGGCCAAGGCAGCTTTAGCTGAAGCAGAGGCTGTCATCAATAAGGGGCTTTAATAACAAGAGCCCTTTATTTTCCTGTATACTTGTTTAGTAATTGATTGTTTTCAATCCATTTGGATTATCCGGCAGTACTTGCTTTGCCATAATATGGCAGGCCCCTTGTATTAAATCAACCGTTAGGACCCTCCCTCATGAGTGAATATGTGTTTAAACTAAAAAAAGGCGATCTTGAGCTTGAGTTAAAAAGTGATGACGCCAAGTTTATTGAAACTCAGATGGATAACTGGCGAAATATGCTGGTGACATCCCAAGAAAAATAAGGCTGAATAAGGCTTTTTTACTTGGCAGCTGGCATAAAAAGCTGCTCAATACTAATCATTGGATGCCAATGAATTCCCAGGTTACAAAACGTCCAAGCAACTCCGTACAAACAATATAAACCGCTAGCCCAATGGAACCCAGTCACAGTTATTCAATTGCACTGAAAAAAAATGGTATATTCGTCAGCTTGCATGCGGACGATGTGTATTTTATTTCGCGCCAAATGGACAAATGGTGTGAAGATTTTTTACAGGATGGCTACACCCCCATTTCTTCCCGGAAAAAAACAGTGCCCCCAGAAGAGGCCCCAGATAAGGTCTTAGACAAGGCATTAGTAAATTTAGAGCCGAGTGGCGCCAGTGAGCCTGAGGTCAAACAAAACAGGTCTTCTGCTAACGAATGCGAATACGAATCTGTAGAGCCCACACAGCACAAATCTCAAGAAGCTCAGGAAATTCAGGAAACAGCCCCAAAAGATAAAGTCTTTGAGCCTGACCTTATAGAAACCACACAAACGCCTCCGCCAGAAACACAGGCGCCAGAAACACTAACAGTGATGCCTTTGCAACTCGAAGAGCCTGCAGCTGTTTCTCTTCCTCAGCCAGAGATTGGCACGAGCCACTCGGAAGACAGCAAGCCAGACGATAACCCAGGCAATCACCCAGAGGTCAAAAAAGCAGTTGAGCCTGCAAATACCCCGCAATCAACGCCAGATCCAACACATGCACAATCTGAAACGTCAGCAAGCCCGCTGCCGATTTCTAAGTCCCCAACTTCTGAGTTGCCAGTTTCTGAATCGGAGCGCTCAGAGCCTGAACGCTCTGAACCTGATCGCACGGCCCCCGAAACATTTCAAGCGGATAGCTCAGAGCCCAATGACAGCCCTCAAGGCTCAGACCAAACTAAGGGAACTGTGGCCCCTCAAGACTATCCGGGGCAAGATCCGGCTCAGACTGAAACCCAAGCTAAAGACAGCGTAGAAGCAAATGAAACAACGCCTGATCTTCAAACAGAAACGCCTGAAAACTTGCTGCCTCAAGAATTAGTAGAACACCCAAGGCAAGATGAAGAGTTTTCTAGTAAAGAACACGCTGAGAAACCCGCCAATCTAGACACCCTGAGTACCGAATCAACCCCGTCTGATTCCGTTTATTCAGATCCCGTAAAACCAGAAACGATGGCCGCTGTTGATCTGCCCATTCAACCCAAAGCCTCGCCGGATCAGCCTACTGAAGTGCCTACTTCTGGTCGTCTAGCGGGGGCGCAATCTGAGTCTGTTACTGCCGGTGCATCGGTTGCTCTCCTCGATGATGACGGGATTGCCGATGATTTTGAAGCCATTATGGATTCAGTGATGAAAGATCTTGATGCGCCCGATGTGCCTGATTTAATGTTTGATCCTGATTCTGCCGCTGAAGACGATCACATGGGGAATTCTGCCGCAGACCGCGCCCAACAAAAAAATGATCCGCTTGATGATGTTGACGCCTTGTTAATTAATAATATGGATAACTTGGGGGATCTGGGCACGGTTCATTCACTGGCTGACTTGTGTGAAAAAGCTAACCCTGACTCTCCCAGAGATTATCTGATACTGGCGGCCTACTATTTAAGCATCATTGAGCATCAGGCCACGTTCTCTTTAAACCAAATAAATAAGGCCCTGGCATCGGCTGGGCTTTCCTCAGTCAACCACAGCACACTGGAAACCGTCTTAAGTGCCGGCGATTTTTCTATGGTGCCTGATTTAACCGGGATGGCAGAAGTGGCTGAATATTTGTTAACCCCAGAAGGCCAGCAGTCTGCCCAGCTGCTGTTTCAGTAAATGGTTGCATCCGCTGGCTCCGATCTTGGCCCAGATTCCGCTGAGCAGTCGTCAGAACTGGCTGTGGCAGAACAAAACAATTTAAAACTGGATTACAGCCAACTCATTATTCGGTGGATGCAACCAGTAGACATCAGCGATATGATGTCCATCGAGTCGGTTTCGTTTGGTAAACACCATTGGACGCCAGAGTCTTTCCGGAATGAACTGAAAAATTATGTGGCGCAATACCAGGTTCTGATAGCCCCAGATCAGCCCATTGCGCTGTTGGGTTATGCAGGCGCTTGGATTATTGAAGATGAATGCCACATTACCACGGTTGCAGTTAGGCCTGAGTACCGGGGCTTTGCCCTCGGCGAGCTTCAGGTTTGTTCAATTCTTGAAAAGTGCTATAGGCAAAAAGTGCGCTGGGTTACCCTGGAAGTCAGGACCAGCAATACTGCGGCGCATCATTTGTACTACAAATACGGCTTTAACCTTATGGGCTTACGGCCCAAGTATTACCAGGATACTGAAGAAGATGCTATGATAATGACAACACCGGATATTCAGAGTGATCCGTATCATGTGCTCTATGAAGCACGAAAACACAAGCTAATCGGGCGTATCAAGTGCCTGCCTGAAGGTTTTGGGATTTAAATCGAAGAATCCGAACCACCAGGCTGCCACAAGCCACAAAAAGCTGACCATACTTTTGCGAAAGTGCGAATTAATATTTAAATAGATAAACGACTGAAAACACCGTAACTCTTTTTACTTTGGTTTTTTATTTTGTTCTTTTATTCCGGCTTCAGTTTTTACTCCAATTTCATTTAAAAAGGTGCTTTTGCAGCAATGCCACCTAAAAAAAAATACCCCCTTTCAAAAAAACTGGCTTACCCGCCGCGGCTTTCACTTAACCTGTTGCTGATGGTGGGCTTGGCACTTGCCGTTGTGATTGCCAGTGGGTTTACGGCAATCTGGGTTTACACCCCTTCAGACTGGTTTTTTGCCCAGTATGCCGCAATAATGCAAGCTGCTGAATTACCGACAATTCAAGGGATGCCCTACACATTTCAGTTGGTGGCTTTAATTGCTTTAACCACCCTGCTTGGCCCCTACTGTGGTGCTCTGCTTGATCTGGCCTTTATTTTGACAGGTTTGTTTATTCTCCCCATTTTTGCCCGGGGTGGCGGTATCGAGTATATGATGACACCCGGGTTTGGCTACCTGCTTGCTGCAAGTGGGGTTGCCTGGTATTCCAGTGTGCAGTTTTACAAAGTCTTTAAGCGAGAACACTTTTACCGCAATGCCGTTGCTTCCCCCCTTGACCACAACACAGAAAAAGAAAAAAGTCAGACCAGCAGCATTTCTCAGACAATCCAAGGGACTTCATCACACAGCAAAAACAGCCTTATGAAGAAAATGAAAAGAAAAAAACCGGCCTGGCTTTGCTACCCTTCGGTTAATCTGTTAACCTTTTCAATCAGCATGGTTATTTTGCTGCATGTTGCGGGTATAGCGTATCTATTGCTGCTTATGCTTTTTAATCAGCTGGATTTCTCGGCGGTTCTGGGTTACACCTTAAGGCTTACCCTGGATACACTGCCCTACGATTGCCTGTTTATGATTGCTGGCCTGGGGCTCGTGCGATGGGGACGGCTCTTGATTTGGCCAGTTTTATAGCAGAAACCCATCGGTTTTCTGCTTGTTTTATGCCGGATTGTATTTGGCAAGGGCTTCATTTTTACAACACACCACCATGTTAAAAGTCAAAATTTGGCTGTCTCTACAAGCCCATAAAGTCTGGACCAGAGCCTTCAGCGGTGGCATTTACCCGTAAATTTTCCTCAGGGCAGACAATTTCACACGTACGGCATTGAATACAATTCTCCAGGGACATGCCGTGCTGACGCAAACCCGCCAGCGCGTCCACCCGGTGGACTTCTGCAGTACAGTCGCTAACACATGGGGTGTCTTTCTGCAGGGCGTCATACTTTGCAATGCATTTAATACAGATTTCTGCATTAAACTCATCAATGTGGGCATTGCCTTCGTGATATTGAGGATCGGCATAAAATACGGCATCAGGGCGTGAAAAAATGGTCCGTTGATCGAAGTTTCCAGGTTCAATCTGCCTTTTTGGCTTAAAGTATGGATTGATGTGCTGATGATCGGGTTTGTAAGTGATTGGGCCTAAATCAATGGTGGGCGACAGCATGGTTTTTAATCGCAAGGCATCTTTTACTGCAGTCACGGGGTTATGGGTTAGCCCAACCGCCAAAAAACCCATGAAAGGGCTTTCGTTGTCGACTTCATCCAGAATCCGGGGCAGATAATTGCCCAGCAGCCGGGGATTCTCTTGCCAGCCTTTTCTAAAGTAACGGGCTTTATAGAGCCGCTCACCCACAAAACTCTCCATTACTTTGGCTTTATAGCTGCTTAAGGCCTTTGCCGAAAAATCCTGACTCTGTAAGGCCTCATACAAGACTTCGGCAGCATGCAAGCCACATGCCATTGAGCTGTCAACCCCGGCAAGCTGTGCAATATCCAGCACGCCCAGTGCATCACCCAGTAGCATCGCCCCGTCTACACTGAATTCCTCAGGCAGGCTGAAATAGCCCCCTTCCGGCAGCAAGGCAGCGCCGTATTTTAATAGTTTTCCGTCTGCAAGCATAGATTGCAGCCAGGGGTGCTTTTTAAAATCCTGCAGCTGTTGTTGCGGATTGATATTGGGATTGGGTGAATCCAATGAAATCACCAGGCCAACAATCAGCTTTTTGTTTTTCATCCCATAAACAAAGCCCCCACCAAAACTGCCATCCACTAACGGATAGCCCAGGGTGTGCCAGACCTTGCCTTCAAAACTTTTTCCTTCGGGCAGTTCCCAGACCTCTTTGACACCCACAGACCACAGTTGCGGGTTTTTTCTCAGTTGAAACCTGTCAATTAAGTCACGCGACAAAAACCCCTTGTCCCCAAAACACGTCACGCCCGCATAGATATTGTCTTCATTGGGCTCGCCACTGGGGTTTTCAACCACCTGAACCCCCACAACTGTATTGCCATTATACACAATCTGATGCGCAGAAAAGCCGGGAAAGAAATCAATAACAATATCCGGGGAATCGCTTAGTTTTTCCTGCAGGCGGGTTACCATCCAGCTGACCACATGGCTGAGTGTAATGACCCAGTAGCCTTCTTTTTTTAGGCCTGATGGCAAAAGCGCTGAAGGCACAGTCCATTTGTGCTGATTGCCAAGAATATTAAAAAAGCTTTCGGTGCATTCTGCTTCAATCGGAAAGTTTTTTTCAGCATAATCAGGAAACAGCTGTTTAAGGATATGCGGGTTGGTGACGGCACCACTCATGATGTTGGCGCCAAAGTCTTTGCCCTTTTCCAAAATGGCCATCGTAAAGCCACGGTTGTTTTGCTTGGCCAAATCGGTGAGCCGGTGGGCCAATGCCAGATTCGACGGGCTGCCGCCCACCAGAAGAATATCGTAAGCAATCGAATCTGACATCAGTTGAGAATCCTGTTATAGGTTGAACAGAACGTTTTTATCTTCTATGTAAAAAATAAAGGCCTCCAGAATGTTGTTTGTGCCAGTTAAACAACCGGCCTTTAAAAGATGAACTTGTGCTGATGCCTGCTTTCTACTGGATTTCTCGGGTATTCATTCAGTTCAAAGAACAAGCAAAGATTTGCAGAAAACGGACTATCAGAACCTCACTCTGTAAGAAATTATCGTCAAAAATTAAGAATAATTGAATTTTCGGGTCGAATCAAACCTGGGAAAGGTGTCACCTGTTTGCCAAGCCCGCCAATACCCTTGAAAAACACTTAATTTGAGCCTTACTAATACAAAAATGTTCCAAGGAAGCAAATGAAAGATTAAATAATGAAACGTGAATTGGCGGATTTTTTAAGTTTCGGACCAGAAACTAATCGATTTAATGGCCCATTGGGTTTCATCTATTGCAGTTGAAATGCTTCAATACCTACTTCTATTATGACCTTAGGAACAAAACATTGCAAGTTCTATGAGAAATCTCACTAAATACAATAGCAGACTGTATATACCCTACAAATATTTTTTTAAAAACAGTTTATTTTATGTGGGACGGTTTTATGAAAAGCCAAGCTTTTGATAAAAGTTACTTCCCCAGCGTTTGATTGCTTCTAACAATGGTGGTTTTTCACTGGGTGTTATGGCATCGCTGACGCGCATTAATGGCTTATAAACCCAGTTAATACCAAAGTTGACTGTATTACGGGCATAGCTTTTAACATTGCTCCAAGCAGTTCTCGCTACTTGTTGTGTGTCAAAACCTTGTGGGATTTTAGCTGTGTATGAACCTGCTTTTCCCAAAGCCATATTCATCCCTTTTTTGCCAGTTCCCATCACGACAGCTATATAGGGCTTTGCTATCTCAATGACCTGTCCGGCAAACTTTTTCACGCTGGAAGGCGTTTCAGGCAGCTTATTGTAAGTAGACTTGGCTGTATTTTTTGCGGTTTCTGCATACGGTGTTGCGACTTCCATTGCTTTTGTACTAAGTGCCGGTATTTTTTTAAGAACGTGGCTGGTTGCAGGCAAAGCCGAATACAGTTTTGTGAACCTCCCTTTTAGATTGCTGTAGTTCATATTATTTAAACCTGTAAAAATATCCTTTAGGCGCTCAGGATTCCGAATAGCCTGACGGCCAGCAATTCCAAGGGCCACAGCTGGTAATAAGCTTCTTGCGGTGAATTTTGCAGCCGTTTGGAAATGGCTTTTCGGTATTAATTTAACGCTCTGGGAACTTGTAAATATTATGGGAAGCATTCGAAAAATCCTTATTACATTTTGGAGTTTAGTAAAGTATGACTGGGAAATAGAGTATTGAGAAAAGATAGAGGCTTTGGTGATTATTTTTTTAAGTAGTCTTGCCATTAATTTTTAAATCTAAAAAAGGCCACACTTGATTTGAACAGATACGTTACCTGCAAGAACTTATCCGAGCTTATTTTTGATGTTAAATTTTAAGCTAAAAAAATGAACTGTTTATAAATCATATGGAGTAGAAAGTGAAATAGAGGAATAAACAACCAAAAATTGATGGCTTGAAGGTGAATACAAGCAACTCATTTCTGATAAATTTATGGTAACCAGTTTCAGAGTAATCCGTGAGGTCTTCTCTGTGCATAAAGTAAGCACAATAAATTTGATGCTAGTCTGTTTATAGGTTCTTTACATTAGGTGTTAGATCAATGAAGTATTATAATCCACAGTGATCAGGGTCATTAACACTGTTTGAAACCTGAAAGGTTTTGAATAATTTACACACCACTTGCTCCATTTTATTGAATATCTTTTTCCTTCAGCATTCATAAGCTTTTCAAATGCTTTTAAGTGAAAAAAAGCCTTTTACTTTTTACTAATTATTAAATTTTATAAAAACCACTAGAGAAAAGAATGTTGTACATATATGCCTGTAAGCATTTAACAGTTTGAAGTGTTTGACCGTCCTCTTTGGTGAATTTAAAAAAACTTTTACAACAAAATAATACGGCAATAAGGCAATTATGGCTTTACAGATGTTTTTATACTTATATAAATATATAATAGCAAGGGTTTCATATGGCTACGGCACCAGCATTTATTACACTAACCATTAACTATTTTCAAAGAAATAACATCGTAGAAGCATTTGTTATGGGAACGCTGCAAAGTTTCTATAATATCGTGACATTGCCAAGCCGCATGAAGATTTTAAAATACCGGTTTATGCTGGAGAATCAAAAATTAAACCGGATTGAGCAAACCTTGTCTTCTTTTGACACGATGGATGTTCAGGGCCAAAAAATTAACCGTCGCTACTAAAAGACGGAACTGACATATAAATTGCTTTACAAAGCAATTTTAGCGACATCACCAAATTGAAGGCGCAGGGATTATTTAAACCATTTCATAGTGCTTCTTGTATTTTTTGTATGGTTTTTAGTATTTGCAGACCTTGACTAAAGAATACAGGTGATACTATTATCACAAATGTGACGTTTACGTTACTGTTTGGTTTATTGTCTAAGAATAATATGTACAAGCAGTGGTTAAACGTATTTCTTGCAGATGAGCGCTAAGCTTGAGTCAAACTTGAGTTAAAGTTTTTTCTTTTCAGTTTCTTATGCCAAGCTGTTTCATCCAAAACCCTTTATTAATAAGAAACCTTAAACAATAACGTTGACGTTAACGTTAAAGTATGATAATCTAATACTATTATCATTAATTACTACAAAAAGTTTTGTGATGTCTCAACCCAATCCACAATTCACTGAATCGAACCAGGCGACTGACAATAACCCTGGTCAACTTGAAGACTCAAAAACATTGGCCCCTTTTTTGACCATTGGAGCCCTGGCGAAGCGCTGCAACTTAACAGTCAGAACCCTGCGCTACTATGAAGAGCTTGATCTGATTGGGCCAGTAAAGCGATCTTCGGGGAAGTACCGGCTTTATAATAACAAGTCATTAAAACGTATTAATGCCATTATTGCATTGCAAGGTCTGAATTTCTCGTTGGAAGCCATTGCAGCAGTTTTGGGACCCTACTCAAAGTCCAAGGCGTTAAACCGGGAAGAAACCATTCAGCAGACCAAGACCTCATTGCAGCAACAGCAAACATTGATACACGGAAAAATTGAAGAGCTGAATGGCATTCATCAGGATATTAGCAAGCGGCTCTCGCTGGTTAAATCGGTTTGTGAGCCCTGTGTTCAGAAGGCCTGTCCTGACTCTTGTACTTACTATGATATACACAATTAATTGCAGCACTGATACTAATCATTTTTTTCTTTAAAAAAATCAGGCTGAAACTCCAATTTAACCACATTCTCGACTGACAATAATAAAACTTCATTAATGACAGCTTGATTAAGGAACCCCCACTTGATTAAGCAAAACAAAGTAGCTTAGACGTATTTTTGAAACACGGAGCATTTCTCATGACCCAAGCAGCCAGCCAACCCCTTGACCCCACATTGCAGGTTGTCCCCTATGAAACTGCCACAATGGCCGTTGGTGTAGAAAAGAGCAGCTCTGTTCTGGAAACTTTAACCAGCCAAGAATATCAATACGGCTTTAAAACCGACATTGATGCTGATATTATTCCCAAAGGGCTTTCAGAAGAAACCATTCGACTCATTTCGTCCAAAAAAAACGAGCCAGAGTGGATGCTCGAATTTCGGTTAAATGCCTACCAGAAATGGTTAAAAATGGAAGAACCCGACTGGGCCAAGGTGGGTTATCCAAAAATTGATTACAACGACATTATTTATTATTCAGCGCCAAAGCCTCCCAAAGAAAAACTAAAGAGTTTGGATGAAGTTGACCCTGAGCTGTTGAGAACATTTGACAAGCTTGGTCTGCCCATCAGTGAGCAGAAGCGCCTAGCGAATGTTGCTGTGGATGCCGTTTTTGACAGTGTTTCGGTTGCAACGACTTTTAAGAAAGATTTGCTAAAGCACGGGGTTGTTTTTTGCTCCATTTCAGAAGCAATGCACGATTACCCTGAGCTGGTCAAAAAATATATGGGCAGCGTGGTACCAGTAACAGACAACTACTTTGCAGCCCTCAATTCTGCTGTATTTACAGATGGCTCTTTTGTTTACATTCCGCCCAATACCAAATGCCCGATGGAGTTGTCGACCTACTTTAGAATCAATACGGAAGGGTCCGGACAGTTTGAGCGCACCCTGATAATTTGTGATGATTACAGCCAGGTCAGTTATTTGGAAGGGTGTACAGCCCCACAATTTGATTCAAATCAGTTGCATGCGGCAGTTGTTGAACTTGTGGCCAAAGAACAGTCTGATATCAAGTACAGCACGGTCCAAAACTGGTTTTCGGGGGATCCAAAAACAGGAAAAGGCGGTATTTATAATTTTGTGACCAAGCGCGGGCGGTGTGCCGGTGCGGGTTCTAAAATTTCCTGGACCCAAGTAGAAACAGGCTCTGCGATTACATGGAAGTATCCAAGTTGTATTCTAGAAGGCAAAGGCTCGATTGGTGAATTCTTTTCTGTGGCCTTGACCAATCATTTGCAGCAAGCGGACACTGGCACCAAGATGATTCATATTGGTGAAGACACAACCAGCACCATTATTTCAAAAGGCATTTCAGCCGGAAAATCAAGCAATGCTTACCGTGGCCAGGTTTCCATCAAAAAATCGGCTAAAGGGGCCCGCAATTACACCCAGTGTGATTCAATGCTGATTGGCTCGCATTGTGAAGCCCATACATTCCCCTACATTGATGTTGCCACGCCTTACGGACAAATTGAGCATGAGGCATCCACCTCAAAAATCAGTGAAGACCAATTGTTTTATTTTCAGCAACGCGGCATTAATATGGAAGAAGCCGTAGGAGCCATTATTAACGGATTCTGTAAATCTGTATTTAAAGAGCTGCCTGGCGAATTTGCCGTCGAGGCGACCCGCTTGTTAAGTTTGAAATTAGAAAACAGCGTTGGCTAGTTGGCCGATTCAACCCTTTCTCATCTGATCTATTTTTTACAATTTAATCTATTTTGTTGTTTTTGGAGTTCTCCGTTATGATTTCAGCTTCATCAGATAAGCACGCCCAGTCAAACAGTCCGATCCTGGTAGTAGACAACCTGCATGCTGGTGTTAATGATAAAACAATTCTCAATGGCATTAGTATTACAGTAAATCCTGGTGAGGTTCATGCCATTATGGGCCCCAACGGCTCTGGAAAAAGTACCCTGTCCAAAATCCTGGTGGGGCACCCAGACTTTGAAATGACTGCAGGCTCTGTGACTTACCTGGGTGAAGATTTGAGTACCTATGAGCCTGATGAACGCGCATTGCGCGGGATTTTTCTGGCGTTTCAATACCCTGTTGAAATCCCTGGCGTCAACAATGCCGCTTTTTTGAGAATGGCCTACAACGCAAAAATGGTGCATCAAGGCAAAGAAGAACTTGATCCGTTGGATTTTGCTGAATTGCTTGAAGAGAAGGCCAAACTGGTAGAAATGGATGCCGATCTTTTAAATCAGCGTGCGGTCAATGAAGGGTTTTCTGGGGGAGAAAAAAAACGAAATGAAATCCTTCAGATGGCAGTATTAGAACCCACCCTGGCTGTGCTTGATGAAACTGATTCTGGACTGGACATTGATGCACTGCGTATTGTTGCCAGCGGTGTAAACAGTTTACGGTCGCCAAACAATGGCATGATTATTGTGACGCACTACCAGCGCTTGCTGAATTACATTGAACCTGACTTTGTGCACGTTTTAGCCAACGGCAAGATTATTCGTTCAGGCGATAAAGTTTTGGCCCATGAACTGGAAGAAAAAGGCTACGACTGGCTGCTCAACGAGCCTTCACCTGCGGCTTAAGCAAACACTGCTGTCGCCCAAAAAAAGCAGCCAGCCTTAAAAATTGAATGACGAAAGACAAACAACCATGGTGCATTCTGAATTACCGACAATGGAAAAGCCTTCTGTAGAAACAACAGTGACTTTAAAAGACTATATTCATACCGCTTGGCAGATGCTGGCCAATGATGCCACCATGCCGGACTGGCTGAAAAGCTATCGTCAAAGAGCTTTTGATCGTTATTCGGCTTGCGGATTGCCAACACCCAGACACGAAGCCTGGAAAAATTATCCCCTTCAGGGGCTTATGAATCAGACGATTGCCAGTGACTTTACGCCTCCCTTTACAGTAAAAGCTGAACGTGATTCTGCATTTATAGCGGGCTTGAGCAAAGCCCTTGAAGGAATCAATGCTTCTGATAAGCAAGCTGAGAAGCGGGCCGCTTTTAAACCCCGACTGGTTTTTGTGAACGGGCAGTATAGTTCGGCTTTGTCTGCATCGATGCAACTGGAAAAAAACGGCGTTGTGGTTCAATCATGCTCAGCACTGTATCAAAGTGACCCAGCCTGTTTTGAGTCGGTTCTAAGCAGCTGGCGAGCACAAGAAGAGAAATTAACTGAACTCGATAGTGATCTTTCGGATGCTTTTGCACTGCTCACCAGTGCTTTTTTTCAAGATGGTGTGGTTATTTTTATACCAGATGAAACCGATTTCTTGCCGGTCATTGAAATTCTTTTGGTCACGACCCCTCAGCACCAAGCTGAGCAGCCTGCCTTCCTTCAGCAATTCATTCATTTGGGCAAGCGTGCCAGTGCTAGCATCAGTGTTCAATCGTTGTGCCTTGACCCATTTCAACCGGTGGAATCTGCTTCTGAGGACAACACCAGCAATTTGGAATCTGCTGAAAAGGCCAGTATGCCGGTCTTGGTTAACCGGCAAATCTGTTTGCAAGATGAGGCAAATTTGACGCTTAACTTGCTCTTAAACGACGGGCTTTCAACCCGACAGCTGCACCATACCCAGAGCTTTGTGGGTCAGTCAGCCAGTTTAAACCTGCTGACAGCGACATTGTCGGGGAAAACCAACCGCCATGCCATTCAAACATTTTTAATGGATACTGATGCCAGTGCAACACTGAATGGGCTGGATGTCTTGCACGAAAGCAACAAAGCGTTTCACCCCACGCAAACCCATCACCGGGTTGCAAACACAACCAGCAGCCAGTTATATAAAAGCATTCTCAGTCAACAAAGCACTTCATCATTTAATGGCACAGTGTTGGTTGCCAAGCATGCCAATGGGACTGCTGCAGAACAGATGAATAACAGCCTATTACTTTCAGAGCAGGCAAAAGTCTGGACTCGCCCGCAACTTCAAATTTTGGCGGATGATGTTAAATGCAGCCACGGGGCCACCGTTGGCCAGATTAATGCGGATCAGTTGTTTTACCTGTACAGCCGCGGCTTTAGTAAATCGGCTGCGAAAAACTTGTTGATTCTGGCATTTGCAGCAGACGTGCTAACGCAAAACCAGCCAGACAATCAAGATACCGCGTCCCTCAAAGCATTGGTGTCCAAGCATATTCAAACCACAATTCATGCAGATCATGCAGTGTAATCCCAAAATCGTTTAAGGCCCTTTTATTATGTCTCAATCCACTTTAAATCGCCAAACTGCCTCCGATGATCAAAGTGAGGAAAGAATGCCAGTTTTCCAGTCTTTAACGGCTGAAAGAGTTCAGGCCATCCGAGGTGATTTTCCTGTCCTGGCACAACAGGTTAACGGCAAACCGCTGGCTTACCTCGACAATGCTGCAACCACCCAAAAGCCCCACGTTGTAATTGATAAAATGTATGAATACTTTTCAACCCAAAACGGCACTGTGCGCCGTGGGGTTTATCATCTCAGTGAAATATCAACCCGAGAATATGACTTGGCCCGTGCCAAATTTGCCAAATTTATCAACGCCCCATCCCCCAAAGAAATTGTTATTACCAAAGGGGCAACTGAGTCTGTCAATCTGGTTGCCAGCAGTTACGGCCAGCAGGTTGTAAAATCTGGGGATGCGGTCTTGGTTTCAGGGCTTGAGCATCACGCCAATCTGGTGCCATGGCAACAATTGTGTTTAATGCAAAATGCAACGCTTCTTAAAATCCCTGTCCTGGACGACGGCACGCTTGACCAAGATGCTTACGACACCCTGTTAAACACCCACGACAACATTAAAATTCTGGCTGTGAATCATGTGTCAAACGCGTTGGGGACGATCAATCCCATTCATTCCATGATTGCCAAAGCACACGAAAAAGGCATTGTCGTTGTCGTTGATGGGGCTCAGTCCACGCCGCATATGCCTGTGGATGTTCAAGCTTTGGATTGCGACTTTTATATTTCTTCTGGGCATAAAATGTACGGCCCAACCGGCGTTGGCCTCTTGTATGGAAAAATGGATTTACTGGATGCAATGCCCCCTTATCAATTGGGTGGCGATATGATTCGGACGGTAAGCTTTGAAAAAACCACGTTTGCCCCGCCACCAGCCCGTTTTGAAGCCGGTACGCCGGCAATTGCCGAAGTGATTGGTTTGGGCTCTGCAATTGATTATATAGAATCCATTGGGGTTTCCACCATTGATGCCTATGAGAAAGAATTACTTCACTATGCAACCGAGCAGCTCAATGCATTGCCAGAAGTGACAATTATAGGAACAGCCCCTGAAAAAGCAGCCATTGTGTCTTTTAAGGTTGAAGGCGTTCACCCACACGATATTGGTACGCTTCTCGATCAAGAAGGGATTGCCCTGCGTGCAGGCCACCATTGTGCCCAACCGGTTATGGATCGTTTTTCAGTTCCAGCAACGGCAAGAATTTCACTGTCTTTTTACAACACTACTGAAGAAATTGATGCCCTGGTTGTGGGCATTAAAAAAATTGTTAAACTGTTTAAATAGCGCTTTTAACGGCACAATGCTTTATACTAATTACACAAATTGCTGCGGTTAATCGATTGGAAAGTCTTCACACATGTCAGATTACAACGAGCTCTACCAGCAAATTATCTTGGAGCACAATAAGAAGCCTCACAATTTTAGAATTATTGAAGACGCCAATGCTTACTCTCTGGGGAAAAACCCACTTTGTGGCGATCAGTTTGCCGTTTACCTCAAACTCAACCAAGATAATGTTGTTGAAGACATTGCTTTTCAGGGGGAAGGGTGTGCGATTTCAAAAGCCAGTGCTTCACTGATGACGAAAGCGTTAAAAGGCAAGTCTAAAACTGAGGCTGCAACAATGATTTCAACATTTCATCAGCTGCTGACAGGCAGTTTAAGTGAAACATCAGCTAAAGATGTCTTGGGGCGATTAACTATTCTTTCGGGGGTAAAGCAGTATCCGGTTCGTGTGAAATGCGCTACCCTAGCGTGGCATACGCTTTCGGCGGCCCTTGCTGGCCAAGAAGAGGCCACGACTGAAGATTAACTTTGATGGGTTATCTACTATTGATTAGTCAGTAAAAACAATAACTTTAGCTATTAGAGGGCATACAGCCCAAAAAATTCTTGTTACCAGATAAGTTAAAAGAACAAAAAGCAAAGCTAAAACACTGGTTAGAAAAAATGAAACTAGAGCCTTTTCCTTTTATTTATTTTGGCAAAATTCTAGAAAATTTAATTTTTTAAGTTTTTCTGTATAACCCAAATTGAAACGGCTTAAAGCGAGAAAGCTCTTTGGAAAGCGTTTCGTTTTCTTCCGCGGTTGCAGCCATTTTCTTTTTCAAGGCATCATTTTCACTCTTGCAGCGAATAAGTTCAACCACCACTTCATCCAGCCCAGAAAGTTTGTCATCCAACAGGCGGGAAAGATCGTTTAAAATACTCTGTTTCACCTGATCAACGGCTTCAATCATAAATGTTGTTCTGTCAGTATAAGCCCCCTCTGCGGAAACCGCTTGTTTTTTAGATATCGAGCTTGCACTGATACCGTTTTGAAGGCCTTCAGAGGGCGATGAAACCAGGGTATCTGGTGGATAGGCCAAGTGCCGTACAATTTCACTTTTCGAGATGCCTTGACGGGACATTTCAAGCGCACGGCGCAACCGATCAATGTCATTGTGCGTGTATATTGGTTTTTCAGTTTTTGGGTCCTGCTTAGCCACTACATTGAGTAATTGCGAAAGGGTCTGTAGCTCTTTTTGATTAAGACCGAGCAGCGACAAAACATAGTCGATGGTGTAAGGAAAATTCTCTGTGCTTAACGCGGTGGACATTATCAGGGTTGCCAGCCTCTTGGTTGATTGGGATTGGGAGCATTGATGCTTTTGTAAGCATTCATTATTACCCGCTATAGCACTGTGTTGCAATAGGCAATACAGTCAATTTTGCAATTTTGTTATTTATCGTATCACAAGCCATAGTATGCACCAACGGATTGTTTTTCCTGGCCGTTTTTTTGACGTCAATGACATTATAAAGGCAACATAAATCGTATCGCGATGTGTTCGATTGCTGCTGTGTTATAATCATTCGATATCGATTGTTTAATCGCTCTTTCAGACCCATTTTTTCATGCTTGCATTAGACAGGATAATGGTTGTTATAAACTTGATTTGAAAAAGAGAGCCAGTTCTTTTCATCGGATTGATTTGCGCCGCTCATTCAAACAACGCAAATTTTAATCCACAACACAGCAAGACTGCTTAGAATCATTACAATAGTAGTAAGAAAATTTTGTTACACACCTGAGTTTTAATTGCCTGATTGCTACACTTGGTTGGTACAATAAATCAACAAGACATTAATACACTGGTTTTTATAAGAGAAAGACACCCCACACGCAATGAAAAAGCAGCAATACACCGGATTTTTAATTCTTGCAGGACTGGTTATCCTGGCTCTCTTTGTGTCAAGCCTCTTTAAGCAAGAGCCCCTGGTCAAAGACGAGCGCCTGACCTACTCTGTTTTTATTGAAAAAGTCAACACCCAGCATATTAAATCAGTGGATATTGTGGGAAATCTTGCCCTGGGTCATACCACGGAAGTGGCGGTGGGAAATGATTCAGGCAAAACAGCATCCACTACGCAGGGGCAATCACAAAAATCAGACCAAAAATTAGACCAGAATGCCGCCCTGTCGCGTCAGGAAAAATCGCCATTAACCCCCAAAGAAAGCAATGCCCTTGAAGCACAGTCTGCTGATGCGCCAAGCAGCGGGACAAAAGCAACCGACTTGAAAGATGAAGCATCCGGCAATGCTGTTTTAAATTCAGAAAATGTTAGCACGCCGACAGATGGACTGACTTCAAAAGAAATTTTACAGCAGCCTGAGATCCTGATTCAGTACAGCACTGTTCTGCCTGAAGGGGGTGCCGGTGTTGATTTGCTGGTGCCGGTCCTGAAAAAAAACAACATTCCGTTTAATTTTAAAGAGCCCAAAGAACAGGGCCAGTGGCTGGGGATTTTAACCAGTATCTTTTTGCCCCTCATAATGATCATCTTTTTTGTCATGCTCTTTCGCAGTGCCCAGAGCGGAGGATCTCAAGCACTGTCTTTTGGAAAAAGCCGGGCCAAGATGTCTATGGATTCCAAGGTGAAAATTACATTTAGTGATGTGGCCGGGATTGACGAGGCCAAAGCGGATCTGGAAGAAGTGGTTGATTTTTTAAAAAACGGCGAGCGCTATCAGAAACTGGGTGCCAAGATTCCTAAAGGGGTTTTGCTGGTTGGTGCGCCAGGAACGGGTAAAACGCTACTTGCAAAAGCAGTTGCCGGTGAAGCCGGGGTACCGTTTTTCAGCATTTCCGGCTCAGATTTTGTTGAAATGTTTGTGGGTGTGGGTGCCAGCCGTGTTCGAGATTTGTTTGAGCAGGCCAAAAAGCATGCCCCGTGTATTATATTTGTTGATGAAATTGATGCTGTCGGCCGTCAACGGGGCGCTGGTATGGGAGGTGGTCACGATGAGCGAGAGCAAACCCTGAACCAGTTGTTGGTTGAAATGGATGGTTTTGATCCGCACACTGGTATTATTGTGGTCGCTGCAACCAACCGCCCGGATATTCTGGACAACGCGTTGCTGAGACCAGGACGTTTTGACAGGCAAGTCATGATTGATCGTCCAGATGTTCAAGGCCGTGAGCAGATTTTGACGGTGCACGCCAAAGGCAAGCCTTTGGATGACAATGTGGATATTAAAATTCTGGCCAAAAGAACGCCAGGTTTTACAGGTGCTGATTTGGCCAACCTGCTGAATGAAGGGGCCTTGCTGGCCGCACGCTTCCACAAAGAAAAAATTGGCATGGCAGACATTGAAAACTCTATTGATAAAGTGCTGGCGGGTGCCGAGAAGAAAAACAAAATTATGTCTGAAAAAGACAAAGAAATTACCGCATACCACGAAGTGGGGCATGCCCTGGTTGCCGTGATGACAGAAGGCAGTGACCCATTGCGCAAGGTGACCATTATTCCGCGGGGGATGGCCCTAGGGATTACATGGACAATGCCTGAAGACGATAAAGTTCATGTCACCAAAAGCCAAATGGTTGCCCGGATTGCTGTTGCTTTGGGCGGGCGTGCTGCCGAAGAAATCGTATTTAAAGACATTACCTCAGGGGCAAGTAGCGACTTGCAGACGGTCAGCTCCATTGCCCGAAAAATGATAACAACTTACGGCATGAGCGATAAACTGGGCCCCATTACCTACGGAAAAAGAAACGAGCACATGTTTCTTGGGCGCGACTTTGGAACCGACCGTGATTACGGGGAAGAAGTGGCCACCATCATTGATCAGGAAGTAAAAACGGTCGTAGACAGTCAGTACCAGTATGTTATTGCTCTGATTAACAGCAACCGCGATATTATGGATGCTATTGTAAAAGTGCTGCTTGAAAAAGAAACCATTGAAAGCGATGAGTTTATGGAAATTGTCGACAAAGTGAAAACCGCCCGATCCAATGGCTTAGGCACTGGGTATACCGCCGTATCAACCCCGGCAGTCCCCCATCAGGAAGATACCGCAAACGCATAGATAGCTTGGTTTTTTGCCTGATTTTGTGGCTAGTTTTGATTTTTTTAAAATGACACCCTTATGAAAATGACCCAACTGCTCTCGCCAACTTTGCGAGAGGTTCCTGCGGAAGCAGAAGTGATCAGTCATCAGCTTTTTTTACGGGCCGGCTATATTCGTCGGGTCAGTAACGGTGTTTATACTTATATGCCGCTGATGTGGCGGGTTATCAAAAAAATTGAGGCCATTATCCGTGATGAAATGGACAAGGCTGATGCCCAAGAGCTTCGACTGCCCATTATTCAGCCAGAAGCATTGTGGGAAGAGTCTGGCCGGTGGGGTGTTTATGGACCGCTGATGATGCGGATCAAAGACCGTCATGATCGCCACTACGGCTTAGCACCCACTGCGGAAGAGGTGATTACAGACCTTGCCCGAAAAGAAATCCGGTCTTACCGGCAATTGCCGATGCACCTGTATCAGATTCAAAACAAATACCGGGATGAAACCCGTCCCCGGTTTGGCTTGTTGCGCGGACGAGAATTTATCATGAAAGACAGCTACAGTTTTCATGCCTCTGAGGATTGCCTGATAGCAGAATATGAAAAAATGGCCGGGGTGTATACTGCCATTTTTGAGCGTTGCGGGCTTGAAACCCGGATGGTTCGCAGTGACAGTGGGTCGATAGGTGGCAGTGTCAGCCATGAATTTATGGTGCTGACGCAACCCACAGAAAGCGGTCAGGAAAGCGGAGAGAACGATGTCTTTTTCTGTGACCAATGTGATTATGCGGCCAACGCAGAGCATGCCGTTTCGGTTTGTCCGCCCGCAAACCGTGAATCTCCCTACAACTCGGGGTTTCAGGTGATTGAAACGCCCAATACTTCAGCAATTGAGGACTTAGAAGCCCAATATAACCTGCCCAGTGAGACCATTTTAAAGAGCCTCTTGTATATGGTGACCGACAGTGCAACGGCTTTAAAACCGGTTCTGGCCTTAATACGCGGTGATTTAAGCATTGAGCCGGTGAAGCTAATGAATGCTTGCCAGGGCCATGAGATTCGGCTGGCAAGCGATGCTGAAATTCAGGCGGTCCTTAAAACAGTGAAAGGGTTTATTGGCCCCTATCAATTGCCCTGTCAGCTCGAAGAAAGTGCGGATACTGCCCTGCAAGTCATAGCAGATCCTTCTGTATTGCTGCTCAAAAACTTTACGATGGCAGTGAATCAAGTTGATCAGCATGCGGTTGGCGTGAACTGGGGCGATGCTGGTGTACTGGTCTTGCGTGATGATCAGTGTGTCGATATCCGGCTGGCGCGAGTGGCTGATCGATGCGCCATTTGTGATTCTGGAAAGCTTTTGATGAAACGTGGTATTGAGGTGGGCAATATCTTTCAGCTGGGAACCCGTTACACAGCGGTTATGCAGGCCACTTTTACTACAGAAAATGGCAGTGAAACCCCGTTGATTATGGGCACTTATGGCATTGGGGTCAGTCGGACAGCAGCCGCAGCTATTGAATGCTACCATGACGGCTATGGCATGATTTGGCCGATGGCCATTGCCCCGTTTCAAGTGACTGTGGTGGTGGTGAATCCGCAAGATGAGGCCCAATGGGCCTTGGGGCAAACGGTCTACGCACAACTTAAAGCAGCAGGCATAGACGTTTTACTGGATGACCGCAATGAGCGTGCGGGCGTTAAATTTAAAGATGCTGATCTGATTGGCATTCCTATCAGGGTTACAGCCGGAAAAAAAGCAGGCGAAGGTCTCTTAGAGTTTAAACTGCGTGATGCCAAAACCGCAGATAATAAAACTGTTTCTGAGATACTGGAAGCTGTTACTCACGCAATTGACCACTGGAAACCAAGTTTGACGCAACTAGTATCGTATTAAAATGTGATGCACTGATATTCTGCATTTAAATTAACCAAACTGACTAAAATAAGAAAACGCTTAAAATAAAATAATCTTTCAAACTAAAAAAAGCCAAACTAAAAAAGCTTAGAAAAGACACCCACCAATCCAATGACCGACGCAGCCAGTAATATTCGAAACTTCTGTATTATTGCCCACATCGATCACGGCAAATCCACCATTGCCGATCGCCTGCTGGAAGAAACCCGGACCATTGAACAACGCGTCATGAAAGAACAAGTGCTGGACAACCTTGATCTGGAGCGCGAACGCGGTATCACCATTAAATTGCAGGCCGCACGGATGAATTATTATTACAACGATACCCCATACATCCTGAATCTGATTGACACACCCGGCCACGTGGACTTCTGCTATGAAGTTTCACGCAGTCTGGATGCCTGTGAAGGGGCTCTGCTCATTGTTGATGCGGCTCAAGGTGTCGAGGCCCAGACCTTGGCCAATGTGTATCTGGCCATTGAGGCCAACCTTGAAATTATCCCGGTGCTCAATAAAATTGATTTGCCGGGTGCTGAGCCTGAACGGGTTAAGAAAGAAATTGAAGACATTATTGGCATTGATACCAGTGATGCCATTATGGCCAGTGCCAAAGAAGGGATTGGAATTTCAGAGATTTTAAATGCCGTGGTTGAACGCATTCCGCCGCCGGAGGTTGCTTTAGAAAAACCCACCCGAGCCCTTGTATTTGACAGTTACTTTGATGCTTACATGGGCATTATTACCTACATCCGGGTGGTGGATGGCGTGCTCAAAAAAGGCGATCGCATTCTGTATATGGCCAATAAAAAAACTTATGAAATTACAGAACTGGGAGTAATGCGTCCCACAAGAGAGCCTTGCGATCATCTGGTCTCTGGAGAAGTGGGTTACGTCAGTGCCTCAATCAAAGAAATGGGCGCTTTTGTGGGGGATACCATTACACTGGCTGCCAACCCTGCCCCAGAGCCTTTGCCCGGGTATCAAAAAGCAGTGCCAATGGTATTTTGCGGCTTATACCCCGTCAACAACGAAGATTACACGATTCTGAAAGAATCGCTTGAAAAACTGAAACTGAATGATTCAAGCATTGTGTTTGAGCCCGAAACCTCTGAAGCACTGGGTTTTGGTTTTCGTTGCGGTTTTCTGGGCCTCTTGCATATGGAAATTATTCAGGAACGTCTGGAGCGCGAGTATAACCTCAGCTTGATTACCACGGCACCCAGTGTGGTTTATAAGGTGCACACCACGGCAGGCGAAATTTTGGAAATTGACAACCCGGCCAACTTGCCTGACCCGGTGAAACGGGATTTTATTGAAGAACCCATGGTGAAGGTCAGTATTTTTACGCCAAACGACTATGTGGGCACGCTGATGGAGTTGTCGCAGAGCCGGCGTGGGATTTTTCTCACCATGGATTATGTGGACACCAACCGGGTGAATCTAAGTTATGAAATTCCGTTGAATGAAGTGGTCAGCGATTTTTATGATCAGCTTAAATCCCGTTCCAAGGGCTATGCTTCAATGGATTATCAGTTTTCACGCTACATGCGCTCGCAACTGGTCAAACTGGATGTTTTGCTGGCCGGAGATGTTGTTGACGCACTCAGTGTGATTGTTCACCGTGAGCGGGCACAAGCAACAGGACATTTGCTGACCCAACGCCTGAAAGATATCATTCCGCGACAAATGTTTGAAGTGCCAATTCAAGCAGCCATTGGCGGTAAAATCATTGCCCGAACCAACGTCAAAGCCATGCGCAAAAATGTTCTGGATAAATGCTACGGTGGCGATATTTCCCGAAAACGCAAACTGCTGGAAAAACAAAAGAAAGGCAAAGACCGTATGAAAGCCGTGGGTAAAGTTGAAATCCCCCAAGAAGCTTTTATGGCCGTACTGCGTCTTTCTGAGGATTGAATTTAAATTTGAGAGGTTTTGCGGTATACTGTACAATCTTGTAGTGATTTTGTAATACTATTTGCGAGTTATCGGTTCAACGGATGATTCGCTTTCAGTTTTTAATCGACATAATTGACATAACATTCGATTGTATCGTGTGACAAACTGGTAATACGCATAACTTGGATCATTTAAACACCAATATGGAGCCTCCTGGACGTTCCGCAACCAATCTGACATCGGGTTCATCTCCAAAGTCTGCTTTGGCAACAATGACTGAGCCTTTAGCTAAGGAAGAACAAGACAAAACGCATGCGGTTTCTGCGTTATGGTCTGCATTTACAGTGAACTTGATTCTGGGTTCAGTCAAATTATTTGCCTGGAGTATATCCGGCAGCCCGTCTGTGTTCAGTGAAAGCTTGCACTCCTTTGGAGACAGCGTCAATAGCATTGCCCTGATACTGGGCAACAAGTTTAGCCAACGCCCTGCAGACCGAACCCACCCCTTTGGCTACGGGCTTGAAGCCAATGTCTGGGCACTGGCTGCTTGTGTGTTTCTTTTATTTACCTCTTCATGGGCCATCTGGGAAGGCGTGCATCATCTCACAACACCTGACAAAACGGGTCTCGATGCACACAATACCGAGGGCCTGTACTGGTCTGTTGGTATTTTGGCCCTAAGTATTTTGTTGGAAAGCTATGCGGTTCATCGGGCGTCCACAGCTGTGGTCAGCGAGTTGAATTTGTCTGCCGGGAACCCGTTGAATTGTGTTTATCTGGCTGTAAAAAATATTAAAAACGTCATTAGCCCAACAACCCGCTTTATTTTTTATGAAGACTTTATTGCCCTGGGTGGTGCCATGTTAGCCTTGGTTGCAGTGCTTGCCTCTTATTTTGCAGTGCAGTGGTCGTTGTTACCCGCACATATTTCCCATTGGCCTGATGCTATTGCATCCATCGGCATTGGTGTGTTGCTGCTGGTGATGGCTGTTTACCTCTTCAGGCATAACCGCGGAATTTTAACACAGACCGCTGCGCCGCCCAAGATTGAAAAACGCATCCGCGACATTGTAACCAGTTTAACCGGTGTTTCTGAAGTCTTGGATCTCAAAACTGTGGATCATGGCATTGCAGGCTTAAATGTACACTTGCAGGTTGAAGTAGACCCCTACATTCAGGTCAAAGATGTCGATGATTTAACCGAGCGCATTAAAGAGGTGATCCAAGAGCGTATTAAGCAGGTGCGTCAGGTTTTTGTGGAGGTGCTGGCCGATGAGTCAGAAATTGAGTGGACTGAAAAGTTTTACACCCTGATTGCCCAGGGTCGAAAAGAAGGGGTGCTGGACGCCCGCGAAGAAGTGCTGTTGAAAAACGTCTATGAGTTCACAGAGATTACCGTGGAAGATATTATGATTCCGCGACGGGATGTTGATTACGTTGACATTCAATCCTCACTGTCTCATGTGGCCGATCGCATTATTGAAAGCGGGTTTTCTCGGTTGCCTGTTTTTAAAGAGACCGTTGATAATCTGGTGGGTATTGTCCATGCCAGGGATGTCTATGAGAAAATTCATCACAATCAGGGTAATACCCCGCTGGCTGACATTGTTCGGGAAATTGATATTTATCCGGAAAATAAGCCGGTTAGCGATTTATTGGAAGAGTTTAAGCGCAATAAAATCAGGGTGGCCGCTGTTGCTGATGAGCATGGTGGGTTTGCTGGCCTGGTCACCATTCAGGATGTGATTGAAGAAATTATCGGGGAGCTTTGGGACGAGCACGATGAAGAAGAAGCCCCCATGTACACCCTGCTTTCTGCCAATGAAGTAATGATGAGCGGCAAGTGGGAAATAGAAGCACTCAATGCAGTATTAACGTTAAATTTACCGTTTGATAACTTTAAAACCATTGGTGGCTTTTTATTTGGCGAATTGGGTCGTGAGCCTGAAGAAGGCGATGAAATTGTATTTGAAGAATTGCAGTTTCGGGTAGAAAAAGTAGAAGGCCCTCGCATTGTGACAGTTTATCTCAAAGCACCCAGTGCTATTGAGGTCAATACAGACCATGTGTTGTAGGTTACTTGTTAACAACTCTCTGGATAGACAGAACAACTGAATTGGATTTTGAAAAGTTTTAGCATACCTCAATGGCTGCTAAAGTCTCTTAGACCTTTTCTTACTTGTTGTTCCGTCAGGGGAGAGACTTCCGCAGCGTCTCCGTAGCCCTTGCCCTTCAGGGCTTAGGGATATGGATGCCCTTTGGGTAGCTCCTAACAACCCATCGCCGCGTAAGCGGGAGGCCCCCCCCCGCTTAACACCCCCCGAAAGAGAATATTTCCTCTCGGGTCTTTTGTGTCAAAGCAGGATCTTCTTAAACATATTTTCTTCTTTTACCTTGTCAGGGGAAAGCTGTGCCCTTTCCCCTAACGACCCCTTGGCACCAGAAGAAACGTCCCGTTTCCTCTGGACACCTTTCAAAAGCAAAAGGAAACAACCAGTTGCTTCCTGCCCTTTGGGTACACAGCCGAAGCCTTGGAGGCTATGCCACTTAAAAAATGTCTGAAGCCGTAACGAG
>JBCDLA010000017.1:0-37773 GCA_038745945.1 Cyanobacteria bacterium P01_H01_bin.74 | reverse complement strand
ATTAATTAAAATTACCAAAAAAATTGGTTTTTTAATTTTTACAATATAAAAACTTAAATTATTTAATTAAATACTGCTGCTTTGAATGAGCTAAAGCTTCAAATAATTTTTTCTGAAAAGAATTTAAAGTTTGTAAACCACTTCTTTACAACAAGAATATCAGCAAATAGGGATTTGTCAAAGCAATTCTTTTTTCGTTTGTGAGGGATTCCCTGATTTACTTGACCCCAAGCAGAAATTTAAACTGGCTTTATTCGATAAATTGAGGCTCTATAATTTACGCTGAAATTGGCTTTCCCAATCTTCATTTGTATTTCATTTGCAAAACTGGTTTTCAGACTAAGGCCAGTTAATGCAGATAATATAATCAGAAGAAGCGTTCAGAAAATCTTCTCCTGATACCTCCAGAAAGAAGTGATTTACACAGAGATAATAAGTAAGTATCTCTTATCTCTGCTGTTTTAAGCCAGCCCCAACTCTTGCAGTCTACCGCCTAAGCCAATTGCGTTAAGCGAGCTGACAATGCCGTTGCTTTCTTGTAATTCTGGGTATTGCAGCTCTTTAATCTGCGCTTCTTGCACTGCAGATAAGCCGTTGTCTGTAAGTAAGCCCAATTCTTCAACGATGGTAAATGCAAGGGCGTCGGCAATCCCTTCTTCATCCTGAGAATTCCCGTCATTGGGTGTTGCGGCATGCACCAATTCGTGTACAAACGTCTTTGCAACTCCATACTGTGCAGAAGGACTGACAACAATAGTATTGGTGTTGGGATTGTAAATTCCGTTATACTCTTCTCCTGGGTCTCCAATTTTAAAAACGGTGCCATTGGCAATGGCTTTTTCCAGCAATTTAGCTCCCTCAGGATGTGTTGACAGCTCATCAATAATCTCTTCAAGCATTGCTCGGTTTTCAGGCGATGTATCTGTTGTTATTCTGCTTTTTGCCTGTGCTGCAAGCCCTTGATTGTTGCCTGCATATGAAAAACCAGGTTGCTGTGAAATATTCATCTGATTGACTGGTAGCGGTGAAGTGCCTGTTTGGTTGTTAAGTAACGAGAAAAAGGCGCCAATAATTTTCATCAGCATTGCATTGGGTGAAGTCGATAAAAAGTTTATATCAGACTGCTTATCTTGATACGCTGTCGTGAAACTCTTTTCTTGATTTGCTTTTTCACTGTAACTAGAATCTAATACAACAGTTTGTGGTGCTTTTTTTGAGAGATTTACATTTAAGGAATAATTCATAATATCCTTTGCTATCTCCTGTTAAGGCTGTTAAGGTTTTTTAGAGGATTTGAGCTCTAAATTGCTGCTTTTCAAGAACTGGCTATATTTTTTGTGATGTGGATTTAATAGTAAAAGCGTTAGAAATGAGGTTTAAAAAAGCTGAATTGATTTCTGAATGTGAAAGTAAAAAAATCTTAGGCGCACTTTTAATTATAAAAACAATTTTAAAATCGAGATTGACCTTTTTTTCTTCGAAATTTACAAATATTTATTAAAAACGGATGGTTGTTTGCTAGTTTTTTATAAAAAAGCTAAAAATTGATTCGGTAAGAAATTGGCAGGCATATATTAAGTAAGATTTTTATTGACTGTCTCCTTTGGCTTAAAATGTCTTTTAGGTTTGTAGATTATTATGTTTAGTAATTTTTTGACAATTAGAGTTCTTGTCTTGTTTTTTAATCTTGTCAGTTATCAACTATTTAGATATAAAGTACATGAGTATATTTTATGGCAACAATGACAAAACCAATGGATTTTTCACTTTATAGTCTGTTAATTAAACAACTTTCGCCCCAACCTGATATTTCTGTGGTTTTGAATGGCGATATACACCCTGAAGAATGGCCGGTGGTTCTAAGTGGGATTAAAACACAACGCAGAACAGTCTGTTACTTTACGGTAACGGATGGTAAGACAACGGTTCGCTGTTTATCAAAGTCACCCGATTTGTATCGGCGGATTGCACAGACCGAATTGGGTACTATTATTCATCTTATGGGTGCGAAATCGATTTATGATGAGTTAAGTCACCAATGGGTTTTGCACATTGAAGAATTTGCAACACTAAAACAATATAATGATATGATGCAGCGGATTCGTAACAAAGAAGCCCAGCGTATGGCAGATCTTTACGATGAGCTAAAAACGGAATACCAACATTACTATTAAATGAAAGTGCTTTCCCATCGGGTCAACTGTTACTATTTTGGTACGTTTAATCCTATTCATTCCGGGCACTTACAAATTGCAAGCCAAACACTGAAACAGTTTGGAAAATTATTTGGATTTAAAAAAATCACCTTTGTCCCGACAGCATATCCGCCTCACCGTAAAAACAATACCAATCTTATTGCTCCTGCACACCGTTACAATTTAGTTGAATTGGCAATAGCGAATAATTCTGCATTTCAGATTTCATCGGTTGAGCAATCGCAGCATGAAAAACAGGGTGCTGAACTCTCTTTAAAGATTTCTGTAAAACAAGCTGATCATAAATCTTGCCTTTATCCAAATTACACAATGGAGTCGTTATTACGTCTTGAAAAAGAGGCGCTTCATCGGCCTCAAAAAGAGAATGACAATGACAATGATTTCGATCACAGGGTTTACTGTATTGCTGGTACGGATGCATTGTCCTCATTAAGTACATGGCACCTTGCTGAAGAACTAGCAGCTTGGGTTCATTTTATCCAAGCACCAAGGCCTGGGTTCCCTGAAATTTATACAATGCAAAAAACAAATCAAAAAAGTTGCGTTTCACTGAAAACCAGTGTATTGGATATTCCTTTATTTGAGTTGTCTGCAACATGGCTTCGGTCTCAAATGAAAACTTGCTGGCAGTCTTCGTTACCTTGGGCTCAGTTACAAACATTGCAATACTATTTACCCTATCATTGCTTATCTTATATCTATGAAAATCATCTGTACCAAAAATAGAGTGCTGACCTAAAATTTTGCCCCCTTTTCTTTTGCCATTAATTTGCTTTGTGATAAGTAAAGAACCCCTTGATTTTAATAGAGACTAGCGCTATGCTATATATAATATAGTTTAATTTTTTTTTTAATTATTTTTCAATTTTACTTGTTTCCCATTTAAAGCATTGAGGGTTGTTAGCATTGGAACATCCACATAATACCAGTCAAAATGAATCAAAAAATAGTGCAATTAGTCTGTTGAGCAGTGAAAAAACAGAATCTCAGTCAATAAAAGAGCTTCAAAGTAATTTAAACCGGCTCATATACGCTGACTTATACAGTATTGCCTCCCCAATGGAACGCGCAATGGAGCTTATCGGTGATAAATACTCGTTTCAGTTGTTGTATTTATTGTTGACCGAAGAAAAGCAACGTTTTGTAGAAATTGAAAAAAAGATTCACGGCATTTCACCCCGAACGCTTAGTGCACGGTTAAAGCATCTTGAGAAATATGGACTGATTAATCGGTATCAATTTCCCACCATTCCACCCCGTGTAGAATATGAAATCACTGAAAAGGGAGCAGATCTCGCTCAAGCAATGCATTCTATTAACATATGGGCGAATAAGTGGTTTCCTTTTCAACCCCCAGTTCAAGATATCTAAGCACTGCTTAAAGTGTTAAGAGGCAATTTTAGTCATATTTAATCCAGTTATTTATTTTTTGTGTTTATTTTTCATAATTCTAAGATCCAGTTGTACTGGCCTTTTTTTCTGTTTATAGCATTACTAACTGCTTTGTTTATACATCCAGTCTATGCGTCTGATACTAATCATGCGCAATCTCAAGAAGCAGGAGATTCACAGTTTTCATCATTACAAGCAAGAGATGAACTATTGAGTATCAAGCCATTAACCGCTGGAATTAAAGTAACGCGCTTTTTACCGGGTGAAATGTACGGCCAATGGAATGTCAAGGGTGAGTTAATTGAGACCAATGCAAAATCTGGGGTTTTTCCGCTACGAACGCAAAATATCTGGCAGTTATCCCGAACAAAAGAGGCAGTCATAATTTCAAACCCAGTGAGTGGGGCTTCTGCAACCATTCATGTCGATGAAGTTCGTGGGAAAACAGCCGTTTTTCACCGTTTGAGCCATCCTGCAAAACATGTTTTTCTCACAGAAATCCCTACTATTACTGTTTCAGGGGATAAAATGACTGGACAGACAGTTAATGCCGTTCGTGTGGTCAAAAAAGGCAAAGTCAAGCAAAAAAATTACGCCATGTATAAGTTAGAAGCAGTCCGTATTGGTCAAGCGAGCTCCGTGTTTAAGCCAGAAGATGCATTTAAGCCAGCGCCGAACGCATTTGAAGTTCTGCCTATCCAGTATAAAATTAACCAGCAAAAATAGTTTCAATATAAGTGCTTGCATTTGTATCACGTGGGGTTACACTTTTAAAAACAGTAGTAAAACCAGCTTGAAATAGAAGTTATTTAATTCTCTGTGGCTCTTTGCTTCAAGGCGTTAATAAATTGATTTTTTATTACCAGCAAAGTTTGTCTTTTAAGTCAGGTAATGTTTTAAGAGGTTTCTGGTTTTGTATGGGTAAGCTACAAACCATGTAACAATTTTAAAGAGAAAATTGAGCGTAAAGCAATTCTTCCTTTTTTCTTGTTTTTTTAATGTTGTTCTTGTAATGAATATCTTACTTATCACTTATTACAAGATTGCAATTGGGTCAATTAACAACAGCGTTAAAAGTAATACGAAGAACGACTAATACAATGTCTATGCAGATTTTAAAGCATTACATCGCAGGTTTAATTCTATCAGTTGGACTTATGACCCTACTGAATACGATTGGCTTTAATACTGCACTGAAAGCGCCCATTCAACCCAACACTATTACTGTGATGGGATGTCTTGGGTAAATCTTCTTTTTCTTTGACTAAAAACTTCTATATCACTTAATTGGGCAAATGTAGCAAACTGAACAATCAATTTTTTCAACGGTTGTCATTTTATTTCAGCTTTTTTTAAACTATTTTGTTGGGCGTCTACTTGTTGCGATTTATTCCTCTGTAACACAGAGCTTGTGTGCGAAAAGAATGTCAAACGATATCAGGGGAAAGGGTCTGGCCAATTTTAAAATTGTCGTTTAATGCAAGCCAGGCAGGGGTTTGTTCATTCAGTAACTTGAAGAGGCTTGAGGGGTTTATCAGCTTCAAAAAAAAGCGAGATAATTAAAGATGTCATGCAATCATGATTGCACGACCCGGTGTTTATATGTCCGATGAAATATCTCAATTCTTTTAATGGCACAGTTCAATATGCCTTTAGAGCGGTATAATCATATAAAACCCCAATTAACTTCTTTTAACAAATGAGACACTGAACGATTTTATGAGTTGGTTGTTTAATTTATTTAAAAAAAAGCAAAAAAAATCTGTCACATCTGATGCCTTACCGGGTGGGGATTCCCGGCAATCAGTGATACCCATTGATTTTGGTTTAAAGCCTGATGACAGTGCGGACCAGGCTGAGTCTAGCCCGCATGCCTCTAGTACAGCTGTTGCAGGTAACAACCCAGCAGAAATTACCCCAGAAATTACCAATGATGACTTTAACAATTATGGGTTTGACGTTCAGCCTATTGCGCAAGTCAATGACGACTTTGATGCCAGTAATCACGATTATCGAGAAACAGGCTATCAACAAACAGTTGATCCCGGTGAGCAACACCATGATTTCGAAGAACCCCTTACCATAAAGCCTGTTGCCAGAGAATTTGAACCAGACATCCCGACAAACGATTCAAATGAAAATTTAGAGTCTGCTTTCTTCGACAATGAAACAACCGAAAATAGCGCTGAGGCCTCACTGACTAATTTAAATGAAAGTCAAGATGATGATGATTACAGCCTTTTTGAATTTGACACTGCTGAGCCGTTCCAGGAAAACCCTGTGTCCGATCCATCTGGTGAGCTGATCGATGAGTTAATCGATGAGAACGATAACGCCCTTTCCTTTGATTTTATGGACGACAACGTGCAACCTGATGCTATTACAGTGCCTGAGAATATTGCTGAAGATTTTTTGCCGAATACACTGGTCTCGGAAAAGATTTTTCTTGAAGAAATGGGTGCTGAGCCTGTGCCTGAAACAGCCACGACGGATTCTGTTAATATGGCACATCTTTATCCTGATAATGTATTTGCCGAAACAGACGCAGAGATAGATACGGCGACAGACGATCGCATTACTGACGCAAAAGCCTCAAATGAATATGATTACCAGGAAACCAACGACTTATTGTTTCCCGATTCTTTGCAGCCATTGGGTCCTGTTCCTGAGAGCAAATATGATCCCAGCTATTCTTTAGATCAAGATTCGGACAAGGATACAGACCAAGATATAGACCAAGTTTCAGACCAGTTGAATGCTTGGTCTTTTTCAGATGACGCTGATGATGAAGAAGATAGTGACAATTTTATACTACACGCTGACGATGAAAGCACGGTTGAAGCGCTGGAAGAAAAAGCATATACCCTTGAACAACCGGACATTGATGATAGCGACATGGATGACAGCTTGATTGAAGAAACTGATCCTGATTTTTTTGAGGTGCAGGCCAGTAACACTACGGTGCTTTCTGATGATGAAAGCCAAAGTCAGCTTAATGATATACCCCTTGATGATACAGCCCTTCCTGCAGGAACCTATATTCTAAACAACGATGACGAGTTGGATGACTTCAATCATCTCTACACGGAAGGTGCGGATGTTTCGTTGAATTTAAATCTGGATGATGACTTTCAGCCTGTCGATCATTCATCAAATAGTAATGAAGAAACAAACGCCTTTGTTGCCGACGTCGATGTTTACGAGGACGAGCTGTCACCTTCAAGGAATTTAACAAGTGATTTAATAAGTACGGCTCCCACCGATACAGACACAGATTTTGTTGATATTTATGAAGATCCTGAACGAGAAGACAGGGACAGCCTTGTTAATGATCATTTAAATGATCATGATCATCTTGATAAAGCATTGATCGACAGCGGTCACCCTGTATCAGAATTGCCAACGACAACCACTTTTCTTGAATCCCAACCTGAGTTGTCCGAGCCGCCAGAACTTGCTGAGCACGTTCATGCAAACAATAAGCCTCAGATGGACATCTCTCCTGAACCTTATACTGATTCAGCGCTTTCCTCAGCCTTAAGTCACTCAGATTTACCAGAATCCCAGTCGTCAGAATCACCTGTCAACACCATAACAGATGAAGACATTGCCCGGTTTATACAGCCTGGCCAAAAATTAATGCTGGGTGAATCCACTGTTATAGCCATTTGCTCAATTACAATGGGGTTACGCCTTTTACTGGTTGAGCGTGACAATCGGTTTGGTTTAATTGGTCAATCTCATGAGTTGGAAAATGGCATGCCTGTCTGTTTGAAAACGTATTTGTTAAAAGTTTTTGATAACAATCCAATGGCTTATCAGAAGACATTGAAAGCCGTTGAATACCCATCGCAAGATCGTAAAGGTTTGTATACGGTTCAGGTTGGGCCTTGGCGGGGCATTATTTCTTTATTTCAGGTGAATATCACACTGTATGAAGACTTTGGGTAATTTACTCAGAGAGCAGTTTTTTCATGAGTTGTACTGCTGGCCCCAGGCCTGTAAAAATAGAGTGTGCAATGATGCTGTGGCCAATGTTTAATTCTTCGAGGTGAGGAATGTTTAAAATGGGCTTGATGTTTTGGTAGTTTAACCCGTGTCCTGCATTAACACGTAGCCCAAGCTGGTGGGCATCTGTCGCCGTTTTTGTTAGAGCCACCAATGTCTGATCCAAGTCAATTTTTCGTTCAGAAACCATGTTGACTGCTGTCGTTTGGCTGATTGCAAAATACGCTTGAGAATATGCCCCCGTATGCAGCTCTATGTAAGATGCTCCCGTTTCCTGGCTGGCTTTTAACTGAGCCGCATCGGGATCGATAAACAAGCTCACCAATATGCCTGCTTTGGTCAGTTTATTCACAGTTTCAGTTAAGGCGTTACGGTGAGCTGAAACATCGAGTCCCCCTTCAGTCGTCAGCTCTTGCCGGCGCTCCGGGACTAAGGTGACCATGTAAGGCTTGATCTCCAGTGCAATTTGAACCATCTCAGGGGTGTTGGCCATTTCAAGATTCAGGCGCGTGGTGATTTTAAATTTTAAAGCAATTAAATCGGCATCTTTAATATGACGGCGATCTTCTCGCAGATGAACGGTGATGCCATCTGCTCCATAGTCTTCGGCAATTAAGGCCGCTTGCAATGGATCAGGGCTTAAACCGCCGCGTGCATTACGAACTGTTGCAACATGATCGATGTTGACACCAAGTAAAACCATTTTTTAATACTTTCAACGTTTTAAATACTAATTAATGCAATCCCATCATAAGCCATGTTTTTTTGTTATTTTATGGGTTTTGTTAGGTTCTCAAAAAATTAAGAAAGCCACTTTTTGGGCTGTACTGGTATTGATGCTGGCAATCCGATACAATAAGGGCAGTTTCCAATCATTAGTTAAAGATTGGAGACAATTCTATTCAATAAACAGCGGACTGTGGTGATTTGTCAATTTTAGATCAAGCCCCCATCCTATCATTGAGCACTTGAGGTTTTTTTCATGGCTGCATCGGTATCAACAAAAACAGTTTATCGCTTTGGCACATCAGGTTACCGCAACAATACCGAACCTGGATTTAATGAAGCGGTTGTCATTCAGATAACAGCAGCAATTAAAGACTATTTAATAGAAACCATTGAAAAAACAGGGCAACTGATGCCTGTATTGCTGGGGGGGGATACCCGAGAAAAGACCCGGCAATTTATTCCAGTGATTGCCCAGTATTTACAGGCCCACGGCCTGGATGTCTTGCAGTCGCAAAGTGATATTCCTTCCCCAGTTTTGGCCCTTGCCGCAAGAGATTTTAGAAAGCTAAATCCTGACATTCAAACAACGCTTGGGGCAATTTTAATGACAGCAAGTCACAATCCCTGGGACTACGGGGGCTACAACTTTTTAACCCCTGATGCTGCCGTTATGCCAACCCCGGTTTCAAAACAATTTGAAGCCAATCAGGAGAACCCACTAAACAAGGCTTTAACCGCTGAACAACGCCAGGCTCTGGGGGGAGCAGCTGAAGCTCAGATCGTTTATTTTGATGGCTACGCACTATACCGCGATCACTTGAATGCCCAACTGAAAATTGATTACCCGGCCATCGCAGCGGCTGGCATCCAACTATTTTATGATGCCATGTATGCCACTGGGAGACAGTACTTCCCGCGGCTTTTAAAAGAAGCTGGCATTGAAATAACGGCCATTCACAACACAGACGTGCTGCCAGCCGGATACACCGGCATGCCAGAACCCACAGGAAGCAACCTGACTGAATTGGCTGACCAGATAAAAACGACAGTCAAGCCAGGGGGTTTGGCCATTGGTCTTGCCAATGACGGGGATGCCGATCGTTTTGGGGTACTTGATGAAATGGGTGTGCCCATTGGTGCAAACGATGTGCTGTTTCTAATTTTGCATCATTTGGTTGTCAATAAAAAACAGCATGGGGTTGTTGTTCGTTCTCAGGCCACAACCCATGCATTGGATGCATTGGCTCAGCATTACGGCCTGGAGGTTCAGCAGACACCTGTGGGGTATAAGTATATTGCAGAAGCTTTTATTGAACGAGAAGAAAAGCAAGAAAAGCCTGTGCTGATTGGGGGCGAAAGTTCTGGTGGGGTCAGTGTACTGGGTCATATCCCTGAAAAGGACGGTATTCTGGCTTGTTTATTAATCACAGAATTGCTGGCATACGCTAAAAAACCAATCGGGCAAGTGCTTGCTGATGCACAAGCTTCCTTGGATAAGCATTATCAGTTTCGAGAACTTGGCATTAAAACCGATCAAGGCAAGGCCATCATCGACTTTTTTATTGGGCTTGTCGAATCTGACTCTCCTGAGATTGCATTGCAGGCGGCAGGGCTTGATTCAAGTTTCTCCCTTGATATTGACAAGACAAGACAAGAAGCAGAACAACTAATAAAACACTATAACACCCGGGATGGTGTAAAGCTTTACTTAAAAAACAATGCCTGGTTTTTACTGCGGGCCAGTGGTACTGAACCAATTGTGCGGGTTTATGCTGAGGGCGTCGGGCACTCAGAAGGTGCTGCAACACAAGCGGCTGTACAACTGATTAATGCAATCACCCAGATTTTAATCCATGAGTTTTCTCTGGTGGAAAACGCCATTAAAGAGCGGAAATAGAAAAACAGCTTTTTAGGACTAATTCTGGCTGGCTGAAAAATTCTTCATCTTCTCATAAACGCACAAGCAATTATTTTTATGTTTTGCCTTAACAATGTTAATGTTGATATAGACATGATATCAATGACCCAATGATGTTTTGGTTGTTTATTGCCATCACCTGAAAAACAAGACAACTCTTTTTTAAAAAAACGCTTACCGCAATTGTAAAATAGGAAAAACTGAATGCTTACATTTGGCAGAATATCTCCTTATAGAATTCCTAATCCTGACTCTCAGGGTAATTCTGGTTCTCAAAGGGGTCAAAACCCTATAGCTGATAGAGTAGAAGAGTCAAGAGCTTTTGCTCAAGAAGCTGCAGATGCAGCTCAAAGACTGAATCAAGAACCCCAAAATGAAGACGGACCCGCTGCTATTGCTAGAGAAGCTCAAAGAATAGCTGATGCTGTTTTATCTTCACTAGAAGCGTTACAGACACAAGAACGCACTCTTATTGAAGCCAGTAGAGCTTCTGAACAAAGAGCGGGACAAAGCAATCAACCCAGACCAGAGTCACCAAGCAGGCACTCAGGCCCACGCTTTGGAGCTGACAGAACTTTATCCCATTAGCCCGATAGAACCCCGCCAGGCACACCAAGAAGTAGCGCCGCCGGCTCTTCTGGAAACCTTGATCAGCAAATTGCTTCTGCTATTGCTACTCTTTGTTTGGGAATGAACCCCGACCCCCGTGAAAATAATTCAAGGCAAAGAATCCCAGCAGGTGTTCCAGGAACGCTTGAGCCAGCGCCTCAAGCCATTCAACCGGTCGATTCATATAGAACGCCACCAGGACAAAGAACAGCAGGTGAATATCCTCCCCCTGGTCCCCCTTTAGCAGAACGTCGCGGTGAAAAAAGACCGAGAAGTCCAGGTGATGAGCCGCCAATGCAAAAGCAACATTCAATCCTGTTAATCCCTAAGATTGATCCCCCTAAGATTGGTGATCTCTAGGTGTTTTAGTCCCATGGTATATCTTTTGTGGATAAGTCAATACATCTTACTCCACCTAACTCTGGGACTCTAAATATCTAGAAATGTTTTCTTGCGCTCAAAGATTACTTCAAGAAGCTTATGCTAAAGAAAACACATTTACAGAGAATCTTGTTTTTTTTTCTTCTCAATTTTAAAATCATCCATGAGACTTGCAGTTTAATCTGTTTTTCAATTCAAAAAACTGCTACAATTTTTTCATATTTAGTCTATGATAATCATCATTAAGCACATTTAGGGCTTGGTTTTATTTTATTCCGTTGCATACCAATTGTTAAAACGACGATGACTCATGCAAGTTACTTTGTTTTTTCACCCCCCAAATTCTCACTGTCAGGCATTAAATCATGGAGGATAAGCCGTTGGCTATTGAATTGGCATTGCCAAACATGGATATTGAGTGTTGCGAGCACGATACGAGTACCATTAAATTGTTTACTGGCCGAGCTAACCCAGAACTGGCCAAAGAAATTGCCCGACACCTGGGGACAGATTTGGGAAGCATTGAGATTAAAAACTTCAGTGACGGAGAGACCTATGTCCAGCTCAAAGAAAATGTCCGGGGAACGGATGCGTTTGTAGTGCAACCCACTTGCAACCCGGTCCATGAAAACTTGATTGAATTGTTGCTCATTATTGATGCCTTGAAACGCGCCAGTGCTCACACTATAACAGCAGTCATTCCGTATTACGGGTATGCTCGCCAAGATCGAAAAACAACAGGCCGAGAGCCCATCTCAGCCAAGCTTATGGCGGATATTATTACTACCGCTGGTGCCACACGGGTGGTGGCCATGGATTTACACACCGGTCAGTTGCAGGGATTTTTCAATATTTTGGTTGATCACCTTTATGCAACGCCGGTTTTGTTGCATTACCTGAGGCAGAAAAACCTGGAGGACCTTGTTTTGGTTAGCCCAGATGCTGGCGGTGTCGAGCGGGCCCGGGTTTTTGCAAAAAAAATGAATGCCCCCATTGCAATCATCGATAAACGCCGCAGCGCACACAATGTCTCTGAGGTTTTAAATATTATTGGGGAAGTCAAGGATAAAAACGCCATTCTGGTTGATGACATGATTGACACGGCGGGAACGGTTTGCTCTGCTGCAAAAATGATTTTGGATGAAGGGGCCAAATCTGTTTCGGTGATGGCTGCGCATCCGGTATTTTCTGGCCCTGCTGTAGAAAGACTGGCCAATTCTGTCTTTTCGGAAGTCGTAGTCACCAACTCGATTCCGCTGTCTGAAGAAGCCAAGTTCCTGGAAAATTCCGGTAAAATTGTTCAACTCTCTGTTGCGCCACTGTTGGCAGAGGCCATTGGACGAATCAATGATCATCAGTCCATTAGTGAAATGTTTGAGTAGTTTACATTTTTTCAAGCAAAAACCATGTGATATCGTCTTGCGGAAAAGTGTTATCCCGGTGGTATAAGAATCCATAGTCCAGCAAGGTTAATTCTGGAAAAAGAGTGAGCAGTTCTCCTGCAAAATCCCGTTTGAACAATTTGTTGCTGTGTCCGCGATAATCCACTGAGACTGGTTGCGGGTTATAGTATTCGGCAATCAGGATGTAGCGTTTGGCGCATGTGTCAATAAGCTGATAGGTTTTTTCCAACAGATCGGGTGCAATGTGAATTAAAACCCCTTTTGTAAAAACCAGGTCCCACGTTTGTGTGGGCTCAAATGAATTTATAGATCCCTGATGTAAAGTAACATCAGGCATTGCTTTATTCAGGGTTTCGCAGGCAGACGGGTTAATTTCAACCGCAGAAAAACTCACCGCCGGACTGGGCAGCAGATGCCTTAGTGCAAGCAGGTTTTGTCCCCGGTTGGCGCCCAGTTCAAGCACTGATTGAATGGGCTTGGCGGTGCTTGCCAAAACTTTACTGAAAAAAGCCGTGTTGGCAGCTACCATATCAGCGCCTGAATTTCTGAGGGTGTAGTCATTTCCAAATTCACCCTGCCAGAATGTTTCTTGTGTTGTTTGCATGGGCTGTTTTCTGCTTTCTTGGTTTACAATAAAGGAATTATAGATTGCTGGCCGTTTCATTAACCCGAATGGCACCGTATCAATAAAGCGGATTACCCGCAAGTGTGTTTCAAAGCCAACCGTGTTTTAAAGCAAAAGCAAAATCAAAGCAAAAGAAATAGTAAGGCATGAACAATCAACATTTCCAACTTTCTGCCCCTCAGACTTCCGGCAAACAGACTGAGGATCAAAACAGCTGGGGGCTTAACCGGCTGCAAACCCAGTTGAAATCTTTTCGTAACCGCATTGACTTTACGTTGCGCAACGCCTTTTGCTGGACTTGGGGTGATTACCTGGAAAAATCCTTGCCTGAAAAGCATTTAAACGGCACAAATCTTAAAAACGGCCATCAGACTGAACTACTGGCAACCTTGACTAAAAAATACTTTTGCGAAGAATCTGACGGGCAGAAAAGCCTTCTTTTCAGGTCATACCGTCTGTATGAAGTAATGAATACCCTGTTCTGGCTTGATGTCATTGAAAAAAAAGAGCCAGGCTTGTTTCAAATATGTGCAGGATATCAGCCAAATGCTCAATTCCAGGCACTGGACGTGGGAGCGAAAAACTGGTCTTATGTTGATGCACTGGCTGCTTTTATTGAATACCAGATGAAATCGCAAGAGAATAGGCCGTGGCAGCTCACTGGGGTTGAGCTGGATCCCCACCGGCGATATGTCAGCTTAAAAACCCGCGGACAGGCAGCCCGGCATTTTAGTGCAGCATTGCCCAATACAGCCTATCAGGTGGGCAACGTGCTGGACTGGCAAACCCCGGTTGATTTAATCACCCATTTTCTGCCATTTGTTACCGTGGAACCCTTATTGTACTGGGGTCTGCCAGCGTATTTTTTTCAGCCACAGGCCATTTTGAGCCATTGCATTAATTTGCTGAAATCGAAAGGAATTCTTGTCATCGTGAACCAAGGAGAAGAGGAATACCAGGAACAGCAAGTGTTAATTAACAAGGCATTACATGATCACACATTGTCTGTTTCTGTGCTGCCCTTGGGGAAACTGGAGAACCCATTTATGGACTATGTTTATCCGCGCTACGGGGTTCTGGTTTGTAAGCATTAAGCAAGCAGTCTGGAAAATAAGCAGTATGAGGGCTTTTGTCAGAATTTAATCATTTAGAATATAACGGCTTGATAATCACCGCATAAAACCACCAAGCCCAAACCCAGTGCTGAGGACTGTCAGAATAATTTCAGCGGAAATAAGAATGACAATAATCAATTCCAGCAACAACGACTGTGTGTTTCGGATGCGATCGGTTAAAACAGTATATAAATTATCAATAATTGTTAATTTTCTTGAAATGGAGGCATCCCAGGACGGCAAATAGAATTGTTGCGATGCCGCCTCATAAACCCGCGACAGATAGACATCGCCAATCAGTTTTAATGTATTATCCAGCCGTTCTTCAAGCAAGGCCGCATCGATTTTAAAACTGGCCAACTCTTCAATAATTGCACGGTACGGGCTAAACAACGGCAAATACCACTGGTGCCGGAATGAATTGCCATCATAGTTCTGAATTTTTTCATCCAGCTTGGCATCCATAAAGCGTGCTTCAAGCAACTCAACGTTTAAAAGCTCCAGCACACTGAGTGTATCCATATAATCGGGATCCACAATTAAACTGGCATTCCAGTCAACCAAAAACAAGTCGGTTGGATAATACGAGATTGGCTTTGATAGAATTTTGTTTTGCTGCATCTGGCTTAAGGCCTTTGTTTCAAACTGAAGTGTCTGCGATAAAACATCCGGGTATTGATTTAACAGGTGTTCTGCCGAAGCGGCACTATTCAGTTGCTCGATGACAAAAACATAGTAATCTTCAAGCATGGTCGATAAATTGGCTTGAACAATAGCAGGTTGAATGATGTTAAACAGGGCATCCATTTGCAGCTTGGCATGTTTTTCTAAATCGAGATCGTAGAGCTTTTCACTCAAGTCAGGCAATTGGGTCAAAGCAAGCGGGCAGGCATTTTGTTTGGCATTTTCTCCAATGGGCCAGTGATAAGCAATACTGACAGCCCCAAAATCAAAAACGGTTGCCCAGATCTCCCCTTTAAGCTGCGGAAAGCCCTGGCAAGTAATGGTATGGCTATCCAGATAGATAACTTGTGGCTTGTTGGCATATTGGATATGTCGTGGGGTTTGTTTTTTCTGCCTGAGAAGCTTTTTTGCCTGAGACTGCATCAGCGCACTGACTTGTTTTAAAGCAATGCTTTTGCCCACTTCAAAAGCAAAGAAAACCACCAGCTCTCCTTTTAAAATATGGGGGGCAGCCTGTTTAACTTGCGTAGGCTGAAAAGGCTTTGTCATTTTTTCAGGCCATTTCTTTTTTTAAGCACAAAATTCATTGTTACTTTTATTTTAAGTGACGTGAAATATTATGGGAATGCATTTTTAAAAAAACCACTTGTTAAAAAAAGTTTTGCAAAAATTTAAATCTGGCTGTACAATTTATAAAGTGTTCAATTCATTTTAAATTTTTTGAGCACAGTATTGCGTAGCAAAGTCATAAAATTTAATAATGATACAACCGTCTAAAATAACTTATTTTAAACGATTGTCATTCTATTGGCCAAAGCATAGAGAGTAGTTTCTGTTGGTATACCAATTGTGTCGTTGGTACGACTTGTACCCACGGTTGTCTTTTGCATTAAAACTGTTGTACTTGTCTCCTGCCACTGTTCAGGCAAAGGCAAACCATCAATTAATCATATTGCTTAAAAAAACCGTTGAAAATGAGCTTGTGAACCAGCCCCCTGACCACGTTAGTAACACAACAGAGCCCAAGCAAATCAATTTAACTGAAAATAGTCCGGCTCAAAATCGTTGGTATGATGATTCGTCTGATTCTACCAATGCTTTTGAAGTTTTAAAGAAAGCCCCGGATTTTGTTAAGCATCAGGTTGCTGATTTACTGCTTAACTTTTTAATGGAAGAAACTGCCTAATAGAACATGATGGCTTGCATTGACAGGATTGCCTGAATCAAATACTGGCATGGGGTTTGCTATGTTTATTGTAACAGTTTTAATGTTGCAAATGATATTTGCATGACAAGAAAACTGACCTACTAGTAGAATAATTGAAACTCTAACTCTCTATCCTTTGTGCCGATGCAATGCTTTATGCTAGCTGAGGCATTTTTTTTATCCAAAAATAAGCATTAAATGAGAGATAGCCTTGATAGTTGATTTCATATTCATAAAAAATCAATTAATCTGACTATAAAGTTTTTTACTGAATCAAAAAGTTTTATTCTCTGTTTGGGTTTCAAATTTTCGTTTATTCAATATAAATTGCTCAGCCACTAAAATGCCAAAAGAAATTAAATTATTTCTCACATTTATTCTTTTCCTTTTCTCAGGCTTGGTTTTTATTGCAATATTTTGGAATACCTCTGACATTTATCAAGACGCTTATTTACCAATCATTAAACAATCAGAGGCCATTAAATCCAATCAAGGCAGTGGTGTTAATGCGGTTTCAGGTTATGCCGGAAAAAATTCGGGAACGCGTTTAAAGTCATCAGAGCCCAAGCCTTATGGGTTGACAGAAAGTGAAATTGAAAAAAATCGGGGCAAGGGGTTTTCGACGTATTAGCGATGAACGCCTATTTATTCTTAATGTTGAATTATACAGGCTGATACAGCGCCGCCAGAACATTGCCCCCCACGGCTTCTATTTCTTGGGCGGTTGCCTTGATATCATCCAGTGCCGAATGCCCAGGGTAAGCCAGCAAGACAATACCGTCCAGCTTTTTGCAAAAAGGCAAGGCACTGTATGATGTCCCCAGACGGGGCAGTGTAAATAACAATACCCTGTCAGAGAACTCTGGATGGGTTTGCAGCTCATTCAATTTTTGATGGGAAAAATATGACTGATGCGTGCCATTGTTCCCACTGGCTTGTCCGACAGGAATGAATTGAACTTCATCGCGGCCGTCCAGGGGTTGAAGAATGCTGCTTGAATCCGGGATACTGCCATACAGGTAATCACTAAAACCAGGCGTCTTGTATTCTCCCTGTGTGGATTCAGCGTGCTGATTATCGTACAAAAAGCTTGCGGGGTAAGGGGTTTCAAAGTCTGCGTCTATCAGAACCACAGAGTGTTCCATATTGGCCAGGTACTGGCTCAGGAGAATGGCTGGGGCATATTGGCCGGGCAATGCACCCAGCGTCATAATGCCAATATTTTTATACTGATGGCTTCGAATGCATTGATCCAGGTGTAAAATAACACGCTGATAAGCTGCTGGAAAAATCACACTGCCGTGACGAATAATCTGGTTTCGGGTGTGGGCTGTAGGCAAGGGGGCCATCTCAAAAACGGGAACCGACTTGCCTGAAAAGTGGGATAAAATCTGTGACAACTGAAACGGCCAGTTTAACCGGGAACTTGCACTTGCCCGAATGTATACAGCCGTTAATGAAAACAATAGACCAATTAAAGCTGCACTTAATAAATTTCTGACCGGTTTGGGGTAATCGGGTTCTTTGGGCAGCAGCGGGTTTTTGAGCACAGAAATCTGTGTAAAGTATTTTGAAGCTTCAACGGCAAGGCTTGCTTGATCCAGACGGCTTTTTAGGTTGCTGACTTTTTCGTTCAGCAGTTTTAAATCATTTTGCAGCATTGCATAAGTCAGGGCATGTTCTGGGAAAGGTTTCAATGCTTCATCTATGGATTTTTTTTGTTCTTTCAAATGCCTGATTTTTGCGTATTTGGCATCCAGGTTAATTTGATCGGAGATGGCATTGTCAGCCAGTGTTCGGTCAAACCGGCTGACGGAAGGCAGTGACTGGAACAGGGTATCCATCCCGCCGGTATTTTCTTTTTCAGAAAGCGCTGTTTGTTTTGGCTGTTCTGGCTGTTCTGGCTGTTCTGGCTGCTTCTCACTGAGTTGACCTTTGCCAGACTGAATACTTCTTAAGGATTTGATCCGGGCATTAAACAATTTTTCAAGGGCCGCTTTCTCCCGGAATAATGCTTTCATTTCTGGATGCTTAGGCCTAAGGACAGCACTTTTTTTAGAAATGGTGGTCTGAAGCACTGTGATTTTTTTCCTGAGGTCAGACAAGGTTGCATCGTCTTCCAGGCGGCTAATTAAATTGAGGGCTTGCGGGGTTGCTGGCAGCTGCTTTTGGGTTCGTGCAACTTTTTTTATGGAGGCCTCAATATCAGCTGATAAGGCTGTAATTTCTTTGTTTAAATTGCTGGACAGCAACAGCAGCTGATTAACCTGGGTATCAATGTTATAAACCTGGTGGGTTGATTCAAACTGCTGAATGGCCTGGGCCTTATTTTCCCGTTGAATTTCTGCCTCATCCAATTGCTGGGCCAAAAAAGTTTTTTCTTGCAGGACATTGCTGGTGTTCAACACTTCCAGACGATCTTTATAGGCTTTAAGGTACTGGATCATCAGCACTTGCAGCTCAGTGGGTTTTAAGCTTGCCGTCATCTGAATTGAAAGCACATTGGTCTGGTCTTTTTTGCTAATTTTCACAATGCGCTCAATGCCATCTGCCAAAGTGACATCTTCTTTGTCAATCTGAAAATCTTCACCCAAAAGCTGCTGAGCGGCTTTGGCAGTATTGTTTAATAACACATCTGAATAAAGCAGCTCGATTTGATTGTTAATCAGTCGGTCTTGCAGGCGTAAATTGCCCAACAAAGATTGATCCGTGGACTGCATGCCCCGTTCAAGGTTGACAAAAACTTCAGAATGCACGCTGTAGACAGGGTCTTGCAGTTTTGTATAAAGCCCAGCCCCAAACAAAACAGCTGCAAAAATAGAGAATGCAAAACGCCGGTAGTGGTATAAAATCTCAATATATTTGTTGGCCATATAAAATGATAACCCGCCAGTCCTTTGTTCACGGCTGTGACAAATGTGACAAATTCGATTGATAATCACTCATTTGAGATAAAATATTTTAAGAAACCCGTCTTCTGTGGAAAGTACTTTGAGGTATAGTAAACCAATCTAAAGCAAGTCTACCAAATTCAAAGATGATTTTTCATCATTATCTTGTATGAGATATTGTGTTTTTTAATCTTTTTAAGGATTGTTTTCAAAACCATGGTTGACATATCTACACTTACAAGCTGAAATGAATTGCAAGCGATGTTTATTGGTGCTAGAAATAATAATCTGTTGTGTATGGCATAGTAATGGCGCACAGAAAAAATACAAACATTCTTCAACTAAGTTTTATTGCTCACAGAAAATTAATCAAAAAATAAACAACTCATAAAAACGCATATCGTAAAAAAATGCATAATCATAATAAGGATTACTATCTTGCCAAGAATTAAATCAGCCAAAAAACGGGTACTGGTCTCAGAAAGAAACCGTTTAAGAAACAAGGCCATCAAATCGGCTTACCGCAGTGCACTCAAAAAGCTTTTAGAAGCAGACACAACAGATGCTCGCACTGCTGCACTCAATGCGTTTTACAGCCGCATTGACAGGGCTGTTGTGAAAGGGGTTGTTCACAAAAATACGGCGGCCCGTTACAAATCAAGGGTGACATTGAGAATTCAGCAAAAAAACAACCCAGAAACCGCCGCTTAACTGATCTGCTGCGTTATCCTATAAGTATAGTATTACTCAATGCACTTAGAATTTAACTGCCTTGACATTTTTTGTTGTGTTCATTGAGACTCTCATCACTGTTTGTTGGTTTTTGATCAATGTTAAGTAACGGTGGTACTTCTGTATTGTTTAAGTCATCTTGTAATGGAAACGCATTAAGTTGTTGTACACCGTTTACGTTGTCTGGCACTACATCATCAACAATATGCAGATGGCGTTGAAATTTGACATAAAATCCGCAGTTTTTCACCAAAACATCACTGTTGAGCTGGGCAATACCACACCCTAATGCCTCAAGCAGGGGACAAGTGACCCCTTTCTGAAAGTACTCACAACTGTAGCACTGATCCTCTTCTTCAATATGAATTTGGCCGTCATAATACATTGTTCAATTCAATCTTTCGTTGTGAAGAGTCTTAATAAGCGAATCTGGTCGATCTGGGATTTTGAAAAGCCAGTCAATCCTTTATTTTTTGCCAGTGTTTCTTCCCGAAATAGTCTATTGAGAATAAGCTGAAACACTTTGCTCAAGACATTAGTACAAAATGTATACTAATACAGTATACCGCCAATGAATTCAAATTTAAATAGATTCTGGAATTAAAAATGGCTGCCAAAACGAAAAGAAATATGAATCATAAGCCCCAGGACTTATCGGATAGATTTTGATGACAAATAAGAATTTACATTTTGTTTCAATATTTAGTTTTGTTAAAATTTAGACCCCCAAATTTTTGCATTCATTAAACAGCACTAATCAATTGTGTGTTGACTACCTATCCTTTTGATTGTTTTGATGGGCTTGCTTTATAATGAAGGTCAGATTACTGGTATTTCGCACACAGTCCTTGTCCTGAAACAATTGAATATAATGAAATTGACAGCCAGCTGAAAACAGAAATTATTGAGAGAGCCAAAATGAGAGAGCCCAAACTATGCCTGTTTTTCAATCCAAAATTAACGCAGAATCTGAACAATTTGTAGCCAATGCCCGCATTATGGAAAGCCTGGTCAGTGGATTAAACCAAGAAACCGAAGCTGCATTGCTTGGTGGCGGGCAACCCCGTATCGACAAACATAAAGCCAAAGGAAAACTAACCGCCCGGGAGCGTATTGAGTACTTAATTGATGAAGACTCCCCGTTTCTGGAATTTAGTGCGCTGGCTGGAAAAGACTGCTACGACAACCAGGCGCCTGGTGGTGGCATTATTACAGGTATTGGTCGGGTGGCTGAGACGCTATGTATTTTGGTTGCAAACGATGCCACTGTAAAAGGTGGTTCATACTTCCCTATTACCGTGAAAAAACACTTGCGCGCCCAGGAAATTGCCCTGGAAAATCACCTGCCTTGTATTTATCTGGTTGATTCGGGGGGAGCTTTTCTGCCGCTCCAGGACGAAGTTTTTCCGGATAAGGATCATTTTGGCCGAATTTTTTACAACCAGGCCTTGCTTTCTTCAAAGAGTATCCCGCAAATTGCGGTGGTAATGGGTTCTTGTACCGCAGGCGGGGCTTATATCCCTGCCATGTGCAACGAAAGCGTGATTGTCAAACAGCAGGGCACTATTTTTCTTGCCGGTCCCCCGCTGGTCAAAGCGGCAACCGGTGAAGATGTCACGGCTGAAGCCCTGGGTGGTGCTGATGTGCATTGCCGCCAATCGGGTGTTACCGACTATTATGCTGACAATGATGGGCATGCGCTTGATATTACACGTCAGATTGTCAATAATTTGAACCGTAAAACAGACCACTGGCTAAAGCAGGATGCCATTTTACCGCCCCGCTATGACAGCAAAGAAGTTTACGGCATTGTTGAAGCCAACAGCCGCAAACCTTACGATGTGCGTGAAATCATTGCCCGCATTGTTGATGATAGCCAATTGGATGAATTCAAGGCCCTTTACGGCCAGACCATTGTCACCGGATTTGCCCGGTTGTGGGGGTATTCGGTGGGCATTGTGGCCAATAACGGGGTTATTTTTTCAGAAAGCGCTTTAAAGGCAACGCATTTTATCAGTTTGTGCAACCAGCGGCAAATTCCGCTGATTTTTCTGCAAAATATTACGGGCTTTATGGTTGGTCAATCCTACGAAGCTGGCGGCATTGCCCGGGATGGGGCCAAACTGGTGATGGCTGTTTCTAATGCAACGGTGCCTAAATTTACGGTGATTATCGGGGGCTCATACGGGGCAGGCAATTATGGCATGTGCGGCAGGGCCTTTGGCCCACGGCAACTGTGGATGTGGCCCAACGCTAAAATTGCCGTGATGGGCGGTGAGCAAGCTGCCAATGTTTTGTTAACAGTCAAACAAGACCAGCTGCAAAAAGCGGGTGAGCCTGCACTCTCCGATGCGGAAGCCACAGCTTTTGTAAAGCCCACCCAGGATAAGTATGCCCGGGAAAGCAGTGCGTATTACAGTACCGCCCGCCTCTGGGATGACGGTATTATCGACCCGGCTAACACCCGTGACGTTTTGGCGTTGGGGATTGCGGCAACAGCCAATGCCCCCCCATCGCCTGTACAGTATGGTGTTTTTCGGTTTTAACTGCCGCGTTGACTCTGAATGCTGTTTTATTAACTTGGGTGCTACTAATTTGGGTGGAAAGAAGAAAGAAGGCCCCGTTATTTACAGAAGCTGTAAATGTTAAAGAGCATTTCAGCAAGTCACAACAGTAACTTATTGCAGTGCTTCAATTGTTTCTTCATCCAGCGGTGGCTCATTGTAGGGTTTAATAAACTGGATTGCACCAACGCGAATGTGAATAAACGGATGAATCACATTGTCGGTTTTTTCAGTTTCTCGGTTTGTAATGGTCACATCGGTGAGTGCAATAAAATGTTTTTCTGAGTTGAGTAAATTAGACAACCGCCGTTGAACTTTGCCCAGTTGGGCAAAATGAATATAGCCGTCAAAACTAAATTTGTCGGTTTCTATGGTAACTTTCATCGACTCAAGCATTGGCATTCCTTTTTAGAACGTTTTAGGTTACTGGATTATTTTGGGGGGATAAAGCAAGCCTGAAAATTGTCATTCAAACATTGAATCAGTTTTTTAAGTGACGGCGGATTTCAATTTCTTTTTTAAAACAAAACGAAACCAGCTTATCTTGCACTTTTTTGTCTAAATCAATGAAATTAATGGTAAAAACTTCTTTTTCAAGCATATCCAACGGAAAAGCAGACCAGCACCGAATCACTTCTGCCTGAGTCTTCACTTCGCCAAAAGTTTGATCCGGCACAAACTGAACAGACACAACCTCACCGGGTGAAACATTGGTATTGGCAATTAAGCGCATGCCACTGGCACTCAAATCCTGGCTTTCGGCTTTAAAAACGGAGTCTGCTTGAATTGTCACAGTCAGCTTAATGGGCAGACGAAAATGCAACCGCTTGTTGATTGCTTCAGTTCTTTCTGTCTCTTTTTTGTTCATTAAGCTGAATTCATCAAGCAATGGATCAATTTACATGCTCTATGGCCAACTCATCCCCTATCTCGATTTGGGATGCTTGAATTGACCCTGCATTTAATTCTAAAACACTGCGTGCACTTGCGACATACCGTGAGACACGCCAGGGCTTCATTGTGGATTTTAAATGGACCACTTTGTTTTCTTTATCCAGAAAAACCACATCCAGCGAAAACCGCATAAACAATGAATGCACCTCTTTACACGGGGTAATTAACAGGCCGGTATTTTCTTCCAGGTAGGGTTTACCCATTAAGCCAAATAACCGGGTTAAAAATGTTTTGGCATAAACAACGTGTCCTGCAACCCGTGTTTTTTTATTCTTGTTGGTTACTTGTACGGTCATTTGTTTGCTGTGCTGTTAGTAATGTACTGCAATTATAGTACGGTTTACAAAAACAGATCATGTCTATTGGCCAATTGGTGGATATAATTCCGTTAAAAAACTGACCTATTGTCTGCTGAAATAAGACTTTTAGATGATGAGACAAATCAATCTACTGCGATATGATTATAAAGTGGTTCATTTGCTTAACTGATAAGTAAAATGATAGAATACAACTTCAACAGTAGACAACAATTTCACCTTAACCAAATTCATCTGGGTAAAGAACAAAAATTTACTGGGTTTCCACAATACTGGTTTCAACAAATTTCTGTTGAGGCAAGATTTTACGTAATGAAAACCGAACGCCGTGTAAGGACCGTCAGGAGAGGGAAAAAGGTTATGATGCGAAGAATACAATCATCGGAAAGTACTGTATTTATAGTGGATGATAATGCCAGTCACAGTGCTGGAATTAAGCAATTGCTTGAACTTCAGTCTGATTATCATCTGGCAGGCATTGTGCACAGCGGCGAAGATGCTTTAAAAAAACTGCAAGACCTCTCTGTTGATATCGTTTTAATGGATATCAATATGCCAGATATGGATGGTGTTGTTGCGATTGGTCAACTGATGGCTGCAAACCCCAATTTAAAAATTCTGGCCTTAACAGGGTATGACGATCCTGACTTAATTTTCAGGGCAATGAAAAATGGGGCCAAAGGCTATATCTTAAAAACAATGGTCACTTCCCAGCTGGTCAGTGCCATTGAAGAAATTCTGTTGGATAAGGTTTATTTGCCTCCCAATTTGGCCACCAAGTTTTTTGATGAATTTCAAGTTTGGGTCGGCAAAACCAGCCGTCCAGATCCCACAAAGCAGGCATTACTGACTTACCTGACAACCCGTGAAAAAGAAGTGCTCAGGTTGTTAACCGAAGGCATTACCTACAAAGGGGTTGCCGACAAGTTGGTGATTAGTGAAACCACTGTAAAAACCCATGTTAACAATATTTTCCAGAAACTACAGGTGAATGACCGCACCCAAGCTGTTCTCTATGCCCTGCGCTATGGTCTGGTGGAGATGGGGGCTTCTTCTCAATCCATTGCGGTTTAAATGCTTTTTTGACTGAATTTCTTGCATCAGTCGTGCTTTCTTGTCAGTACTTGTTAAGACATTCAGTCTCGGAGTTCCAGATCACGAGTCAACCCAGTCGATTATGGCGATTTCTTAAAATTACATTTTATTATTACTAAATGAGCTGGTATTAAAAAACAATGCCCGGGTAGGTCGCAGCAACGAGACGCACCCGGGTATTGTTTATTGCCATATCAATATTGCGCTGCAAGTATTTGCAACCACAGATATACTGTTATACCCTATTATTGGATAAATTGATGGGGTAAACCGTTGTAAAACTTACCCCAATGAAGGTGTAGTATTTGGCTTTTTAAAGGGGTTCTTGATTTTGAATCAATTTGGTTACAATAATAAGCAGAGCGCTACTGCACTGAAGGACAACATGTCTGTTACAGGTAATCATGCAAGCAATGGAAATCACTTGTTAAACACCCATTGGCGTGTTGTATATAGTATTCATTCATATACAGTCATTTGGTGTCAGATTACCAGCAATAATGTCATTGATCTCAGCGCTTTTTTCTCAAAAAAATCAGCAGGTAAAATGCTAAAAATTCAGTCGCTTCAGGCCGTTTTTATTGAAGGTGAAATGCAACTGATTAACGCAGAAAAGCCAAGTGATAAAATAGCAATGGATGTGGGAGAAAAAGTAACCATTGACACCGTGTCAAATGATACCGTGTCAAATTTGTCTTCACTATCATTGGCGTTGTCAAATCACTGTCGTCAATCTACGGCGCTTCTTGTCATCGAAACAGATGACTGTGGCCAGGAAATCAACTTGCCTGTTACTGAAGAAAGGCCTTGGGGAAGTTATACTGTTATTGCGGATGAGCCCAATTACAAATTAAAGCAACTGCTGGTTAAACCAGATAGCCGGCTTAGTTTACAACGCCATTTTAAACGTGAAGAACACTGGATTATTTTATCGGGTGAAGCAGATATTACACTGGGGAACACGTGTGAATTGTACAAAGCGGGGTCGTATATTTTTATTCCCCTCAAAAGCTGGCATCGTATAGCAAACAGCCAAAAAGAGAATGTGATTCTGGTTGAAGTGCAATGTGGCAGTTATTTTGGCGAAGATGACATTGAACGCTCACAAGATGATTACGGTCGCGCTTAAAGAAAATTAACATCACCAAAGCGTAGCAGTTTGCCGAAAAACTGGCATTTCAAAAAAAGATCTCCATAATATAGAGTAGCGTCAATTTTTCTGATTAAAGTTTGTGGTTTCACTGTCGAAACAGACAAAAGAAATATTTTTTGTTTGTAGCTTAAAAAAATAATAACAAAATACCGTCTTAAAGCTTACCTGAATTCCTTACAATTCGGTGTACAATTCATACCTACTTGGAATAGTGTTCTGTATTGAAAATACAAATTTTGATGTGTTCCACCCAATTGTCAGTAATGAAAGCAAGTGTCTATATCCATAACAAGGGCTAACAGATTTAGTAAATCGAGGAGTGTGATGACTATGGCCGTAACAACCCGTAAAGCCACAAAAAACACTGGATTTACAGCACAATTTGTCATTCGAGGGGCAGAAAAACGCCGTCAACTTGCTTACTCAAAAGCAAAAATGATGCAAACAGAATTGGGAATTACGCCGCACTTGGTTAGTGTGAAGTAAGGCACCGTAGCACAAAAAACAACCTGGAGAAAAGCACAATGAAGCCAGACTTGTGGCTTGCTAATGCCATTCTGTTTTTTAGAAAAACTGCCAATATATTTTTTTTTCAGCCAGAACTTAATTGGTCTCCCGTTAAGATTAGAGCAACGAATTTGAGTGACCTGCAACTTGTCAGTCACTCAAGACGCTGATAAACTGCGCCTTCAAAGCGAGGCGCAGTTTAAGGTTGCGTCATAGCTTTGGCAGACAGCAGGTTTTTAAGGCTGCTGCTTGTTAGTAGCTGGCCTGTTTTGTCGGTTAAGCCAAGGCTTTCAACAGCCTCAGGCACGCCAATTCCTTCTTGGTTCACTTTTTTAGCTACCCTTGCGGCTTGTTCGTAGCCAATAACAGGGTTTAATGCCGTGACAAGCTGTGCACTGTTTTCCAGCCTGTATTGGGCAATGTCTGTATTCACCGAGATGCCGGCGATTAACTTTTCAGCAAAGACACTGAGCGAACTGGTGAGTATGCGAATGGATTCGGTCATTTTTAGCAGAATGGTGGGCATCATCACGTTGAGCTGAAGTTGGCCGTTTTGAACCGCCAATGCAATGGCATGATCGTTGCCTTGGACAATGTAGGAAATCTGGTCCATTAATTCGGGATAGATGGGGTTAACCTTGCCGGGCATAATGGAAGACCCCGGTTGCCAGTCGGGGATGTTGATTTCTCCCAGCCCGGTTTTTGGACCCATCGAGTATAACTTAATGTCATGGGCAATTTTTTCCAGTTCAAGCGCCAATCCCCGCAGCCCTGCAGAATAATCGCCAAACAAGCCAAAACTGCTGGTGGCCTGGAAATAATCGGTCACCGGCTTCAACGGAAAACCAGAGATGGCAGCCAGATTTTCGGTGACTTTGCTGCGGTAGTCGGGGTGGGTGTTAATGCCTGTTCCCAAGGCAGAAGCTCCCAGCCCGATACTTAAAAACCGTTGGCTGAAAAACTCAAGGGTTTCTTTGCATTGGGCAATGGCATTGGCATAAGCCCCAAATTGCTGCCCCAGGGTTAAGGGCACGGCATCCTGCATGTGGGTACGGCCTGGAATCAATGTCTCCTTAAACTCGTCTTGCTTCTTAGCCAATGCCGCTTGAAAGACAGCAATAGCAGCCATCAGGGGCGTATGCATCGACAAAAACGTCAACCGCATCACGGTCGGCGTTACATCGTTGGTGGATTGTCCGCAATTGGCATGATCGTTGGGGTGAACCTGATACTCGCCCAATCGCCCTCCCAAGAGTTCGGTTGCGCGGTTGGCCAAAATCTCATTGGCATTCATATGGTTTGAGGTTCCCGTACCGCCCTGATAGGCATCAACAATAAACTGATCGTTAAACCGACCGGCAATCAGTTCATCGGCTGCCCGCATTAAGGCAGTACCGGTGGCTTGATTGGTTTCAGGGTTTTCTTTGCAGAGCAAGCCCAATTGCATATTTGTCTGGGCTGTGGCCTTTTTAACCCATCCAAACGCGCGAATCTGCTCCGGCATCAGTTGGGAAACCGTAAGGCCTGAAATTGGGAAATTTTCTTTCCCGCGTAAGGTCTGGATGCCGTAATAGACATCGGCCGGCACGTCTTTTGTGCCCAATGAATCTTTTTCTTGTCTGATACGTTTTTCATCCGTGCAAAGGCCCATTGATTATTCCCTTTTTGAATTGTTCATAAAATAGAAAGATTTTACACTGTGCATTGTTTATCCGTTGTTTTATCATAGGATTATTCAGTAACGAGGACTGTTTTAACTGGATTCTTTTTTTTGGTGTCTAAGATATAAAGGCACATCAATTAGACAGCAATACATGCCTGACTCATTTCAAATCGTAAACCGATTCAAGACCGGCGTCAAATAATACGATACGGTACCTTTCAAGATTTTAGCCTTCTTAAAACCCAGACCAAAAAAACTGCCGACCCTTTCACTTTTACTCATGCTGCTTTTCATGGGGTTTAATGGGATGATGTTGGGCTTGTCGGCACCCGGGTTTAATGCCTGGTGGATGGCCTGGATTGCACTGGTTCCCGCCATTCTGGCATTACGGAAAATCAAGGATTTAAGACAAGCGTTGTTCTTGGGTGCTTGCTTTGGTTTTGGCTACTGCGGGGTTTACTGCAGCTGGCTTCTGGCAATCCACCCGCTAAACTGGATGGGGATTCCCTTCTGGCCCAGTTTGCTTATTGCCATTGCCTTATGGGTATTAATTGCTGGCACAACCGCTGTTGTTGTGGCCCTTACATTTGTCTGGTACGTGTTTCTGCAAAAAAAAATGAATCAAGGCCTTGCCCGCAGTGGTGCAGGCCAAATTTATTTTCCGGTTTTACGGGTTTGCTGTGAAATCATTGTCAGTGTTCTTTGGGCAATCAGTTGGGTGGCTTTGTTTGGCTTGCTCAACAGTTTTGAACTGAGTATACCCTGGGCCTTGCTGGAAACCACACAAATGAAACTGAGCCTTATGAGAAAACTGGCGGGACTGCTGTATTCTGGCAGCTGGATTGCTGTCCTGATTTTGGTTTGCAACCAGCTGATTGCCCTTGCTTTCGCGCAATTTTTTGACGGTAAGAGAGCCCGTTGTTTTTCTGCAATACGGGCAAAAAAAACAACGACCCAGATTTTCGGGGGTGCTTTGTCTCTGTCTGTCATAACCCTGCTGTTGCTGAATAATGTTTCTGGTTTTAAACAGAGTTTTGCCGCCTCTTTCTGGCCCGTATCTTCCGAGTATTCCGTACTTTCTGAAGATTCTAGCAAGCTGGCGGAAAGTGCGACCCGTATTAATCATAATGCTTCTGGTCAACATGTTTCTGATTGGGTGCACGTGACCCTGTTTGATGCCAACTTGCCAATTGTTGAGATTCAACAAGCGGCATTAAGCTTTGAGACAGCAGATACTTATTACGCCAAAAGGCTGGAAAAACTTGATTTTTCAGAGAAAACGTTGATTGTTCTCCCCGAAGGGGGCGCTGTTGCTGGCATTGTTGACTCAAAAAACCCACACCGCAACCCCAATATCAAGGCACTCTCAAGAATTGCCCAGAAAAAAAACTGCTGGATTGTGACAGGCGTGACTTTATACGATCAGGCCAAAAACTCATTTTTTAATGCCCTGGCCCTGCTTTCTCCTGCTCTGCCTGCGGGAAATCCAGATGGAGAAACAGACAAAGCCTCTCGATCTGTATTTTTAGAAGCTGTATTCCCCGAAGGCACTTTAGGACATGCAACCCTGGATCAACCCCAGCCGGTTCAATTTTACAAAAAAAGACGGCTGGTTCCTTTTGGGGAGTATACCCCGTTCGGCCTGGCCCCGGTGTTGCAAGCCATTTTAGATACCATAAATATCAGCTATGCAACGCCCTATGAGCCTGGGCCTTCCCGCCAAAAACTGCTCCAGATTAGTCCAGCTGCCAATAGCCAAAATCCCCCCCTTAAAATAGGCAGCCTAATCTGCTTTGAACTTATTGATGCCGTTCCTTTTATTGGGGGCTTTGCGAAAGCTTATTCCAAACAATCGGCTGACTTGCTCATTAGCAGCAATAACCTGGCCTGGTTTCATCAGCACAAGCATTTGCAAGCACAGTTTTTGGCTATGGCCAGGCTTAGGGCAGCCGAAAATCATTTGCCCGTTGTCTTGTCAAGCAATACCGGGCCCTCTGCACTGATTGACTCATCCGGGTCGCTGGTCTTAATGCAGAAAGTTCCTGCGTTCAAGGCAGGTTTTGCCGCAACAGGTCCATTACACTTAAATTAAGTATTTTGTGTCATTGTGAACTTTTTTGACAAACGTAACAAAATTTTAAGTAATCCAGCGGAATTTTTTCGGATTTCCACAATTTGGCCATTCTCCAACACAGTTTTGTCGAGGCAACACGTAAGATGTGTCGGATTAAAAATTAAACTTGTATTTAACAATAAGTTACAGAATGTAAAAACGATTTGTCCATTTGTGATGCTTGATTGCCTGTCTTAATCAACCTTTATCAATCAATAGCGGGCAATAGCGGGTCAAAAAACAAACTGGGCCGTTCAAACTTCAGGATTTATAGAAAAATGCCATTAAAATATCAAAAATTGGTATTTGCTGGATTTTCTCTACCAGGGGGCAAAACCATTGACACTACGACAGCGCTTGCCCACTTTGAAAAACTGTTTTCCTTTTCATTGATTCGACTGTTTGAGATGCTAACCCCGCTCATTGTCCGGGATCGTGCCATTAATGACCGCATTCTTATTGAAATGCATGCAGACGACACAGAAACAAAAAAGCACAAACGCTACCAATCCATTTGTCAAAATCACCGCTCTGATTATCTGTTGTTTGGCGATATTGACTGTGATGAACAGGACAACCACAGCGTCTCAGTGACACTTTGCCTATACGACAATAAGCAGGGAAAACTGATTGAAATCGTAAAGATTAGCCAAGAAGCTCTTTTTTCAGTCAAAGCTGAAACGACCTTGCAGAGCTCGTATTTCAATCAACTGGTTAGCCAGGCCATGGCGAGTTGCCTAAAAGGGTTAAACCTAGCCTCTGAGAATCAGCCTGAAAAAATCCCGGCACTCTGTCAGTCAGTTTCTGTCCTGGAGTTGCTTTATACTGCCTATACAAAAAAAAGCAGCCTCGAACGCGTTGAGCTTTACTCTGAGGCCTTAAGGCAAGAAGAGCCTGTTGAGCTTGCGTATCTGGAGCTTGCCAAAACTTTTAAAAATCTCAACGATTATCAAAAAAGCATTCTGTACTACCGTGAAGCACTAAAGTATTCAAAGGGATCAAGCCATCATAAAAGCAAAATGGCCGCAGAAGCCGGAATTAGCTGTGCGATGCTTGGTAATGCGGTATTAAGCATTAAATGGTGGGAAAAAGCCATTGAGTACGATAATACCTTTATACTGCCTTACTTAAATATTTCAACCGTTTACGAAGACCAGGGGGCTTACAGCAAGGCTATCGATCACCTGTGTACTGCACAAGCTCTGGATGATGCTGATTTTAGAACGGTTTTTAGTCTGGCCCGCTTGTACTCCAAAACAGGGGAATGGGAAAAAGCCTTAAGCCAGTACCAAAGACAGCTTGAGACCGAAGGCAATGACCCCTGGTGTCACAGTGACCTGGCAACCTGCTACCTTAACTTGGGCAATATTGACAGCGCACGACAACACCTTGAAAAAACACTGCAAATCGATCCGGAGGGAGAAGCCGGTGAATTTGCGAAATTAATTTTAGTGGGTATAACTGAATAAGCACAACTACTACAGTCAGGCAATTCCAAGAACTGATGCCCGTGAATCATTTCAATCCCATTTTTTAATGGCAATGGTTCAAGACCGGCCAGTTCAAATTACAGCCGCTGGCAGCGGTTGAATCTCAAGCAATAGTGAAGAACAATATGTAAAAAGAGTATGGCTGAGTATTCGTTTTTAATTGCAAAAACAGTGGACCACTCTGGTTATGCTGTTGGCCACATTACGCTTAATCGCCTTGATATGCACAATGCATTCAACCCATTAATGATTCGTGAATTGACTACTGCCTTTCAAGCAGTGTACGCAGATAGTACCATTAAATCTGTTGTCCTCAGGGCCAATGGCAAGGCATTCAGTGCTGGTGCAGATCTCAACTGGATGCGGTCAATGGCTTCTTACACATTTGAAGAAAATACGGCTGATGCCCTGGCCCTGGCAGACTTGATGGACACAATATGGCATTGCCCGAAACCTACGATTGCTCTGGTTCAAGGGGCCGCATACGGTGGGGGTGTCGGGCTGGTTGCCGCTTGTGATTTTGCAATTGGGGTCAGTAAGGCATCCTTTTGCCTGAGCGAAGTTAAACTGGGCTTACTGCCTGCTGTTATTATGCCGGTTCTCATTGATAAATTGGGGGGGGCTACAGCAAGGCGGTTAAGTTTAAGTGCTGAACAATTTAACGCAAACCGTGCAAAAGATCTGGGGCTGTTGTCTGCTGTTGTTGCTGAAAATTCTGAACTGGAAAAAGAACTCGAGGATTTGCTTTGCATAATGGCCTTGGGGGCACCAAGTGCACAAAGTGCTGTTAAACAATTAATAAGAAATCTGGTTCCTGCACTAGAACCCGTTAGTACTACTGAAAAAAAACAGATCAGTAGCGCCCATAAAATTGTTTCAGAGTCTATTGCGAGGCAGCGCGTTTCATCAGAAGGACAACAAGGCATGGCTGCCTTTTTGAAGAAAAGTACTGCTCCGTGGGTATCAAGCTCAAAAAATAATTGAGAAAATATGAATATTATTGAATGCTATACTGGAAAGTACAACCAGGAGATATTAAAGTCAGATGCAAGGCAGTGAATTTGAATATCCCCAAAAAAAACAGTTGCATTTTTTGCCTAGCGTTTTGCAACTTGTGGGAGGTTTTTAAGTTTACTAAATCATTGTTATATTCGTAGTGCATTGTTTTTTTCCCAAAATTCAGTCTGCAAAAGACATTCATACCCCTATGCTCGGCTGGACGAAGGCTAAATAGTTTAATTGCAAGATTGTAGACCAGAGATCAATGCAGTGGAAATAAATATCACCCAAAAATGAAGCTGGATTTTTTGCAGAACCTATTTAAATGCCTTAGGCTAGGAATACTTTGCGATAAAATAATTGGCGTTTGTACAATGCTTATCATATTCCCGTTGGGTTTTAAGGCTTTATTTGGACGATACAACAGGCCCCATGTTCTCTTTAGAATAAGGTACGATACCGATGAAATCGCGGTAATGTTATTCGAAGCTTATGTAATGTGTATTGTTCTGGCTAATTCCGGACATTCTGCCGTTACTCTTCATTGGCTTAATACAACCTAGTGGGAACAAAGTTCTAATTGATAGATTTTTATTACAGTTTTATGATATGATTTCACTTATGAAATTTTATAAAGCAAAATTTTATAAATTCTAGTTAGGACCACTTTTTGATAACTGGTGGCTTACCCCCCTATGCAAGGTATACTGCTTTAAGTCGTTTAACTGCCGGCCCAAAGAAGCCCCATCAACCGCAATTTAGGGGTGAAAAAGATGCAGCGACCACAAAACCACACGACTATAACATTAGGCCTAGGAGTCTTGGGGTAACAACAGCTGTAATTGCTGAAATATATGAAGGTGTGGGTACAGAACTGGATGATCTTCAAAATTCAAGGAAAAAGAAAACTCGTTCAGCTCAAAGCGGCTTTAAGCGAAAAGGGGTTGAACAAAAACATACAAGTGGTTATGAAAATACAAGAGCTGATGGAAACCGCCCAAGAACTGTTTCTTACGGATCCATTGGGCCTCCTCCAAAAGCTCAGAGAACAACAGCTACTCCTCAGAGCCAACTTCTACAAGCTTCAGAAACTGAAGCCGCAACACCTGAGAATCTTATAAGAAACTTAGAGGTTATACTGCTAAATAGATTAGAGGCTATACAACAAGCTGGGAATATTTTATGGGACCCAGACCCAAAAAATGATAGACCGCTTGAAGAAGAAGACTATAATATTTTGAAAGCGAAGCTTCTTAAAGGTGATAAACCTACAAGAAACGAGGCTTATTTAACACTACAGAAAATTGAAGCAGAAGCAGAAGCGTTTTATAAGGAATCTCTGGAAGAAAAAAAGCAATCGATTGAAACTGACTTAACGGAATTATTAAACGATTGGAATGAGGAAGTTGAGGTACTGCAAACAATTGCTAATAATTATAAAACAGAGCTAAATTTATTGAAAAAAGCACCGTCAGGTGTAGCAGAAAATCAACAAGATGTAAGACAAAAGAACTTAAGCTCATTAATACGTTTGTTCAACCAAGTACAAACTGGCCCTAATGTTGTATTACAAATAATTGAAGCATTGCAAGAAAAGAGGATTAAAAACAGTCGTGTTTTGATAAATACACCTCAGGAAACAATCCCAGATGGAGCACCTTTGAAACCTGATGCGAAGGCTCAGCGCAATGAAGCAACAAATCCAGAGCACCTTTTGGAAGCATATAATACTTTAATCAAAGTATTAATGAACCCAGTGGCCTATGCGAAAAAACTTCAATTGCAAGAGAAATCCCCTCCGCAACTGAATCACCTTGCGCGTTCAATCACACCATAAAATTTTCCTTTAGTTTTCTGTCCCTTGTCCGAAAATCCAAAAAGAAGAAGACAGCAAAATAATTAACAATTCTTACTTGGGTTTTTACAAAGCCGTGGGTTAAAAGTCCGTACTATCATTGCGGGCTGTTTGCAAATCAAAAAAAAACGGAAACCACTGCAATCTGGATGAGGGGAACAACCATCGATGTCAAATTATCCGTACAACAAATACAGCAAAAGCCTGATTTACCAGAATCAATACAATGACAAGAAGACAAAACCCGCAAGCAGTCCAGATAAAACAGACCCAGACAAAAAAAATGGGAATACCGTTGCCCAATCCTTGGATGTTTCCCGGGAACTCGACGGGGTCAATGACACCGGTGTTATTGGAGAAGTACTGACCCTGGGTACCGATCAAATTGGTAAGACCAACCAGCTGTTTGCAATGAACCAGTTCAGAACAACGGGTTTATTGTCTGAGGACAATCAAGCTGTTTCAAGCACTGCCAATTTAACCCAGCCTGCGGGAACAACCCCCAGCACGGTGTTATCGGAAGATGACATGTATGTGGCTGGTGATCCGTTTGTTGGCGGAAAAGGCAACGATTATGTTCCCATAACCGTCATTCCTGAACCCGGCTTTTATACGATGTTTGAAGACGGGGGGGTTGATAGTGCTGGTGTTGACGGTGGACAAAAAATTACGGTCAACAGCAATGTTGAACTGATCAATCCGGAAGGCGACCGGGCATTTACCCAATATGGTTTTATTATTCAAGACAATGAAGGCCAGAAAACCCAAGCCACATTGTCTGGGGGGCAGTTAACCATAACCGATACTACTGGTAACAGCATTAAGCTGTTGCCACCCAATGATATTTATACCATCGGTGACCCCAGTGACCCCGTTGCCCGGTTTTACTATGATGACATCCCGAATGCGGGTGAAAACGGAGCCACTGAAAAACGCCTGGTGATGGATTATTTTGAACGGCCTTCTGCAGACAGCATTACCCAGTTGGTGAGTGAAGGCGTTGCCCAAGACACGGCTGAAGGACTCAGAAGCAAAACAACCATGAATTTTGGCTTCCGTGTGCCTGATGGCATCAATACGTTTGCCAGTTCTGAGGGAGTTGGGGCAGGCAATGCGCAACCGGTTGCAAGCAATGGCGTGAAAACCTATTATGACGCCCATTTTTATGAGGGCAAAGCACAAACGGTAACGGCATATACCCACGAACCCCCAGAAGATCCCCCTGAAGACCCACCTGAAGATCCACCGGATTATAAAAAAGAGAAAGCCAGAATTTGGGGCGATCCTCACGTGGTTGGGGCTGATGGCGGTAAGTATGACTTTCAGGAAACCGGCATCTACAACATCCTCAAAGATTCGGGTGTGGTCCTGAATTCAGAAATGGGCCCTGTCGGCGAAGCCGCAAAAAACAAGAAAGGCAAAATCCCGACTTACAATCTGAATGCCGGGTTAAGCTTGCCTGGCTACCAGGTTAAAGTCGAAGGAAACGGCACGACTGTGATTGAAAACCAGGCCTCTGGCGAAGAAACCGTACTGAATGACGGGGATAAGGTCAAGTTGGGCAGTGGCTACCGAATTTCAAAATCTGGGGATACCATCACGGCCAAAACCCCTGAGTACAGCATTAAGTTTAAAACCAACCTGGGAAAAACAGATCAAGCCATTCGCAGCATGAATATTCACGTGCACTCTAAAAAAGGCGGTGTGTTAAGTGACGGCATTGCCCCGTCAGGCCTGCTTGGTGAAACCTTTGATGCAGACAATATCCCCGTTGATGCGCCAAAACTGGGCGTCAATACGTATGCCGCTTCAACGTTATTTTCACCGGTCTTTTTACCCCAAGCCGCTACAACATCAGGTGTTCCAAGCAATACAACAGCAAGCCAGGTCGGAACTGCCACAATCACTGGTTCAGGAAATACCGTTCTGCCAGATGATGAAGCAGAAGACGATTATGATGAAGTGGTGGATACCCAGGATGCGGTAGAAACTAATACAAATACGCAACCGGCTGATTTAGCTGATAATTCAGTAGAAGAAGATAGGCCTCTGTTGCCACCTTTCTTAGACCCTGGCGCAAATGCCAGTTCGAGCAATTTTAGCTTTTTTGATCAATTTTTGGGACTGCTGAGTCAGTTTTTGAGCGGATTTTTTCCTGGAGTATTTCCGAGAAGATAAGCCAAACCAGAGGATAAAATTGCACTGCTCGCCAAGATGTTTATAGTGACTAATAGCAAAGAACTTCTTTTTTAGTCGCGCACTAAACTGTGTGAGCAGTCATTTGGTCATAAAGTATTCAGCCATAGAATAAGGATGCAAAATTCTTGATCTCCCGTGGGTTAATCAGCTTCATTGTCATTATTCTTGCTGGCGCATCAAATACAGCTTATGCCTGGGATGGCGACTGGACGGATGCGGCTTCGGGCGATAATGCACGGTTATTTTATGATGAAAAAAGTTCGCTGGGTAAAGCAGGCACTACACCACCTCAAAAATACCTAAAGCCCATTGAACGTGATTATAAAGACATTGATCCCAACGCATTAACAGACTATTTTGAGCACAATAGTAAGATTTATACGCCTTATGCATTGGCACGCATTTCAAGCCCCATACAGTATGATGGAAAGTTTAAGCCGTTGCCCGTGGGGTATTATTTAATCAAGTTGGGGTATTGGGGTGATGGCTCAATTAACAAAACCCGGTATAAATCGACTTCACAAAACAGGCGCCTCAATAGCCAAGAGCATCAATATGCAATAGAAACCAGTAACAAAAAAAACAATTCAGCTTTACCTAGCTTTCCCGATGTATTTATTGTGCTGGCCAATGGTCAGGTCAAGGGGGTTTATCCAATTAACATCGTAAAACCCTACAAGCTGCCCGCTTCAAAAAAATTGCCACAAGGGGTTAAGATTCCAAAAAATAAGCCTTTGGCTTGGCTAAATTTTGATGATGATAAACAGCGACCATCACTCTATTATTATTTTAAAAAAATGGTTTATATAAGCTATTTCCAACTTAGTTTTTAATAGCTTTAATTTAAAACTATTCTTTTTTCTAAATCGGAATGAAACTTTTTAAAAAAGTAAAGAAGTGTAAAAAAGAAGAAATAAAATCTATTAAATTGTTTTTATTATTTTAAATCAATAT
>JBCDLA010000016.1:0-38217 GCA_038745945.1 Cyanobacteria bacterium P01_H01_bin.74 | reverse complement strand
GGCAATATCAGATATGGGGAACCTGATTCAAAAAGAATCCGCTGATGTTGTTGTTGTTACTTGTTTAATTGATGTTATTCAACAGGATGAAAGCTTTCTGGTGGTTTTTAATGCTTTACGGCTAATACAAAAACTCAACCCTGAGGATGCCGTTCAGGTTGTGATTGATGTTTTATTGGGGACCCATATTGCACTGTATGAAACTGCTTCTCCTGTATTTTTAGACAGCGATGATAACTTGCGTTTGCGCCGTCTGGCCGCCGCAACACTGGGCAGAATTGCAGACACGCGGGCCATTATTCCGTTAATGAGTGTGTTAAACAACCGAAAAGAAAATTACAGGCTACGTTTGTCTGCGGCAGAAAGTCTGGGGCAACTGGGTGATGAGTATGCTGTAAGCCCACTGATTGAAATCTTGGGAGATGAGCGGGAGAATTCTGTTTATCTAAAAGAATCCGCTGCCAAGGCTCTGGGCATGTTGGGGGATATTCGCGCAATTGAGCCGCTGATTGATATGCTTGAATCCAAAAAAGGGTTTCGAAACAAATTTATTTTCCTGAAAGAACAAATTATTGAGGCTGTGGGACGTATTGGCAAACCCAGCCAAAAAGCTTCTCACAGTTTGCTGGCTGCTCTTCAAGATGAGGCGCCGTCTATTCGTTTGGCAGCCATTGAAGCCCTTGCTGCTGTAGGAGACTCTGGTTGCATACCTGAGTTGACAACTTGCATTCAAGACAGTAATGATGAGATTGCTAAAGAAGCCCTTCATGCCATTTATCAGCTGGGGGGCGAACAAGCCATTCGGGACTTGCTTAAATTGGATACCCTGCCGCGTTTTTTAAAGGAAGAAGGGGAAAGCTTCTTGCAATGAAGCCTGAAAATTTCAACAATCTTAATAGACAACCCAAGGCCATTGCGCTTCTTTCTGCGGGTCTTGACTCAACTGTTTCTCTTGCCAGTTGCATTCAGACAATGGATGTTGTCTTGGCTGTAACCGTTAACTACGGTCAACGTGCTGCAAAACAAGAACTGGCATCAGCTGCTGCCATTGCAGACTTTTATCAGATTCCTCACCGTGTTGTTGATTTACAGTGGCTTGCCCCATTGCTTCCAACAGCACTGAAACAAGCCAAAAGCCCAACGGATAAAGCGCCATCGTGTGATCTGGACTTGTTTGATGTCAACCGGGTTTGGGTACCCAACCGAAACGGGGTTTTACTGAATGTCGCCGCTGCATTTGCAGAGTCTTGCCAGGCCAGGTATGTAATTTTTGGGGCCAACCGTGAAGAAGGGGAAGCCTTCCCCGATAATACCCCGGCTTTTTGTGAGGCCGTCTCAGACAGCTTGTCTTATTCGACACAAAATCAGGTTGAAATTGTGGCACCCTTGCAGCACCTTAGTAAGCAGGAAATACTAGAACATGCTGCAACACTGTGCAATGTTCCGTTTCAATCTGTCTGGAGCTGTTATGAATCCACAATCGATACCAGCGGTAATTCAATACACTGTGGCGCTTGCGCTTCATGCATCCGGGTAAAAAATGCCTTAAGCAACTACAACCGCAGCAATACGCCTGCTGTTTCTATTGCCTTTGCCAGTTAAATAATTAGCATACAATCCCCGTAAGAGAAAAAGCGATAGTTGTTTTCCAGTGCTGCCTGATAAGCACCGGCAACGTAGTGGCGTTTACAGAATGCACTGACCAGCATCAGCAGTGTTGATTTGGGCAAATGAAAATTGGTCAGCAATGCATCAATGGTTTTAAACTGAAATCCCGGATAAATATACAGCTGGCTCCAATCCTGATACGGTCTGGGTGACTCAGATTCTGAAAATGCTTCCCCATGCCCAGCAGCAATACTTTCAAGGGTTTTTGCAACCGTGGTGCCAATAGCCAGGATTCTTTGTTTTTTTTGCTTTGCCAGCTGAACCGCCCGGGTTGTTTCTGACGGGCAATCGTACCATTCCGGATCCATGTGATGGGCGGTAATATCAGCAGTATCAACCGTTCGGAATGTCCCCGCACTGACGGCCAGTGTGACTGCCGCCTGATTGACCCCTTGATCTTTTAGCTGGACAAGCAGTTCGGGTGTAAAATGCAGGCCAGCTGTTGGAGCCGCTTGGGCGCCAGGCACCGTGGAAAAAACGGTCTGATAACGGGTTTTATCCGTTTCTTCTGCGTTTCGGTTTAAGTAAGGGGGGATGGGCATATGGCCGAATGATTCCATTAAGGCCTCAACAGAGGGTGCAGATGGCGTTAAATGAACCCCCACCCTACCGTTTCCCCGGTTGCCCACGGATAAAATTTCCAGACGGGCATCAGTATTAGCCAATGTAATGATGGTACCGGGTTTTAATTTTCTGGCTGGGCGCAGCAAGGCTGACCAGACATGCCTACCAGTTTGGGTCTCATTTTTTGTATTGTCTGGATGAAGCAGAAAAACTTCAACCGTGCCCGTATGTCCTTGCCGGCATCCTAAAAAGCGTGCAGGCAGTACTTTGGTATTGTTTAGTACCATGAGATCACCCGGCTGCAGGTAATGGCTCAGTGCTTTAAACTGGGTATGTACAATACGGCCTGTTTGCCGATCCAGAACCAGCATTTTGGCGTCATCCCGGTTTTGAAGCGGGTAGCGGGCTATTTTATCTTCAGGCAGCGGATAGTTGTAATCATCCAGCTTTGCCCCGGAACGGGTTTTATCAAAAAAACCAAATGATGTGTCTGTTTGCATTGGTAATACGGGGTATGAAAATGTTAATATATTGTATTTTAAAAGGTTTTACTGTTATTTTTTGTACAAGAATTATGAGGCGAAAAAAATAATGCTTTCAAGTATCCATAAAACTCAATAGGGTTTTGTCTATAACATTTCGGACGCTTACAAGGTGATGCAAAAGAATTGATTGATTAAAACAACCCAAAATACACGGAGTATGGATTGCAAAATTTTATGATTATAATAGGCTACAACTATAAAAAAGGAAATTCAATGAACCGTTTACTAACACTGGGACTGACTGTCGCCTTATCATTTTCTTCCTTCTCTTTCTTACTTGCTGGCTTACCTACTGACAATGCCCTTGCAGCGCGGCCTTTTAATCAGGCTTACCCTGCTCAGTTTACCCCTAACTTAATTGCAGATATCGCTGAAGCCATTGCGCCAGCGGTTGTCAATATCGATGTCAACAGGAAATATGCGGTTTCAACGCCGTCGGGTTTTCCGTTTGGAGATGAAATCTTTCGACGTTTTTTTGGTATGGCCCCCCGAGGAAATGAGGGCTTTATACCGTTTGACTCACAACAGCCCAATTTGCGCCGTGCCCCATTAAAAAGAAAATCCATTGTCAAAGGCAATGGTTCTGGGATGATATTGAACACCAACGGCACCATTTTAACCAACAGCCATGTGGTTCGTCGGGCCGATGCCATTACCGTAACCCTCAATGACGGACGTAAATATCCGGCCAAACTGTTGGGGATGGACAAACTCTCGGATATGGCGGTATTGAAAATTGATGCCCCCAATCTTAAAGCTGTAACTTTAGGAGATAGTGATTCATTACGTCCCGGTGAATGGGTCATTGCCATTGGCAGTCCCCTGGGGTTTGACCACTCTGTAACACAGGGCATTATCAGTGCTTTGTCTCGACGAATTCCGGATTTGAATGCCAACTTGTCATTTATTCAGACCGATGCGGCCATTAATCCAGGAAATTCTGGGGGCCCTTTGGTTAATTTAAAAGGCGAAGTTATTGGCATCAATACGGCCATTTCAGGCCAAGGCCAAAATATCGGCTTTGCAATTCCGGTTAATACGGTTAAAACCATTGCGGATACCCTGATTGCAGGAAAACCGGTTGTTCGCCCCTGGGTTGGTATTGCAATGATTTCACTGAATGCCGAACTGGCTGAGCAGGTGGGTTTGCCTACGGATGCCTCTGGTATTTTAATTGATCAGATCATGCCACAATCTCCGGCATACAAGGCTGGCTTAATGCGAGGAGATATTATTCAAAAAGTGGATGGCGCAGCCATTAAAAAGGCAGAAGCTTTCCAGAGTCTTGTTAAAGAAAAGCCCGTCAATACTGCGATTACCCTGGACATTTTGCGGAACGGTCATCCCATATCCGTTGCAGTGACAACCGAGCAACGCCCTGAGCCTGACGCTTCAAAGCCATAAAAAGCCGGTTAATAAAACACCCAGCAATCCCGTCGAAAATCGATTTCTTTGTGTGCTGATTTCCGTCAAATACTGTAAAGAAGTGTAACGAAGATCCTGCTTTTTTTTACAAAAAAACTGTGTACAATAGAATTTAGATCAATAAATTTTGGTGATGATTTTTTAATAAAGCAACTCCTCAAATTTAATAAAAAGGCCAACTGTTATGGGGCAAGCATTCACAAAAATACAAGACCCGGCAACAATTCGCAATTCAGTGTTGCGAGAGCTTACCAGAGACTTTGAAGCTTTGCTCAAAGCGGCAAAAAAAACTTTAAGCCTGGAACATCCATTTACCATATCATGTCGTCATGCTGTGGCTTTTCCAACGGATAAAATGAGTGTTTCAATGCTTTGGGAAGAATTCCAGGCCATGCCTGTTGCAGAGCGCGCTGAAATTCTTAGGCTCATTCGGCAGTAAATTTTTCTTAATATTTGAACGCTTTTTACACGGTTATACTGACTGGTCAATCATTAAAATCCATTAAAATGGATCTTTATTCATCACAAATACAACCAGAATATAACTATTAAATTGCCTTTTCTAGCAAGCATTTAATTCATCAAAAGCCATGCCAGGCTTCAAAAATGAATTGCTCAACAGCTTGGTTGTTTGCCAAAAAATTTTTGCTTTCAGTCAGTAGTTACAGCCATATCTGCAATAAATTTTTTTCTAAACAATACCGTATGCAATCCAAAAGCCTACCGAACGCTCGTATTTTCCAGTAGGTCCGTTTTCTGTTAGGGTTAATTGTATGCACAAGTCTTATTCAAATGCTCAAAAAGACAGTCGAAGCTTGGCCTTCAAGAAAATAAGATCAAGTGCCCCTTTCAGTAAAAAAAAGACAGCCGTTGATTCAATGGTCTGTTCTCTGGCAGAAAAGCAGTTTTTCAAGTTGGTTTTGGGCGGCAGTTTTACGGATACCAACCGCATTGCACACCTGGTCACAGCCTATGCCAAAGCAGGCATTGATTGCATTGACATGGCAGCAGATGTTGCCGTGATTGATGTTGTTTCAGAGACACTGACGCAAAACAAGCAGAATACCCGCTCGCTTTTAAAGAAAGCCAGGCCTGTTCTGATGATTAGCCTGCCATTGGATCCTGATCCCCACTTTCGTAAAATCACACTGAACCGAGACAACTGCATTGATTGTGGCATTTGCATTCCAGAATGCCCAAGTGGGGCCATGGCCATCCCTAAAACCACACTGGAGATTTCTCAGTCACTGTGTTTTGGGTGCAGTCGTTGTGTGCCAGCTTGTCCGGTTGATGCGCTGAAAGTGCTTCCGTTTCGGGTTGAAAAAACCATGCACGCTGCGTTGTCTCATGGGTCTGTTGGTGCGGTTGAAATTCATAGCCATTACTGTGATGCTGCCATGCTTTCCGAGTTTTTGGAGAAATACAGTGACAGCCTTAAAAAACGACTGCTTTCCCTGTGTTTTAGACCCAAAGCGTTGACTGCTAAACAGATTACCGATTTTTTTCAGGTTGCACAAAATTTTAGCCCGCACCCTGTTGTCATTCAAGCGGATGGCGATAGCATGAGTGGCCAACTCGGGGAAGACAAATCCATCCCAGCCCTGAATGCCGCTGACACCATTAAAAAAGCGTTTTTGCAATTGAATTTGCCAGTGCCGTATATCACCATTTCGGGGGGAATTAGTGAGAAAACAGCCTTACATTTGCAAAATGACAGGCACCAGTATATTGCCGGAGTGGCTGTAGGAACTGTTGCCAGACAGTGGGTTTACGCCTCTGACTCTCTGAAGGCCTATCAGCAAGCGAAAACACTGGTCAATCACTTTCATTGAAAAGAGGATTTGCCTGTCTATTTAAACTGAAATTTTAGTCGGTTCTTTTGTCTGCCTTTTGTAGTTTTAAAATTTGCTCTGAAAAAAACCAAATTTGCATGAACATCGGCCCTGTGATTGAATAAACGCAAATGGAGAGCTTTTTGAGCAGAAGTTTGAATACAGAAAGGTATGGCCTAAAATGCAAATTCAAGGCGGTTTTAACGGATATAACTTAAATATTAATGGTCGATCCAGACCTATGGCTTTTGCAGGCAATAAAAAGAACCCAAAGCAAGAATTAAGCCCAGAGAAGCTTGATGAACTTAAAGCTGCTGCAAAATTAGGCCTGCAGTCACCAGAATGGCTTAAGGCATACCGTACTCGGGAAGCGGGCAGTAAGGAAAAAGCGATTGCTAAGAGAGAAGAGGCTATTGCCAAGAGAAAAGCTAATTCGGAAAATTGGGCTAATAGACATAGCCGTTATCAGCTATTATTTAACCCTAAAAAAAGCCATGCTGGCCAAGATAATACGGACCATATGAATCAAGTGCCAGAGTATCAACCATTGTTTAACGTGCAGAATTTAGAAGGTATGAGCACTGCCATCAGTCAACTGCCGGAAAAAGCCCGTACTTCTGCAGAGGAGCTTTTTAAGAATTTCTTTAATATCCTTCAAACAGAGGGGTATACGAAACCGCCAGCTCCTAACCCATTTATTAAAAAGCACAAAGAAACCCTTGGAATAAAAACAAAACCTGATAAAAAGCTGGTCATTCATTTTCTTAAGTTAACAGCTAAATTAAATACAGAACCTAAAAATCACAGTCAAGACAGTCAAGTTAGAGAAACGGCTAAAAAGCCTCCACGTGGCTTTGAAGTATCTAAAAATAAACATAAGAAGAAAATGACACCTAAGGAGAGAGACACAGCAGCCAAACTGAGGCGAAATGCAGCCAGACAAAGCGCTTATTACCAAAGTCAAGGTTATCCTCCTTCAAATGTGGCAAGACCCACTGAAGAACAAATTGCTCAATCTGGCATTTTAAAAACTAAGAATCCTTATAATTTTAAATGCGCAATTAGAACTTTGCCAGATGGTTCACCTGTGAAAGAACTTGTAAAGCCAATGATAGATGATGATAATTTTAAGGGCTTACTTCTTGATTTCTATGTAGATTCTGAAAACCGCTCTTCTCAAGGTTTTATGGAACAACAAAAAGAAAATTCTACGTTAAAACAATGGCTTGATGATCCTTTAATGAAACCCGTAGTAAATCATTACATTAAGATATATTTAGAGGAAACCTCAGGACAAAATGTGGCAAGACCCACTAATGTGGCAAGACCCACTGAAGAACAAATTACTCAATCTGGCATTTTGGAAACGGCCAGTCATAATGAATTTATTAATACAGTCAATAAATTGCCAGAAGATTCATCTGTAAAAAAACCTTTAAAGTCAATAATCAAGGATCGTGAACTTAGAGAATTAATTGACTATTATATTCTTTCTTGTCTAGTCTTAGATAATATGCTAGATCCTAACATAGAACCTGTTGATGACTTTATAGAACAACAAAAAGAAAATCCCGTGTTAAAAAAATGGCTTGATAATCCTTCAATGCAAAAAGTAATATTCCATTTTATTGAGCTACGTTTAGATGGCCCCCAGGCTAAGTAGATTGCTATAGTTTAAGAAACCAAAGATCGCTGAGATGAAACCGTTTGATGGGATATTTTGTCTGAAGCTGCATCTTCACCGAATGCCCGGTGTTTAATACCCGTCACTTTGGTTTTTCCGTTCTGACGCTGGGTCACCCCAATCGTACGCTCAGACTGCTCAATCATCGGCTTTCTTAAAGAGACCACTACAAATTGCGCGCGACCCGCTTCCCGGCCCACCATAGCCGCCAGACGCTCTGCATTAATGCCGTCCAGGTTCTGATCGACTTCATCCAAGGCATAAAACGGGGCGGGCATATACCGCTGAATGGCAAAAACAAAAGCCAGTGACGTCAATGACTTCTCGCCCCCGCTGAGGCCCTCAATTCGCAACATTTTTTTCCCGCGGGGTTGGGCATGAATGGTTAAACCGCCTTCAAACGGGGCACTGGGATTGGTCAACATTAATTGGCCTTCCCCGTCAGACAGTTCTGCAAAAATGGTTTTAAAATTCTGATCAATGTTGTCAAACGCCTTTTGAAACGACAACAGCTTTAAATCGTGGTAACTGGCAATTTTCAGACGAATGGCGTCTTGCTCAGCGTTGAGCGTGTCAATTTTTTCGCTTAAGGCAGCCCGCCGCTCAGACACCTTGTCGTAATCGTCAATGGCCAGCATGTTCACAGGCTCCATTTGCTGCATTTTTTGGGTCATCGTTGTTATTGACGATTCAATTTCTGCTTGATTGGGCAGTGCCATTTCAGCGATAGTACTTCCGTCAATACCAGCAGCTTTCAAGGCCTGTTTGGCTTTTTCAATTTGGGGTTGCAATTCACGCTGTCTGGCATAACCCGCTTGAATTTGCTCATCGATGAGGCCAATCTGGCGTTCTGCTTTATTCTTCTGCTTCTCTTGTTCAATCAGCTGGGCTTGAACGCCATCACGCTCATCTTGCAGTTTTTTCAGTTCATCGTCCAGGGCATAGGTCTGGGCCGTCAATGCATCAATTTGTACTTTGGTTAATTCAATTTCTTCTTGGGCAGCCCGGCTGTCTTTTTCAACGTGCACAATACTGGCCTGGGTTTCTTCAATCCGAAGCTTGCAGTCAGCCTGCCCTGCTTCCTGATATTGTTTCTCGAGGCTTTTGCTTTTAATGTCGCCTTGCACATTACGAATGTGGGTGTCGTAATACGCCATCTGAAAACGGACTTCTTTCATTTGGCTGCGCAGGTCTTCCAACTGATCTTGTGGCAACTGGATTTCAATTTCAGCCAAAGCCTGTCGGGCAGTTTCAAGTGTTTTTTCTTGGGCTTTGCAAGCGGCTTGGCTTTCAGTCAATGCGACTTCAAGTGATGCTTTCTCGCTGGTCAGCTGCCCCCAATCTTCGGGTTCAGCTTCGGCATCTAATGTCCTTAGCTGCTCCAAAACCTCATTTAGTGCCGCTGAAACCGCAGAATAGCGCTGGTTTATCTTATCCAAATCAGCCTTCACGGTTTCCAGTTTTATCTGAAGCCCAGACACGTGCTGTTCTACCCTGCTTTTTTCTTCAGCGGCATAATCGCGCCGTTTGGCCAGTTCAACCAAATCGTTATCAAGCTGAGCGCCACCAAAGGCATTACCCCGGCTGCGTTGCGTCTGGGAGCCGCCCGTCATCGCCCCAGATTTCTCGTACAAGCTGCCATCCAGTGTAACCATACGGTAGCGGCGAATCATCTGCTTGGCCGTTTCTGCACAATCCACAATCAGGGTTTCCCCAAGCGCGTAAGCAAAAACATCGCTGTAGCGGGCATCAAAGTCTATCAGGTTGAAGGCAAAGTCAATGACCCCAGCATCCATTGGCGCACGGGCAAGTTTTCTGGCTGAAATAATTTTGGTCAGCGGCAAAAATGTTGCCCGCCCTGCGCGGTTTTCCTGCAACAGCCGAATGCCCTGGCTTGCCACATGCTCGTCATCCACCACAATATTCTGGATACGACCGCCAAGGGCAATTTCAAGGGCCATTCGGTAACCCGGATCCACATCAGCCAATTGGGCAATAGTACCGTGAACGCCACTTAATCCCGATTTTAAAATGGTATCGACGGCCCGGGTAAAATTAACCTCATCGTAAGCCCGTTGCCTGGCCTCCAGCACAACATAGTCTTTCTGAAATTGCTGGAGTTTTTGCTGCTGCTGGGCCAACTTGTTATGCGCCTCAGAAACTTGCGATTGCAGCAGTCGGGCTTGGGCGTCAGCGGCCTCTTTTTGCTCAGTCAGGTCTTTTTTTTCGGTCTCAAGATTCTGTTGGCGCTGTTGCAGCATGGTTTGCTTGGTATTGCCAGCAGCAAGGTTTTTTTGGCGTTGCGACACATCGTAGTCGATCCGGTTAAGCGCTGCTTCTAAATCCAGTGTCTCCCGCTGCAACCTGGCCAGTGTTGTTTCTTCATCGAGTAGCGTTTTAGAGGCTTCAGAGCGCTTTACAGTTAATGTATCACTGGATGCCGTAATGCCATCCAACTGGGTTTCAAGCCGTTTAAGTACACTTTCTTCCCCTTCATGCAAGGTGTTTAACTCATCCAGCTGGTGATTAAACCCGGCAATGGTGGTATCAATCTCCGCAGCATTGGCCTGCATCCGCTCGATTTCCTGATGCAATTGGACAATGCGGTTTTCTGCGGCAGTCTTTTTTTCAACGCCAGAGGCAATAAAATCTTGTTTGCGGGCCACGTGCCCTTTAAGTTCTTCAATTTGTTTTTTCAGTGCAATCTGTTGATCTTCGCCTTTTCGCTTTACTGAAGCCGTTAAGTCAAGCAGGGTTGTATGGGTCTCTGAAATGGCCTGAACAACCGTTTCCAGCAGAACACCCGCATGCTTTTTTTCTTCGCGTAAGCGCGTAATATTTTCGGTGGTGGTAGCCATTGCTGTGGTTAGCGTTTTGTACTCTGCGGCAAGCAACTGGGTTTCAAAGGTCGCCCGCTCTGCTTTTAAGGCCTGATATTTCAGTGCATGATCGCGCTCGCCAGCCAGTTGAGACAAGCGTACGTCAATTTCAGCCAGCAGGATGGCATTGCGTTCAATATTGGTTGCCGTTGCCTGAAGCTCGGTGTTGGCCTGCTCAATTTTGCGATCGAACTCAGCAACCCCAGCGATCTCATCCACAATTTTCCGTCGCTCCGGGGCCGACATATTCACAATGCCAGCCACATCCCCCTGCATCATCACGTTATACGTCCCCGGCGAAATATTATACTGGCTGAGATAATCGTGGATATCGGTCAGCGTTGTTGTTGCTCCGTTTAATGTATACGTGCTGTGAAATGTCTGGCTTCCAGCACGAATCCGTCGACTGACTTGAACAAACTGGCTGTTTGGCCCCAATTGGTCGCGGGTAATTTCAACGGGTGCTGCATTGTCTTCAACCAAACGCTGCGTTGACTCGGTCGTTTCAGTATCAGCATTCGTTTGATTTTCTGGTTGCTTTTCTGCCTGAGTTTCTTCAGCGCTCAGGTTTAGGCGGGTTTGCAAGGCATCGGTTTTTAAGTCTTCCGCATCTTTTTTAAATGTTATGGCCACACTGGCTTCTTTGCGGTTTGAGAGATTATTGACCAAATCCGAAATTTTTTCGGCCCGCATGGTTCTTGAAGTAGATAGCCCCAGGCAGAACAAAATGCTGTCGATAATATTGCTTTTTCCCGATCCATTGGGGCCAGAAACCGTTGTAAAACCCGGTTCAAATGGGATCACTGTTTTGCCCGAAAACGATTTGAAATTGTCGATAACAATTTGATGAATGTGCATAAAAAAAATAAATTTTCTCTATCTCTCAATTTGAGAAGGCAGGGGTTGGACCAATGGGTGGTTGGTGTTTGTTTTTTAGTCTTATCAGAGTTAAGGCAAACCCAACACGCAAGCAGCCCTGTCCTTTTCTATTGTAGCGTATTCTTTGCCCAGAGTTAAACCCATGCGTTATTAAAGGTTCAAACACGTTTTGTATTTTCGCGTTGAGACCCAAGCTTCTCAAACACACACTCTTTCTTCTCTGAGAGTGTAACGCCGCCCCCATCAGAAACTGCCTTTGTGAGTATGTGCTGCTTAAGTAGATATACCTCTAAAAGCGGTAAGCCTGATTCATCCTTATCTTTGAAAAAAATTTCAAAGGAAACCGGACATTTCTGCTATTATTCAGGGCTTGTTGTTGGAAAGGCTATAGCTTTCCTCTAACAAAATAAAGCAAAGAAAAATATTAGATAAAATTTTGTATTAAGATGAAACATCAACCAACTCAGAATGTGCTGACAACGCAGAATGTGCTGAAGAGTATTAAGCACATTTAATGTTAACAGACCCTATAATTTTTCTTCATGCCCTGGTTATTCAGACAAATCAACAGGCAATTGCTTTAAAAAAGATTCTTTTACTTGTTTTGGACGTCCTTTGCAAGCCGAAATATTTCCAGTGGGAGGATAAAGCGTTTTTTTGTAGTGTGTTAACTCTGCTGCTATTTTTGGCGCTGCAAAAGAAGTTCCTCTATTTTCAAATACTCTTCCATTTGTTAAGCCAATAACCTTTATTCGGCCATCAGCTCTTGCGTTTAATCCTTCTGTTGGGGTTGTATACATTTCGTTTTTTAATGCACCAACAGAAATAACAACAGAATGCTCTGTTGAATTGGTTAATAAAAAATTTTGCGCGTTTTTTTCATCAGTTTTTAAATAATGACCACCATTACCTGGAGCAATGACAACATGAACATTTTTTTCTTCAAGTTTTTTGAGTAATTGAGTCCAACGGTCCATTTTGCTTGCAAGAAGTTGCTTGTTTCTGGCTTCTACCTCAGGCAGCTTTTTATGGTTCATTGCCATAGCGTTAAATATGATTAAGTTTAACAAGTAATTCAAATGATTTTTGAAATAATCTGAATCAAGTTCTAAGAATGCACGCAAAAAATCTTCTTTTCTTAAATCTTGTGTTAAATAGTATTGTTCAAAACTTTTTTGATCTGCTGAAGTGACGTGAGGCAAGCCCAGTTTATTTTTCACTTTCAAAGCAAAAGTTGCCCATAGGTTCCACGGTTCATATTGCAATTCATCAAAAGGGCTCAGGGTTACTGAAAGGTTAATTACATCCCCACAGCTTATTTCTCCTGACTCAAAACTTTCTTCTAGTTTGGTGATTAATCGACCGGGCTTAACATGTGTACAGTGTATATTCAAAGTTTTATCGCCTTTTTTTGCTATACCTGCTGCACTGTTAGCAACGATATCTCCATGAAAAATTGTCTTTCTTAAATCTTCTGGTTCGGGTAGAAATCGATCGAAAATATGAAGCTTTGGGCCAGGAGAATAGTCACTGGTTTCATTGGGATTTTTTATCAAAGCTGTGTATGGCAACCCGACTATTTTTGGTTGCCCAAGCAATGTGGTTAGAAACAGAAATAAAGCACCCACTTTGGATTTTCTGGCAGATTTTAATTTTGGTACTCTATCTTCTGTATTTTGCTCTGAGGCATTTTTGTTTTCTGATTCAGGCTTTTCATAACCCGTTGGCTTAAACAATGGGAGCTCTAATTTTTGTTTTCTTCGGGCAAGACTACTTAAACCCAATCTGGGAAACCCGAAAGAAGGCATAGCAATTTTCCATTCTATAGTTAAAAATTAATTAAAAGTTGTGATGACAATACACTTTGTTTTTAAAGCTTCTCAATCAATCCCGTTGATACATTGTTAACACTTTTTTACAGTTCCAAATATCCAGGCTGTTTTTACGACTGGCTTGACTCTGCTTTCTTTGCAATGAGGAATTGCTTTTTAGTGGGCTTTTCTTTACGATATTTACAGTACTCACAGATACAGGCAGTCTTTCAACCCCCACACAACAGGACATAGAAAATGATCACCAGCAATGACTTTAAAACAGGACTAACCATTATTGTTGATGGCAATTTGTGGCAAGTGGTTGAATTCTTACACGTCAAACCCGGCAAGGGGGCGGCCTTTGTTCGCAGCAAACTGCGTAATATTGAAACCGGACAAACGGTAGAAAAAACATTTCGGGCAGGTGAAAAAATTGAAACAGCCCATCTTGAAAAAAACGAAATGCAGTTTCTGTTTTCAGATGGAGACGAGTATACGTTCATGAATACCTCAACGTATGATCAGATTCCCATCAGGAAAGAAAGCATTGGCGATGGCATCAAATACCTGAAAGAAGAAATGGTCGTTCATGTGTTACTGCACAACGATAAAGTGATAGGTGTTGACTTGCCAGCCCATGTTGAGCTCAAAGTGGTTGATACCCCGCCGTCTGAAAAGGGAAATACCGCTCAAGGCGGAACAAAACCCGCAACCCTTGAAACAGGTGCGGTTGTAAACGTACCATTTTTTGTTGAAAACGACACCATCATTCGTGTTGATACCCGCAACAACCAGTACTTAGATCGCGCCTAGCCCTGCGTTATATTAGCATTAAAGCCATTAAACGGAAGCTTCGAGAAACATCAGTTGACCACAGTCGTTGTTAAAAAAGGTTGTTACCTGTATGGATATCAATACCAGCAAAATTGAAGAACTCGCCGATATTGCCCGCGAAAAGCAACTTAGCGAACTCATTGTTCAGGACGGGGATAAAAGCATTACCATTAAATTGCCCGTGGCTACAAATTACCCGAATGCAACAGTCGTGCAGGCACAACCAGGAGCTTCCCCCCATCAGCCTGTTATTTATGCCCCACCAGCACCAGGTCCGATTCAAGAACTGCCGTCAAAATCTTCAGCGGTCCAAATCACTGAAAATGAAACCGATGCAACGCAGGTAACACAAATTACATCCCCAATGGTCGGAACGTTTTATATTGCCCCTTCTCCAGAATCGGCCCCATTTGTAAAAGTAGGCGATAAGGTTGCAAAAGGACAGACAGTTTGCATTATTGAAGCCATGAAAATGATGAATCAGCTTGAATCAGAAGTCGCTGGTAAAATTGTACGCGTTCTGGTGAAAAATGGCGAACCGGTGGAATTTGGCCAAGCCTTGTTTGATGTGGACCCGTCCGCTTAATTTTTTGCATCTCATTTAATTATTTAAAAACCTAAAAACAACAGTCACGCAATTTTTGCATTGACTGGATTTTATAACCTTAGAACCGCATTTTAGACAGCCTCATGTTAGGACAATACCACCATGTTTAAGAAAGTACTGATTGCAAACCGGGGTGAAATTGCCCTTCGAATTATTCGGGCCTGTCAGGAGCTGGGGATACAAACCGTGGCTGTATATTCGCAAGCTGACAAAGACAGTTTGCATGTTCAGTTGGCCGATGAAGCTTACTGTGTGGGGCCACCAGCTTCCAGTAAAAGCTATTTAAACATTGCTAACATTATGAGTGTGGCGTTAATGGCCGGGGTTGATGCCATTCATCCCGGGTATGGGTTTTTGGCAGAAAACGACACATTTGCCCAAATCTGCTCGGATCATCAAATTAAGTTTATTGGCCCAGATGCTGATATGATTCGTAAAATGGGCGATAAGGCCACGGCTAAAAAAACTATGGCCGATGTGGGGGTTCCGGTTGTACCGGGCCTTGACGGCACAACAGCAGATGCCGAGCTGATTAAAACTTGGGCGGCAACCGCAGGTTACCCCATTATTATCAAAGCAACCGCTGGCGGTGGCGGAAAAGGCATGCGTCTGGTTCATCAGGCCAAAGACGTTGCTGAACAGCTGGAAATGGCTCGAACAGAGGCCAAGGCAGCCTTTGGCAATGATGCGGTTTACATTGAAAAATTTATTACCAATCCGCGCCATATTGAGTTTCAGGTTTTGGCCGATCAGTTTGGCAATGTGGTTCATCTCTGTGAGCGTGACTGCTCCATTCAGCGCCGGCATCAAAAATTGCTGGAAGAAGCCCCCAGTCCTGTTGTCACCCCTGAAGTGAGAGAGCAGGTGGGAAATATTTTATTGAAAGCAATCCGTAAAATTGGCTATGAAGGAGTTGGGACTATTGAATTGCTTTGCGACAGTGATATGAAATTTTACTTTATGGAAATGAATACCCGCATTCAGGTCGAGCATCCGGTGACGGAAATGATTACCGGGGTGGATTTAATCAAAGAGCAAATTAGTGTGGCTGCTGGGTGTGCTTTAACCATTACACAAGAAGACGTCAGTATAAATGGCCATGCCATTGAGTGTCGAATCAATGCTGAAGATGCAGAAAAAAATTTCAGACCCTCACCCGGCAACATTGATGGCTATGTTGCACCCGGTGGTCCAGGTGTTCGCGTAGACAGCCATGCTTACCCAGGCTATAGCATTCCACCGTATTATGACTCACTGGTTGCAAAACTTATTGTTTGGGGAGCATCACGAGAAGAGGCAATTCTGCGGATGCGCCGGGCCTTAAATGAATATGCAATAACCGGAATTAAAACCACCATTGCTTTTCATCAACGCCTGATGGAAAATAATCGGTTTTGCAATGGGAAGGCCGTTTATACCAACTTTTTGGAAGAAGAGCGGACGCTAGTCGAAGTCTCTTAGATAATTGAAAACGCTTGGTTTTAAACGTTTTAACTTGCAGAAGTACTGGACTGAATGGTCCGCAGCACCGGGATATTGGCCACCAAAGCCAGGGTGTTAGTATTGTTATCGCCAGTGGGTTCCAAGTTTAATTCAAGGGCACTGTTGTCAATTTCAACGTAGCGTGAAATGACTTTAATCATCTCTTCCCGCATTTCTTCAAGCAGCGACGCTGGCAATTGGGTTCTGTCATGCATTAAAACCAGTTTTAATCGTTTTTTTGCATCAGATGCCCCCGTACCCTGGTTGCTGTCTGATTCGGACGCTCTATTGGATTGGGTTGGTGGATCAATGTAGTCAACCAGTTTTCTTAGCCATCCCATGGTGCACAATCTCCTTTTTGAGTGATTTTTGGTTTGCTTTGAATAAAAAGATCAGCAATACTTTAAAGCAGTAAATGTAATATATTGTTACATTCTTACAGGCTTTAACGGTAAAACTCAAGCACTTTTTGTAAACAAGCCTTTAATTTTATCCAGCCAGTTGGTCGGCACATCCAAATTTAAAAAAGGCACATCTTCCCCGTTAACGCGGCGGGCAATGTTTCGGTATGCCGTACCAGCCAATGAGTTATCACTGCTGACAATCGGCTCGCCTTTGTTGGTGCTGATAATGATGTCTTGATCTTCAGGAATCACACCCAGTAATTTAATTGATAAAATTTCAAGGACATCGTCAACATCCATCATGTCGTTATTTTTAATCATGCCTGGGCGCACCCGGTTGATAATGAGTTTGCAGGTTTTCAAATCCTCTTTGGCTTCAAGCAGGCCAATAATGCGGTCTGCATCACGAACGGATGACATTTCCGGGGTACAAACCACAATGGCTTCTGTGGCCCCTGTTGTGGCATTAATAAAACCTTGCTCAATACCTGCGGGACTGTCGACCAAAATAAAGTCGTACGTGGCTTTTAAACTGTTAATAACCCCTTTAATTTGATCTTCACTTAACGCTGATTTATCCCGGGTTTGTGCTGCGGGCAGCAAGGCCAGATTCGGCATCCTTTTGTCTTTTACCAAAGCCTGGGTTAACTTGCAGCGGCCCTCTACCACGTCCACAATGTTGTAGACAATGCGGTTTTCAAGGCCCATTAGCAAATCCAGATTTCGCAAGCCAATATCAGTATCAACCAAGGCGACTTTCAAGCCAAGCCTGGCAAGCCCACTGCCTATATTGGCAGTGGTCGTTGTTTTCCCTACCCCGCCTTTGCCGGAAGTCACAACAATGACCCGGCCCTCACTCGATTTTGCAGATTGTTTTGGCATCATTAAATCCTATGTTCGTTAAACGGTACAATAAAAAAAGCAGTTTTTTTTTAATTATTTTTTCTCACTCTGGCAATGACTACTTGGTTCTTATTTTTGTTTAAAAATGCGAATTTCTCCCTCTGACACTTTGGCAATTTCTGGCGAAAAATTATGACCTTGACGCTCTTTGTGGTAGCTAATACGGTCTGGGCGACGGGCAATATAATCGGCAATACGAAGCTGCAAGGCCTCAATTTTCATTGCACGAATGCTTGCCTGATAATCCCCCTTTGCCCCGGCGTGGGCAATGCCCTTTAACTCGCCCCAGACAACAATATCGCCGCCAGCCAGAATTTCACAACCTGCATGCGCATCGCCAATAACAATAATGTTACCGTTAAACCGGACTGTCTGACCAGAGCGCAGGCTTTGACGCAAATACAGGGTCTCAAACGCGGTGTCTTCAATGACAATAGACTGCCCGTCTTCGGTTTGTATGGTTTCAATTAAAGGCATTTTTGCCTTTTTCTCGCTCGATAACAACGAGACGATTTCTTTTTCAACAGCTTGATCCAGTTTTGGGAGAGAAGCTGGGCTTGACTCAAAAGCTGGGAGGCTGATTGCATGCATTGCTTTTTGCTGCTTTGGGGGATGTTGTTCAACGCCATGGGTCAACTTATCAGGCAGTGCCCCCTGATTTTTTGACAAAGCTGGCTTGCCTATAACTGGATTGGCCAGAGCAGGCTTTTCAAGCGGCAAGTCAATGGGCAAGCCCACAGAATTCTCCAGTCTTGATTCTGGGCCAGGCTGAGGATTTGTTTTGGGCTTAAACCGATGGGATGAAAACAAAAAATCCATACCCTGAGCTGGCTTGTCAAAAGTGTCTTTTGCTTCTTTTACGGTTAAACCTTCGCTTAAAGCAGCCTGCTGGGTTTGCGGCAATGTTGCATAAACCAAGTCAATGCCTAAGTTAACGTTTGAAAGCTTTTGTTTCACTTTCGAGACGACCCCGCGTGTCAAGAGTAAATCACCCACATAAAGGTGAACAGAACTACCTGCGCCAGAGAGCTTTCTGAGTGCTTGCTTGGCAACAAAGTCATCCACAATGCGGCATGCCTGAACCGAATTGCTTGCTGAAGAAACATCCAGAGCCATCTGCATCGTGCCAGCCTCAGACATTTCTTTATATTCATAGCCAGGGACTGTTAATGGTGGATTGTCAAGGTTACTGGGTTTTGTCATTGGAGCGGCCTTTACGAAAAAAAGGGTGGTAAGGAGGTAGGGTATTCCGTTACAGGTATTTAATAGTTACTAAATGGTAATTATTCATTGGCTCAAGGATGTTTACTGACTTGTTAGCGTTTGAGAAACTTACTAAAAATTGTCTCTATCAAATCAGTTTTTAGTAAACAGAGTTCATAGTAAACAGCTTGTTTAATTTGGGAAACTGAGAGTATCATAGCAATGTCTTTTTAAATCTGGGGCAACTGTTACGGTATTTAAATGTAAATTCTTGTGAACCTGTTACGCCCTGTCCCGAAATACAACGTTTTGTTTTAACGTCTTGGTATTAAAAGAGGATTTATTTTAAGGTTGTCCCACCAAATTTGCTGAGAAATGATAAAATTTAATATATTGCATTGTGATTGTTATTTTTTGCTTGCCAAGTGTTTGGGTTTTACACTCAACCTGTGCTGTTAACTCTGTTTTAACTATTTTTTTAACAATGTTTTTAAATCATGTCAGTGGGCCTGATGAGAATAGTTTTTATACAAGTCAAAAAAATGTTTTGTTCGCAGCAAGCGGATTTACAGTTTAAAACCCTTTTGGAGGTCAAATGAGTACTACGGACACCAAAACCCAATTGGACGCAACATTGGTTAATGCCATTGTTAGTGCGACAAAAGATATTTTTCTGACGATGGCCAACTTTGAGGTGGGTGTAAAAGAGGTAAAACCTCAGCTCGATTACAGCCCAACAGGTGATATTTCAGCATTAATAGGCATTGTGGGCGAACGGGGCGAAGGCATGTTGTCGCTATCTTTTCCAATCGACCTGGCCAGCGAGGTTGTATCCAGTTTACTGGGGACCTCCAAAGAAAAAATTACCGCCTCAGACCGCACTGATGGCGTGGGTGAGTTGGTCAATATGATATCCGGCAATGCTAAAACCATCCTATCGCGAGAAAGCGGGTCCAGTTACACTTTATCTTTGCCCAACATTATATTGGGTGCAAAACACAGCATTTCAGCGTATCCAAAAAATGCACCATTTTTGGTCATTGTGTTTGAAACCCAAAGCATGGAATTTCAGATGCAAGTGACCTTTAAATTTAAATAAAGCCACAGCGAACAGGTCTACTCGATAGCGAGTCAATTCAATAGCAAGTTAATTAATCTTTTATTAAAAATAAACAGCTTTTGTTGAATCTTTTATGCAAACGGCCCAACTGTATTAAATAAATAAAACCTGGTCCTGGTTCAATTTTAGCGAAAACCAATTTTACTCTACCTGTATGTTAATTCACCAAAAAAAGAGGGTTATAGAGACGTGAGCCACGAAAAACTAAAAGTTCTGGTTGTGGATGACTCAGCCGTAATGCGAAAAATTATTGTGGGGGTCTTAACCACAATGAATGTGACCCCTGAGAACATTACCCAGGCCGGTGACGGACAAGAAGCTGTTGATTTGGCAGCAAGCAATACATTTGATATTATTCTAATGGACTGGAACATGCCCACGATGTTGGGCATCGATGCCGTTAAAGCCATTAGAGAGTCTGGCAATGCAACCCCTATTTTAATGGTAACCACGGAAGGTGAACGCTCAAACGTGTTAACCGCCATACAGGCTGGTGCAAACAATTATCTGGTCAAGCCCTTTAACTCCGATGATTTGCGGGAACGCATTGAGCAAATGACCCAATTGCCCGCATAACAACTACCCCATTAACCGTCGTCATAGAAAGCAGTTTCCTCCTGCGAAAAACCATCCATAAAAATCCCTCCCATCGGCATCAGCTTCAATACCCGCAATCAAGGCGTGAAATATACAACCGACTCAAGAAAAAGCAGATGCGTAAAGCCGTTCGCCGAAGGCGACTATTTCTGGTTTTCTTGTTTTTAACTGCTGCAATCACGGCAGTCGCCTGTTGTGTTGGACTGATTTTTTTCTTTTTGACCCCCGGTGGGTATAGCCAAGAAGAAAAAAACACGCGCTATGGCATTACAGAAGGTCAGGAAAGCAATACACAAGACCGCTGGGCCACAGAATTCAATGCCTTTGACCGCTTGAGCCCTGCCCGTAAAAATTTTAGATTGAATCAGGCTTACGGCCTTGCCTTGCCTACTTACCCAGTTTTACAGCATATAAGTTTGCTGCAGCCTTACAGCGTGTCAGTACCCTCCGATCAGCACTCTAAGACTTGGTACCCCAGTGCCATGCCACTGATGCCTTTGCCCTTAATGCACGAAAATTACCCGTTAAAACAGCAACTGACTGCCCTGTTTGACCGGCGTTTTTTATCACAGGTTCAAGACCGGTATACCCCTCATGTTTTCTTTTTTGACCCGCAGCACGGGGAATTTGTTAATATTAATGGCTACTCAACCGTTTCAGCGGCCAGTGTCATTAAACTGCCTGTTTTGTTTGATGCCATGCTGCTGCTTGAAAACAATATAATCCACCAGGAACAACCCCTTTTGTATGCCACCCAGCACCAGGCTTCCGGGTCAGGGGGGTTGCAATACAGCCCACCGGGGCAAACCTTGGCACTGGGCAAGGTCTTGCAAGATATGATTCGTTTTAGTGACAATACTTGTACCAATATTGCCATTGAGTATCAAGGGGGAATGAGCCGCCTAAACGACACCTGGCAAGCAATGGGCCTGAATACAACAGCGGTGCGCTCACCTTTGCCTGATTTAAAGGGCACTAATACCATTTCAGCATTTGAGTCAAGCCAGCTGCTCTACAATATGGTGAATACGCAGCAATTCTCTGAGCCAGTCAAGGCATACGGGCTTGATATTCTCAAACAAACCCGAAACAGAAGCCTACTTGCAGGGGTTTTGCCCAAATCGGTTGAGGTTGCCCATAAAACGGGCAATATCGGTACTGTTCTGGGCGATGCCGGTGTGTTTTTTCTGCCTGACGGTCGGTACTACATCCTCAGCATGTTTGTTGAGCGTCCCTTTAACGATCAACTGCCGCCTCAGGTTTTTCGAGACGTATCGCGACTGGTTTATCGTCACGTTAAGCAGCAGGTCTCCCGGCCTGACAATACAGCAGACTGGTCACCCAATTCAATTCAATAATCTATTGAATACAGTGCATTTTGTTTTGTTGTTCGCTTTTACGCTTTTTTAATTGATTGACTGCTCTCCATAAAAATGACTACCCCCAACCCCATTATTATTACACTGGCCACCAAAAATACGGGCAAACAACGTGAGCTTGAGCAGTCACTGAAAACCATGCAAGATCAAGGCAGACTAGCCCACTTAATTCAGCTGGTCTGCAACCCGAAAGCCCCTGATGTTGCGGAAACTGGCAAAACCTTTATTGAAAACGCGCTGTTAAAAGCAAGACAGACCCCACCTGTTCAAGGATCAGACTGGGTTTTGGCTGAAGATTCTGGCCTGGTGGTTGAGGCCCTTGATGGAACAGAGGGCATTTCACCATTTCCCGGCATTTTTTCAAACCGGTGGTTAACCCCTGCCCGAAGAAATGAATTACTGGGATGGCACTACAATAACCTCACCCCACAAGACAGAACGTCAGATGACGGCATTACAAATACGGATTTAATGATGGGCATTCTAAAGCTCATGGAAAACCATTCGAATCGAGCGGCCCGGTATTGTTGCGGCATGGTGCTGTACCATCCCCAAACCCAAAGGCACCATGAAGTCTTTGAAAGCACTGTGTTAAGGGTTTCAACGGAGCAGCCCCGAGGAACCAGCGGGTTTGGCTACGATCCGATTATGCACGCAGTGAGAGAAGACGGGTCTGTTTGTGCACAAACAATGGCAGAGATTTCAATGGCAGAAAAAAATGAACTAAGCCACCGGGGCAAGGCGTTTCAACAAATCATTCAGGGGCTGCAAAAAATAGTGGGCCAGTAACAAATCCGTTTTTAAAACACGCTGCCTTAGGCTGCGGGCAATGCTGTTCAGTCCTGATTGGCCCAATTAACTGTATTGGTTAGCAAATAAGTTGTGATATTTTTTAACAATTCAGCACCGTTTTTTCTTCACTGGTATTTTTGCCAATACAAAACAGCATCACCACAATTTCTAATCTAGCCGTTATAGGCTTTGCGTCCATTTGGCTCGAATTAGTGCGACTAGAGTTGGTGATTGTAAACCAGTAAATACAGAAAGCTATGACATAAAAGGGCATTCAATGATGGTTTCACCTTCTAATTTTTACAATTACGGACCACAGTACTCGGCTTCTCCTGGCACTGATACTGCTCCTCAGTTTGGTGAGTCTGCTAATTCTTATGGAACGCCAGAGGATGCTTTTACACCTCAGTCAGCTGCTGCAAGCAATCCGCAAAATGCGGACAAGCAATCGTCTTTTTTGGACTGGATTCCTGGGGCCAGCCTCGTTAAAAGCATGATGCCCACCACAGGATTTTGGGGATCATTGGTGATGGGCATGGGTGCTGTTGCCACCGGACTGGCCTTTTTCTTTAAAGGGCAAGCCCCAACGCATACAACTTCTGAACCTCAGGATGAAAATGCAGTTCAGGATACAGCGCCACAAGATGAAACATCGAGTACAGCAGGCCCAACTGCAGGCAGTACAAATGATAAAAATGCTAGTAAACCACCCCAAAGTCCGTCTGAAGTTCAACAAGAGGACGGATCTTTATTTAAAAAATCTGGAAAGATTGCCAGTGCTACGGCTACTATCGTTAGTGTATTGACTGGCCTCAGAAGTTTTTGGGGCGGTGCAGCGGCAACAAGCACAGCAGCCACAGCAGCAACAAGCGCAGCAGCAGCTACAGTAGGTACAGGGGCAACACTACTGAGCGCACCCGTTATTACAGGCTTGGCAACAGTAGCAGGTGGTGCAGGCTATTATGCAGCTAAAAGATATGGATATTTCTCAAGTAACACAGAATCACAAGAAAATACATCCAGAAACCCAGTAAACCCAGAAAATAGTACAGACTCGGGAAACACACCAGTTCAGGAAGGCACACCAGTTCAGGAAGGCACACCAGTTCAGGAAGGCACACCAGTTCAGGAAGGCATACCAGTTCCGGTTCCAAGTTCGGAAGTTCCGCCAGCTCCGCAAGGCACACCAGTTCCGGTTCCAAGTTCGGAAGTTCCGCCAGCTCCGCAAGGCATACCCGTTCCAGAAGTTCCATCAGCTCAGCAAGAAATACCAATTACGGAAGATACACCAGTTCAGGTTCCAGACTCGGGAAATACACCAGCTCCGAAAGGCGATACAGCTCCGGAAGACGTTACTGTTGCAGAAGCCTATGAACCGCCAATCAATGAAAATTTGAAAGTTTTGATAGAGGCCGTTGAAGATGATGGTTTTAAAAAAACTATCAAAGCGCTTGATGTGAAAAACCCAAAAGAAATGCAATCTGATTTGGAAGCTCGATACGCACAAATTGCAGGTTTCTTAGATCAAACCAGTTTGAATTCCTCTGAAGGTCAAGGAGCTGTCTCTTATATACTTTGGAAAAAGGGCAATTACAGAAAATTATCCTTATCTAAAACCACTGAACTTGTAAACGGGCTCAGAGAACAAGGATCAGATAAAAATCAAGAAATAAAACATACAATCGCAGACTTTTTGAATACCAATGACAGTGAAGAAAAGCTAACCAAAACAGTTGAAGAGGCTATTCAGGCCAAAATTACGCAGTTGAGTGACAATATTCAAACCCCAACGATTAAAACAGGCAAAGCCAGTAAACAATTGGATGAAGATATCAAAGAAGTACACCATTTGCTTCAAGCAGGTCAGTTACTGAGTACAAATCCTGAAGAAATTGACCCCTTGCTAGCTGTAATTCAGCCTGACCGGCTAGCCTTTTTCAGAGCCGATGAACTGGAGACTGCACAAAACCACCTTCAGGCTTACGTCAACATTGGAGCAGAAGTTAACCAAAATAAATTGCATGCTGCAGCGCAAGTAATAACAGATATTACAGATCAACTAGAAAGAAACAGAATAGGACGTACTATTGATAAACAATTTAAAGCTGATGAAGCAAGATCGATTCAAGAGAGTATTAACAATAAGAAAGATGCTTTAGCCCAGGGACTGCAGTTATTGGGGGTTTCCACTGATAATCTGGGGACATTAAAAACACTTGAAAACCTGCAGAAATTTCAGGCAGAGGTTGAACAAAAGCGAGAAACTCTACAAACAACAGCTAATAATATCAACAATAATGGAAATTATGGACCGTTTAAAAATGCCCTCGATGGGTTACAAGCTGCAATGGCTTCTCAATCAGCGATTGGAGCCATCAAAACCGCTCAAACCCATGAAAAAACAGCTTTAGTTTCGAGCGATAATCAGGAAGCTATTGAAGCAAATACTAATACCGAAATAGCTTCAGCACCAGCAGATGCTGCGCAAACAGATACAGAACAACCAGATTCAAAGCAGGTTGAATTTAATACTGCGCTTCCGGTTATTAACCACACAATGGATGCCTTGACACACCTGAGTAAGTTGAAAAGTGAAGTTCCAGAACTGGCACCAAGGGAAACTTGGGGATCTTTCATCTGGAGAAAAGGCTGGACAAAAAGAGAATATACTGATCTGCCTGCGGTATCTCCTTGTCCTTCACTGGCAGCAAATTCAACAACGTAAAAGCCAAACAAAAAGCCCTTATCATCGAAAAAAAGTCTAGTTTAAAACCAATCACCAAACAGGATTTAAAAATGGTCTCCCCCTATCATAATTTCAACTATCCACAAACCGCCTATGACCCTCAAATGCTCAATCCTGCAGCCTATCCACAAGCAGCTTATGGAGACGGTATACAGAACCAACTTCCAGTAGAACAAGGAAAGCAACAGCAATCATCACCCCGAAAAAAAGGGTTGGGCTTTTTAACCAAAGCAGTGATAACACTGGCAGCGCTGACAGCAACAGTATTGGGGATTTCTCATGCATCTGGCGTCAAGATTTTTCCTGCGGAAAACAGGTCAGAAGAAAATAATCCAGAAAACAACCCAGAAAATGCGACTGCCGAATCTGATGCAATGCATCATACCCAACAACCAGATGCCGCCTCCAGTACTCATGGAGAAACGTCTACTGCACAAGCCTCTGAAAGAAGTCAAACCAATCAAGACCCGGCGACAAATCAGCCGGACTCAGAAGACCCCGATAAAAACCCCAGCCTGAGCAACACTGTGCCATGGGTTGTTGCTGCAGGCTTAATTTATCAGCTTGGTCCAGCACTGGCTTCTAAAGTTCTTCTGGCAAAGGGAGCCAAAGCCGGTCTTGCTCGAACAGCACTAAATTGGGGACTAAGTTTTGTTGGATCGATAACAGCCTCTCAAGTTAGTAGTAAAGCGTTTAGCCGTGTCTTATCAGGGGCTACCCGAAAGCTGTTTTAACGCGTTCCTCATGCTTTTAAAAGGCTTAATCTATTCAGTATAAAAGAAGTGACGCGTAAGTTTATTTGGCCAACTGGCCGCGAACCGATTGACTAAACCCTGACTGCGGGGAATTGGATTCTACTGGAATCATATACGCTGACCGCGGGGCAATTAACAGCAGTTCTTTTGAAATCTCTCGGGATAAGGCGGCAAAAGCAAGGGCGCTATCGGTATCATCAAAGACTGAGGGGGTCACATTGGCATATCGGCTATGAGGAAGGGGTCTTTTCCAGGTTTGCCGGTAGACCAGTGGATAAGCCGGATCTTCGCTGTCAAACACTTGAACACGGGTTGTTAAAAATGATTTAATCTGGTTTTGGGTATCATCGGTTAGTAATTTCCGAGCCCTTTCCAAAATACCTGTTGCGGCATTGGGATGGGTCATATCAACCACTGCCTCAACAAAGGCAACCCGAGAAACCGGTAACCCTGTATCACTTAATTGCTCCAATAAATAACCTGTGGTGCTTGGGTCTGGTGCACCAGAGCTTTGATAGGTTGCCAGCATTGCCTCATAGAGGTAGTCCAGCCCTCGGTTTTTTACTTCTGCTTCCACCTGAACCGGATTAAACACAGCGCTTTCTGGGGCTGCTTTTTGTAGCTGTATGGCAAATTCTCGCCCAAACAATTTTGAGACATCACTAAAGGCCTGCCTGCCGCTTTCGGGGACGATGGCAAAAACCATAATGGCTTCAGCAGGCTGGTAAGCCAATGTCGTCAGGTGCAGCTTTTTTCTGGCCCAATTCATTATTTTTGGCTGATATGGCCCTGGCTTGGGCTTATATTGCCCGGGTTTGGGCTGATATTGCCCTGGCTGAGAAGCCACGGATGCAGGGCTTTGTCTTTCTTCAGCCACAGGTAAAGCCGGTGAGGACTGCCCGTTGGTTAACCCTGTGGATGCTGTATTTGCTAATGGTTGTGGTGCTTCCTCAAAAAGCGGCATTTTGTTACTGGTTTTTCCACTACTTTTACCAACAGGCATTTTTTTAAGAGCAGCAGATTGGTGTAAAACGGGTACCTGGATGGGCTCAATGCGTCTATTGCCCGAGCTCTTGACAATCGATAAAGCAGGCTTGTTATTTTTCGCATTCGTCAGGTTTTCTGCAAGACAAGCTGTCGGCATGCCCCAGAGCATTATTAAAAAAGCCAGGAACACGGTCAAAAACAGGGCATCGCTTAACCGTTTCAACTGAACTGAGAACCCGTTGTCTTTTTTTTTCATGGTTTGCTTATTTTTTATGTTTTATTAAGCGACGGCAGGTGTGAATTCAATAAAAGCTTCCCCTTGATTATGGCACGCCACTGGCGCAGAATAATCGTTAATGCAAATGACTTTTGCCCAGGGCTGTCTTTTGTTTCTGTGAGTAAGAAAAAATGAGAATGAATTGCCCCCCACATGATTGAACGCTACACATTGCCGGAAATGGGAACGCTTTGGACCCGTGAAGCTATTTTTTCAACCTGGTTGTCTGTTGAATTGGCCGTTTTAAAAACCCAGGAAGAACAAGGCCTAATCCCTGCCGGGGTTTATGCGGACGTTGAAAAAAAAGCGTGCTTCCAAGTCGATGCCATTGACGCCATTGAAGCCACTGTCCGGCATGATGTGATTGCGTTTTTAACCAATGTGGGTGACTCTGTTGGTGAGCATTCGCGTTTTGTTCATATGGGCTTAACCAGTTCAGACTTAATCGATACTGCATTGTCCTTACAGATCCAGAAAGCTGGTGAATTGTTGCAAGACAAATTGCAAACTCTGATTGCCACAGTTAAAAGTCAAAGCATCCAACATAAAAACACGGTGATGGTGGGCCGGTCTCACGGCATTCATGGGGAACCCATTACGTTTGGGCTCAAATTGTTGAATTGGGTGGATGAGCTGCAACGTCATCAGTGCAGACTGACTGGCGCGCTGGAAGAAAACCGCGTGGGTCAGATGAGTGGGGCCATGGGGTCTTATTCGAATATTAGCCCAGAGGTGGAAGCCCAAACCTGCGAAAAGTTGAATTTAAAACCAGCCCGCACATCAACCCAAGTCATTTCACGGGATATTTTGGCCACCTTGTTTATGGCCATGGCGGGTTTGGCCAGCAGTCTTGAAAAATTTGCCACAGAAATTCGCGCCTTGCAAAAAACAGACACACTGGAAGTAGAAGAAGGCTTTGCAAAGGGTCAAAAAGGGTCTTCGGCGATGCCACACAAGCGCAACCCGGTTAGTTCTGAAAACTTGACGGGGCTAGCCCGTCTCATTCGGTCTTATGTGGTGCCCAGCCTGGAAAATGTTGCCCTTTGGCATGAGCGTGATATTAGCCACAGCTCTGTTGAACGTGTCATTGTGCCTGACAGCTTTATTGTAATGCACTATATGCTCAACCGGTTTAATACCGTCATGCAGGATCTCATTGTGCACGAGGAAAACATGCGCCACAATTTAAACTGCTTTGGGGGCATTGTCTTTTCACAGCGGGTTTTGCTGACACTAATCGATAAAGGCATCAGCCGCGAACAAGCCTATGAGATTGTTCAACGCAATGCCCACACCGCATGGAATGTTGATGGCGGTGATTTTAAAGCCAATTTGTTGGCAGACAGCACAGTTACGAATGCATTGTCGGCATCAGAGATTGAAGACTGCTTTAACACCGATGATTATTTAAAACATGTTGACATCATTTACCAACGGATGGAAATACTGGTTGCATCCCAATAAACCTCTTTTTTGCAAGCCTCTCAAGATAGAAATTGTGCAATGCCTTTTGTGTTTAATTTCCAGATTTCATACAACTTTTTTTTGTTTTCTTCAGATAAATTTGATCCACATTTTAAACATTCATGCATTAAAAAATCAGGGATTTCTCTAAAATACAAAACTGGAGAAACCCTCTTAGTTCCATCCCAGCCTGTTGCGAACTGGTAACCAGTAAGTATTTTAAGGTTGTAAGCTTTAATATTAGGAAATACTTCAACATATGTTTCTCCTTCAACAGCATTTCCGATTACAGTTAATTTATCATTATTCAAGAAAGCTTGTTGATGATAAACAACTTCATTTTTCTTTTCTTTTGCCAGTATGTAAGCATCAAGCTTTTTTTTATTAGGATTAAAGGAATGTTGACTATCATTAAATTTCCATACTCTGTGACCAAGTTCGTCTGTTGTTTCGTAGAAACAAAACCATTTGCCAGAGAAATTTTCTATTAAAGAGGAGGAGGATATCTCTGAGGCTAGCTTGTCTAGCTCTCTCTCTATTAAGCTGAAAAATTGTTCCTTCTCTTTTCGACTCAAAATTTTTGAATAAGTTGCTCCCAAAATTACACCGCTAAAAGTTCCGCAAACAATTTCTATCCATTGAGGTATTGGTGAGTTTTTGAGTTCCGGTAACAGGTTAATTATTAAACCAGTCAACAAAAGTGATAAGCCGAAACCAAAGCCATACATATCTTCTGTTGTAAGTTTTGACATAAAAAAACACTAGCTAATTAATAAAAAATATTATTTAAAAGCAGAAATAATACTATCACAACAGCTAATGTTCAAGAATAAAGTTACTAATAGCAATCCATTGGCATCAGAAAAAATTTCCCGTATCCTCCAGGCTACTTTCAAAGGCAAGAAGGCTTACTCCGCTGCTTACAACTATTGGAGACCTGGCTTTACCACTGATCGTCACAAAGGTGGTTTCTGATGGGTTAGCTTACATGATTGTACCTCTTAGAACCAGCTTCACCTTTGTCGCCCCGGGAAGTTTGTCCTGAATACGCCCTCTTTTCTACACTTAATCTTTACACTTTTTGTCTTTACACTTTATTAAAATATGCCATTAACTTTAATTAAAGAAATAACTATACTGTTTTCAATGAGAGCCATTTTTTGCCTTCGTTTCAGTTGTTTAACCGCATATTCAAACCGACGTGCTTCTGTCTCTGACTCAAAAGCCCAGCTGGCCGCCAGTGTTACAGGCAATCGAGACCGCGTGTATTTGGCGCCTTTCCCCTGGTTGTGCACCAGAAGACGTTTTTCTAGATGAGTGGTCCAACCGGTGTAATACGTGTCATCAGCACAACGAAGCATATAGGTATAAAAGGGCATAAGGGGCTTGGATTACTCCATGATTCTGATGCTTAACCTGTTATTCTTAGCCTCTGATGCTTAGCGTGTTTAAAAACTTTGATTAAGTTGGTATATTTTGGGTTTCTTTTTCAGACTCAGGTCCAGAACTCTGTTTTGAGCCGTGCTTAGAACCTGTTGAGATGGCTGTTAAATTTGCAGGCAAAATAACAACAAAGGTCGTCTCTTTGTTTAATGTACTTTCTACGGTAATTGTTCCGCCATGAAGCTGTACAATACACTTTGAAATATATAGACCGAGCCCTGTCCCAATCTGCTTAAATCGCCGTGAGAGTGTGTAGTATTTATCAAAAATTTTAGCCTGCAGATCGTTTGGAATGCCAGGCCCTTTGTTAATTACGGCAATATTAACAGCTTGCTGCTCAGGCGATTCACTAACTCGAACCTGGATGACTGACTTTTTATAACTGTGATGAATGGCATTCGACAGTAAGTTCTGAAAGACGCGCTTCATCTGAATGGGATCGATTAAGACATCCGGTGATTCTAGTGGGCAGTCTAAGGCTATCGTCATTGAACGTTTTTCAGCAAGGGGCTGAATATCACCCAGAATATCTTTTAGTAGATCTTTTAAACCAGTAACCTGTTTATTCAACTTAATGTGTGAAGATTCAAGCCGGTAAAACAACAAAGTGCTGTTTACCATATCTAAGAGATCTTGAACACTTTCAGTTGCTCCTTGCAGTAATCGCTCTTGTGCTAGTGGAAAGTTTTTTGTAAGCCCACTTTCGATAATATTGTTTAAAACCATTTTTTGGGCAAGCAGTGGTGTTTTAAGATCATGGGTCAGTGTTGCCACATAATTTTCTTTCACACGCTCAAGCTCTTTACTGGCAGTAATATCTCCCAAAACGCAGATAAATTGATTAATGGTTTTTCCTTTACGTTTTGAGCTGATTTTTGCTGTATTTAGCCGGTAAGTCACTGGTATGGAACGATCCGTATCATTTTGCAAGAGTCGTGTTTCAAGCACGTCGGGCAAGTCTTGCTGAAATTCGCCTGTGGTGCACAACAAGTGGGGCAAAGATTGGCATTTGGCCAGGTGGGGGCAGTTGCAAGCAAAAACACTGAAAAATGGCCTTTCACTCAATGCCTCGGCTGTTTGACCCACCCATTGCGAGATTACGGGATTGGCGAGCTGAATATTCAGTTTATCATCCAGCAATAGAATGCCATCTGGTGAGGCTTCAAAAATGGTCTCAAATTGCTGGCTTAAAATTGAAAGCTCTCGTTTGTGGCGTTTGCTGTTGTAGTTGATTAACACCAACAATAATAAAATTAATAACCCGCCCAGCCACAAGCTTGCCCGTTGAACACGATGATTTTGCAAATTACTTTCAAGGGGGCGCAATTGAATGAGCCAGTGCTGACCCAGTAACATAAATTCAAATTGAGAAACAGATTGCTTGTCACCCAGATTAACGCCTTTAAATAACTGATGACCTTCTGGATCAATAAGCTGAACTTGATAGTGGGGAGAGGCAGGGCCAGCAGATCGCCAAATGGATTCAATAGAGAGCTCGCCTGCTGCAAACCCTAAAAACTCTTTATTTTGGTTTCTGAAAATGGGAATAAATGCCCAGAAGCTTTTGCCTGTATTTGAAAAGTTGAGGAGGCGTGAAATGCTTTTTCCCTGAGTCGCCTGATCAGCGTTTTTCGCTTCAGTAAGCACGCTCATCATCTTGGGTTCTTTGGCAATGGCGTAATTGTAGAACCCTTTGTTTTCAGGCGTTGATGGGTAAATCTGCTTCACCAGAAAGTTTTTATCAATGTACATTAACCGTTTAAAGCCAGGCAATGAGGCCGTGATTGAAGTGCCGTACTGTTCAAAATCGTACTGGTTAATGTCAATAAAATTCTGATAAATGACTTTTAAAGCAATCAATGCCGTGACGTGAGATTCAAGCGAAGATTGGACTTTGGCATGAATGCGATCAGCGGTTAGTTTTTCTTGGTAGTAATCATCTTTTAAAAAGCCTTGAATCAGAATAGAATCAATTAAAAACAGTGTTGATAAGCCAATTGCAACAACAATAATCAGTTCTTTGTAGTTAATTAATCGGCTTAATGTGTTGCGAAACATGAAAAGTTCGACCTACTTAGTAATATGCCTTTTATAAAATAGGCCCGTGTAACAAAGAAATGTTTAAACCAGACCCATTCAGTTTTTATTGCAGAGCATTTAATAATGATAAGCTTAACCAAAAAAAATATCAGACGCATCTTTATTACAATTGATATTTCAATGTTGGGTGTTAACGACTTTAAAAACTGCGGCTGACTGCACTATCCAAAAGAGGCCAGTGCATTCAGATAACTCGTTTTTAAATGCTCTTTAATTGTTTTAATTGAGCTGGTATCAATATCCTTAAAAAGAAGTTCTACAACAGGTTCAGGCGACTCCCCCAAGGCAAGCCATTGGCCATCTTCTGTTTCAAACAATTTGACAGGCACGGATTGAAGCAGCATTGTTTGATCTTTTGTCACTGAGTTTCCCCTGAATAATGCTTATTGATATCATTGACGAACATAAAAACCGGGAATGGTACTGGTTAAAAGAAAAACCAATTTTGGCTATTGCTTTAGCAAAAGGCTGTGTTACCTTTCCCGGTAGTGTAATGTCTTCAGTTTAGCCGACGACGCAAAAAAACACTCTTTTTCCAGAAAGATATTTACATACAGTAACAAATATCCTTTGAAATCCTTCATTGAATTGAGCCCATTTTACAATAATGAATTTAGGATAATCGCTTGCCAATTTATTATGGTATTGTATTCAGATCCAAAATTGGATTTTAAAAAATACTTTTCTTTGATAGAATCAAAACTCTATTTTATAATGTTTTAAGTATTTAAAAAAATTAAATTATCTTATTATTTGTAAAACTTATTTTATAAAACGCTGGTTAGAAGCGTATTAATTAAAAAAATTTTTGGAGAGTATTGAAAGATTGAGCATCTTAAAATTGAGAGTCTTAAAAAAATATTAATAAGACTCAGTTGGCAGCTTTAAAGTCTTACCAACTCACGTCTTTATTAGTAGTAAACCTTAATTAATGCAGCTCATTTCAAAAAAATTATTTTTTTAGATAGAGGGGTAAAACCATTATGTCGCAAAGCTCAATCCAAGCAGTTAAATCTGATTACCACCACCCTAATACTGACGATGCGATGTTATCAGAATTAAAAGAAACAAAAGTAAAAAGCTCCAGCAGTGAACGACTACTGACATTTCTTAAACAGTCGCGACTACATAAAAAAGATTTTTCAGAAATGATTGGTGTAACACTCTCTTATGTTTACAGTTTGGTTGATAGCACCATTCCATTTTCATCGAGAACAACCACCCTAGAGCGGGTTGCCTTATTAATGGAGACCGATCCGGAAACTTTTCCTGAATATAAACCCGTTGAAGAGCCCCGCATTACTGACCCTGGTATCGTGTATTTACAATCGGTCCAACGTAAAATGGGATTGTCGAATGTTGATTTTTTAAAGCGCTTTCCAAGAAATCAACGCCTGAAAATTGTGGATATGTGGCGTGGTGCACTACCACTCCCCTTGGACTGGGCAGAATTATATGGCATTGCCATGGTACTGGAATTAACCAAAGAAGACATTTATCCGTATTGGCAGGCTCGGTTACAGCATTATTTAACCAGTGGTGGCATTGAGCCAATGGCAAACATTGGACTGCTGAATGCAATGTTTCAAGGTATTAAGGCTTATTTGCGCGTTTAGGCTGATATTTTTTAATATGTTTCATACTTCCAAGCACTTTGCTAACCTTGTGCTTTTTAACAGTCTGGTTATTCTGGTTTCAGGGTTTCTGGCCAGTGACTCTCTTATTTCACCACCCGCCCTTGCAGACTCAAACAGCCATGAATCGGTCTTAAAATCAGATCTGCTTAAAGCAGGCATCGTTAAAAAAATATTGCCCAACGGGCATACAATTATCATTAAGCCCGATCACCGTTTTCCTGTAGTAACAATAGATACATGGGTAAAAGTTGGGTCAGTGAACGAAAACTCTGAAAACAACGGGGTTTCGCATTTTTTAGAGCATTTGTTATTTAAGGGCACCCCCAATTACCCGCCAGGAGAAATTGATCGTCTTCTGGAGTCAAACGGGGCAACGTTTAATGCTGCAACCAGTGATGATTTTACCCATTACTACATCAAGATTGCGCCTCAGCACCTCAACCTGGCAATTCAGGCCCATGCCGATATGCTAATGAATGCCAGTATCCCCCCTGATGAACTGTTACAGGAACGCAAAGTTGTTCAAGAAGAAATTAACCGCGCCAATGATAACCCGTCTCGGCAAGTCTATAACCAGATGACTCAATCTCTTTTTGCAGGCCATGGCTATGCAATGGATACACTGGGACCCAAAAAAAATATTGTGGCTATCTCGCGTCAGAATATTTTTTCATATTACCGTTGGTGGTATCAACCCAATAACCTCACAACAGTGATTGTGGGGGATGTTGATTCAGATACGGCTTTAAAAGCAGTTGCAAAGAGTTTTTCAGAAGAAAATTATTTCGACAAAGCACAGGCTCAGAAAAAGAAAAGTAATTTTTTAGATTCCAAGAATCCAAATGAAGCGCATCAGGCTAACCAACCCACTTATTTTTCTAAAAAGCCCAACGCAACCAGTATTGTTTTAAAGCGTTCAAAAATTAATCAGGCTTATCTGGCATTTGGGTTTCTTGGTCCTTCGGCAAAAAGCCCAGAAGATGCCTATGCCTTAGATATTGCGATGATGGCCCTTGATACGGGTAAAAGCGCCCGCTTGAATCAGGCACTGATTGAAAAAGAACCTCTGGCAACCGGTGTGTCTGCCAGTAATATTACACAAAAGTATGCAGGCATGATTTATATCACGGCGCAAGCAGCGCCTGAAAACCGGAAAAAGGTGAAAGAAATAATTGTTAATGAGCTGCTTTTACTGGCTGAGAAGGGGATCAGCGATCTTGAGCTTGAGAAAGCCAAAACCCAGTATTTGAAGCATTTTATCTTTGAAAACGAGTCAACAAGCGGAACAGCCAGTCATATTGGTTACAATGTTGTTGTAGCCACTCTGGATGATTATTTAAAGCATCAAGCCAGAGTCAAGCAAGTGACTAAAAAAGCCGTCCAAGATGCTTTAAAACGCTATATTTTACCAGCGCATGCTGTTCTTGTTGAATTGGTTCCAGATACGGTTGATATCGAGCCAGATGTTCAAATACAGCAAAACATTCAGCTGTTGAAAGAAGCTGCACAAACGAGAGCACGTCAATCTAAGCCAGTACAAGGTGTTGATAACACACCCCAAGGCAATGAAACCCTTGTAAAAAAACAGCGGCTAGCCAATGGTCTGACATTAATTACACGCTCTTTAGCAGACTCAGAGACGGTTTCGTTTGAGATTTTTGTTAAAGGGGGGCAACGGGTTGAATCTAAGCCGGGGTTATCGGATTTGCTGAGTGCTGTTTTATTTCAGGGGACGACGAGTCGCTCAAAAAAAGTATTTCAGGCTGAGTTAGATAGCTTGGGCTTATCACTGACGGCAGCACCCAGACAGGACTATTTTAGTATTTCAGGCAGTGCCGTTAAGGCTGATCTTGGTGAACTGTTTCTTTTATTAAAAGACGGCCTGGAGAATCCTGCGCTCAAAGAAACAGAGATTGCGAAACAGAAGATACAACTTGTCCAAGCAATTGTTGCATCCGAAGATACCCCAGCAACTGTTGTCCTCAATAACCTGAGAATGGCTTTATACCCCAATCATCCCTATGGCAATGTTGGAGCACGGGTAAAACACGCCTTGCCCCAAATTTCTCGAGCATCTCTGTTGAAATACTATGAGGATTATTTCCAGCCCAGCAATATGGTTGTTTCTGTTGTGGGACATTTTAATGAGGCTGCTGTTATCAATTTCTTTAACAACTTATTACTTAAAGAGAAGCAGCAGGGCCCCAGTATAGCGTTATCTAAAGGGGCTGATCACTTAAGAGATACTGCCAGGCAATTAAAAGTTAAGCCCTTGGAAGCAGAGAAAACTGTTATCAAAAAACGCCCTAAACTGTCTGCATTATGGATCAGTCAGGGTTGGCTTATGCCACCACTTTCCGAGACAAAGGCTTATGTGACTGTGAAACTGATTAATACCATTTTAGGCCAAGGGATGAGTTCCCGTTTGTTTACTGAATTGCGTGAAAAGCATGGCCTGGCCTATGCAGTGGGTAGTTTTTATCCAACACTGGCCCAAGACAGTTACTTTGCAACTTACATTGGAACTGACCCCAAAAATAAAGCCCAAGTCATTCAAGGCCTTCGTGCTGAAATTAACCGGCTGAAAACAAGTTTGGTCTCTGAGAAAGAGCTTGCAGAAGCAAAGAGTAAACTTGTTGGTAGCTTTGCGTTGGCTCATGAAAACAATGCGAGTCAGGCGTTTTATTTAGGGCTTTATGAGGTGCTTGGAAAAGGGCATCAATTTGATAAACAGTACCCAGAGCTGGTAAAATCAATCACCAGCGCTGACATTCGAGCAACTGCAAAAAAATATTTTTCTCAACCCAGGGTTTTATCTGCCATTGAGCCTAAAGTAGAATCAGGAATCAGTCAAAAATAGCCCAATAATGAGCGCATATTAACAGTACATCAGAAAAAGCGTTAAAAAAATGCACGATTAAATTATTTGGCGTAATTTTTAATGACAGGGTTTTGCCAAGCCAGGAAATACCGGATTGAAAAAAGCTATTTTTAAGGCAAAGCAATACAAGCATACCAAATTTACACAGGTACTGCTGTCATTGCCAGTGCTTCTTCCCGATATTTTTCAAACATCACAGAAGACAAATACCGCTCACCAAAACTGGGAATAATAACAACAATTAATTTGCCGTTATTTTCGGGCCTTTTGGCAATTTCAAGTGCCGAAAATACCGCAGCCCCAGCGGATATTCCCACCAGAAGACCTTCTTGCTTGGCCAAATCTTTAGCCGTTTCAATGGCTTGATTATTGTTGACCTGAAAAATTTCATCAATTAAATCATTTTGCAAGATTGAGGGTGTAAAACCAGCACCAATGCCCTGGATTTTATGGGGGCCTGGTTTCCCTCCACCCAGAACCGGGCTCTCAGATGGTTCTACAGCAACCATCTGGCACTCTTTTTTTTGTTCTTTCAAGTACCGCCCAACACCTGTAAATGTGCCGCCTGTTCCAATCCCTGAAATCACCATATCAACATTGCCATCGGTATCTTTCCAAATCTCTGGCCCTGTTGTCCGGTAATGGATATCTGGATTATCTGGGTTGTCAAACTGCTGTAGCATAAATCCATTGGGGGTTTCTGCAAGAATTTCCTCGGCTTTTGCAATGGCCCCTTTCATTCCTTTTTCGCCTGGGGTTAAAACCAATTTGGCGCCAAAGGCACGCAGTAAAATCCTGCGCTCAATACTCATCGTGTCAGGCATTGTTAAAATAATTTGATACCCTTTTACAGCTGCAACAAAGGCAAGCGCAACCCCGGTATTTCCACTGGTGGGTTCAACCAAAACTGTTTTTTCAGGAGAGATGTCACCCCGTTTTTCTGCAGCTTCGACCATGTTTTTTCCAATACGGTCTTTTACACTGCTGCAAGGCTCCATACTTTCAAGTTTTAAAACAATATTGGCAGAAAGCGTCTGGCTCATTCTGGTTAAACGAACCAGGGGGGTATTGCCAATTAAGTCCATAATATTGTCAGCGATATTCATTAACCCTTCAGGCCCTCTTCAATTAATACTGTTTAATCATATAACATATGGCAGGGTTTTCTGTCTGCTTGTTTTGAATCATTGACTGATTTTAAAGCGCCGTATTTAAAAAAGTAAAACAGCGCGAAAAAAAATAATAAAGCAAAAAGGCTTTCTTTCTTTTAAAAATAAAAAAACAAATTAAATTATGTAACAAATACACCAAGGTCG
>JBCDLA010000015.1:0-38302 GCA_038745945.1 Cyanobacteria bacterium P01_H01_bin.74 | reverse complement strand
GGACTATGCTTTGGGGTATGCCCGCCATCGGGAGCAGACTCATTTGGTGCTGTGTCAGCAATAAAAGCATTTAAATCATTTTTAATCTTTTCTAACGTTTTGTTTAATTCTTGCTTTAATTTAGCCTTTGTTTCACCTATTGGAGCATTGTTATAAGCAAGAATTTGTGTTTCTGCATTTTTAATCCTGTCTGTGAAAAAGCCTTTTTTTCTACCAGGCAATTTATTTACAGTCTTCACAACACCAGCATATAATTTTCCTGTTGGTGATTGAGGTTCTTGTTTTGGTGTTCCAGGTTTTTGTTGTTGTTGAACAACACCAGAATCAGCAGGTCTGGACGGCACACAACCAGCAAAACGAAGGGTTGAAAATTCACTTGGCATAAATCATGTCCTTTCTTTTTAATTGTTTAAATTTTTTTAAAAAAATTAGTTTAAAAAACGTTTTTAGTGGTGCTTTAACAGTAATTAAATGGTGAGTCAAATTTATTGACCACCAAAAGTTGTAGCGTTAATCAAAATGAATACACAACTGAAATAACAGCCAAAAAAACTAAAACAAAGGTGATACGATCATTTAATGCAAATTAAACGATTATTTTTATAAAGGCCAAACAAAACTAAAATTGCGCAGTTTTTTACATTTTTTTCCAAAAGCAAACCAACCAAGAAAAAAACCACTGCCCGGCTTAAAATTTGTTAACTTGGGCAATGGTTTTTTAGCGTTTATTATTATATTACTTACCGGCTGGTTTATTCCATTTGCATTCCAGTTGTGTTGACGGTTACGTTCACTTTTTCGGCCAGTTTAACAAACAAGGCTTCTGGTCGATTAATGTTATGGGCTTCAAGCTCAATCGGAAATAAGCCTGTCACCTGAACGCTTGCTTTACGGGCATCCGTGGCAGGCTGGTAATGCACTGTTAACGGAATGCTGCGTTCTTTTTTAACCCCGTGTACATTTAAAATGCCCTTTGAAATCAACCGAACGGTTTGAGCCTTGCTGAGATCGGGCTTTTTGTCTTTTAACTCAATGGATGTGGCTTTGTAGGTGGCATAGGGGTATTTTTTCGTTTCCAGAAAATTATCGCGCATGTGCTCATTTCGCAGGGATATACCGGTATCAACACTGTTCAGGTTCACACTGAAAGAAATATCAAACGGGTGATCGCTGTCAAAGTTAAAACTGTCGTCCAGTTTAATGGTGCCGGTAATGTCATTGGTTTTTCCGTTAATCACTTCAATGGGAGCATCTGAATTGAATGAGACCAAATTGGCATTCTGATTGGGTTTCACAATAAATTTCATCGGTTTTGCCAGCGCTTCAGATGACATCCCTGCAACGGTTATTAAACTGGCAAGCAATGTGCCGGATAAAAATGCGGATAATATTGTTTTTTTCATAAAACGGCCTCCTGTATACAAACGTCATTTCGTTGAGGATTGATATTATTGACGATTGATGCAATCCCCAAACACAGATTTAGATTGTAGCATTGCCGTATAAAATCCGCCAAGTGCGCGTAAATTTTTTCAAGTGAAAGAGTATCGCACCCTCTGGCCAACAGACCCGATTGCTGAATCGCCTGAATTTGTGCTTGCACTGAAACGGGCACTGTATTTCCTACCGGATTAGGCGGGCTTAACAGAAGGGCCGTTAATGGGATTAAAACAAAAAAGCGTACAGTCGATTTTGCAGCACTGCTTTCAGTGCCTTCTTTTGGATCGTTCAGTCGCCTTGTGCCGGTTTTACTGGCTGTGTTTGTATCAAGGTGCGTTTGAGACTTGTCTATATGCTTGCTTGCAGCCACTAAAAGGTTTGTTTTACCAGGGTGAATTGTTTCATCCAGGTAAACCAGCAACTGCAACGGTTTTTTATGCTGGCTGGCCAATGCCGCAAAAACAGCAGGCCAATCAACCCAGCTTTGCGGCTTATTCAGTGCTTGATCAGAAGCATTCAATTGCTCAGACAAAAAGGGCATCAGGGCCGGCACGTCATAAGCCAATGAAAGAATTTGCCGGTTTGATTGCCAGACAATCGTATGGCTTTCTGCCAAGGCTGCTAGCTCAGCACCAGTCACTGTATCAAGGTTCTTGTCAGGCTTCATTACTTTCTGTTCTATTCCACCAGAATAAGTCCGCGTATTGTAAACCGCCACTTCAGCCCACTCCACTGCTGCCAAATCGCTGAGAAATGGACAAAATCCCATTAAAGGGGGTTGAGCGGCCAGAAATACCGGAAAATACCGAACGGCTTCCCGAAGCTTGTAATGGGGATTGGGATGCTGCCGCCTGTAGTCATTCACCAGGTTGAACCAAGTGTTTGGCTCAGTGTTTGGTTGAGTGTTTAAACCCGGTTCACTGGGTTTCTGAAGCTTGAAAGTCACATTTAAGAATTGCCGAATACAGGCCACAGAAACCGGATAAATGCTTTCCAGGGTTTCAGCCACGGTGTTGGTCATTAACTCGTTGTAAAGCGATAAATCACACAAAGGCGTCTGGTTTTTATCCCCGAAGAGGTCTTCAGCTGATACGCGACCTGAATTTATTTCTTTTTGTTCTGAATTACTTCTTAGCTCAGGGGGTGACAGGGGATGAAGCAATTTTTTTGCAAGCGTATCCTGCCACTTATGCAGAGACGACATCAGTGCCTCCACTTGGTTTGGCGTTTGCCTGGCTGATGGCCGGTTGACTATTTTGCTTGGCCCTGTTTTCAAAGTTTTCAGAGTAATCCAGATTATTGGATGAATTTTTGGCTGAATTGAATTTGAGAATGTTGGCTTGGCCCTGGGCTTGATCATGGCTTTGCCCCTGCCCCTGATGAGATTGTGTCTCTTGCCAGATCCTGTGTATGGTGTGCAATTCCGCCATTAAATCTTCAAAAGCGGGCATATTGGTATCCCGCTCCAAAAGCACCCCACTGGGCTGACACCGCATAAGCACCCAGCGCAACAAGGCCCAGACATCCGGACAAACTGTGGCCCCATGGGTATCGATAAGGGTGGTTTCCCCGTTTTCTGTAAATTGCTGATGACCCGCCACATGCAACTGCACCACGCGATCTAAAGGGATAGCCTGTAGAAAATCAATGGGATCGGTTTTAAAATTGCACGCATTCACGTAAACATTGTTCACGTCCAGCAGCAGGCCACAATCAGCTTTTTCAAGAATCATGGTTACAAAAGCCGCATCAGACAAGGCATCGTATGGGGTGTTGACATAATATGAAATATTTTCAATTAAAAAGGGCAACTGAATGCAATCTTGGACCGCCTTAATGCGATCGGCTACATGGGTTGCGGTTTTCTGGGTTTTGGGCAACGGCAACAGATCGTTAAAATACTGACCGTTATGAGTACTAAAACACAGGTGATCACTAAACCAATGGGGACGCACCTCTGCAAAAATCTCTTTTAAATCAGTTAAATACTGTTTTGAAATGGGGTCACTGCCACCAATAGACAAAGAAACCCCATGGCTCACCATGGGAAAATGTCGGGCCGCTTTTTGTAGCCGGTTTCTTGCCATCAGGCCAGTATTGCCCATATAATTCTCTGGCGTAAATTCCAGCCAGTCGATAGCATAGCCGTAATTCCCGTAATTATAGAGCGTATCTTTAAAGTCGCTGCGCAAACCCAAACCAACCCCCAGTACCGGGGTACCCAATGGCCCCCGAATATTGTTATTGTCCAGTGTGTTGTCAATGGTCGTGCTCACTTTTTGATGCAATACCCCCATTATTTTTCTTAATTTTTCAAAAAATTTTAGCCTTTAAAAAACCTGCAAAAAAAATACCTTTTTGCAACAGGCTGTTAAATGATAGTGTTCAATTAATTCCAAAAAAAAGCGTTGTTTAATAAAAAAGGCCACTGATTTAAACGGTGGCCTTTTTTTATGAACCATTCGTTTAGTTGTGGCTGTGGTTGTCGCCGTGCTCGCCATCTTTTTTCATGCCAGCACACTTGTGTTCACCGTCTTTCATGCCAGCACACTTATGCTCGCCGTCTTTTTTCTCGTGGTCTTTGGCAGCTCCGCACATGCCTTTGCCGCATTTGCTGTCATGGCCATCATGCCCTGGTTTGTGCTCAGCAAGCAGCTGACCGCTGACTTCTTGCATTGAGAACATGTTATCTGCAGACGCATTGGCTGTGCTGATGGTTGCAGCCGCTGATGATACCAATGCTGCGGTTAAAGCAACGGTTGTTAGTACTTTTTTACTCATTCTGGTTAAATCTCCAATAAAAAAATAATGACAAGCAAATGATAGCAGATTTGTTGTTACTACTTTGCTATTTTTACTTAGACGGCTCCCATTAAAAAAGTTCAGTTTTTTATTTTCTTTGGTGCTAAGGGAATTTCAGAGAAAATCTATGCCCTTTTTTCCAAACAAAATAAAACAAAGAAACTTATTTGAAGAAGATGAGGTCTCGTCAAGAAATAGTCTTGAAAAAATAATTTTAAACCCAAGCGTTAACGTATAAACCCTGCCTGAACTTTTATTTCAATAATGATACATGAAGTGCCTCATCTGACGTTCACAATCGACAACAGGGTTTGTGGGTTTTATAGTAAAACAATTCTTGATTAACAACGCAATAAAACTTGTTTTAAGCCCACAGAACACTGAAAAAGCAAACGCTTAAAAAAATGAACAACAGAGACACTTAGAGGCCAGAATCACTCAATGAACGGGTTACTTGAAAAACTCAATACAGAACAATTAGAGGCTGTGCAGCATCAAACAGGGCCGCTGTTGGTTCTGGCAGGAGCAGGCAGCGGTAAAACCCGTGTGTTGACCCATCAGATTGCTTACCGCATTCAAAATGGGGTCTTCCCGGGCGAAGTGCTGGCGGTGACCTTTACCAACAAAGCCGCCAAAGAAATGCGCCTCCGGCTGAATCAGCTGCTGAATGACGAGACAATGAACCCCTACTGGATTGGCACGTTTCACAGCATTTGCAGCCGCATTCTCAGGCGCGATATTATGCACTACACCTCAAAAGCAGGACGTACCTGGACCACCAACTTTGTCATATATGACGATTCAGAATCGGTCGCCGTCATTAAAAGCATCACCAAAGAGCTGAACCTGGATGAAAAACTGTACCCGTTCAAGACCATTCGGGGCATGATATCCGGGTACAAAAACCAACTGAAAGACGCCTACAGTTTTGCCTCAGAGGCCAAAGACTTTCGGGTTGAAAAAATTGCTCAAGTCTACGATCAGTATGAAGCACGTTTGTCACAAAGCAATGCGCTGGACTTTGATGATTTGTTGCTGATTTCAGTCAAACTGCTGCAAAGCAATCCGCAAATTTTGCAAGGGTATCACGATCGGTTCAAGCACATCTTGGTGGATGAGTTTCAGGACACCAACGACACCCAGTATGAGCTGGTTCGTTTACTTGCTGAAGGGACTACAAGCCGGGTTAACGCAACCGATCACACCCATTGGAATGATCGTAGCTTAACCGTTGTCGGCGATATTGATCAATCCATTTACAGCTGGCGGGGTGCCAATTTCCGGATTCTTTTAAACTTTCAGAAAGATTTTGCCGATGCCAGGCTGATTAAGCTGGTGCAAAACTACCGTTCAACCGCCAAAATTCTGGACGCCGCCAATGCCATTATTCAGCAGAACAAAGAACGCTTGCCCAAAGATTTGAAAGCTGTTAAAGGCCAAGGGGATGCCATCCACTGTTATGAGGCCGCTGATGACCGGGAAGAGGCGGGCTACATTTTAGACCGCTTAAGTCAGATGATTAATCAAGGCATTGTTACGGCAGGTGAATGCTGTATTTTGTACCGCACAAACGTACAAAGCCGGGTGATTGAAGACACGCTAATTTCCCGGGGAATTGCTTACACCATGGTCGGCGGTTTAAAGTTTTACGAGCGCCGGGAAATTAAAGATATCCTGGCTTACATGACCGTGATTTTTAATGACGCCGATAATTTCAGCGTCAAACGCATCCTCAATGTGCCGAGACGCGGCATTGGAAAAACGTCGCTGGAAACCCTGGAGCGCGCTGCCAATGCCCACCAGATGAGTTTGTATCAAGTGTTGCAACAGGCTGCCCAGGTCGAAGGCCTGAAACCGCGTGCCATTAAGGCCGTTGCAAGCTTTATTGCCGTGGTTGAGCAATTAAAACGTCTGGCTGATGCCTTGCCGCTGGATGAGTTAATTAACCAGATTCTGGATGTTTCCGGCTATTTTCTGGAACTGCAGCAGGATGACCCCACCGATAGTGAGGGTCGGCAAGCCAACGTCAAAGAACTGGTGAGTGTGGCCCGGCAATTTATTGTCGAGTTTGCCCCAGAGCCAGACGAGCTGGCTTATGACATAGCCCCAGATATATCTCAAGATATAGAATCCATAGCAAATCCGCTTGAAACGAGTCCGTCAGATGAGACAGAGTCTGGAGACACAAAAAACACCCCGGGCCTTGCTGACTTTCTGACGCAAATGGCCCTGCTCAGTGACATTGATAATGCTGAACCTGCAGAAAACAAGATTGTGCTGATGACATTGCACGCATGCAAAGGGCTTGAGTTTCCGGTGGTGGCGCTTTGCGGTCTTGAAGAAGGGTTGCTGCCGCATTTCAGAAGCCTCAGTGACAGTACCCAAATGGAAGAAGAACGACGTCTTATGTATGTTGGGGTGACACGGGCGATGGACCGGTTGTTTATTACCTATGCCCGCAAACGACTCATGATGGGTGAGTTGCGCTACAACCAGTCCAGCCGGTTTTTAAAGGAAATTCCAACCGGTTGCCTCTCAGGCTATTACACGTTTGATCAGGAACCCGGTGGCAAGCGCTTTGATCGCGACAGGCAATATGAAAATAACTCTGAAAGCCGCCGCGAAAGAAATGGTTATTCAACATATTCAAGGGATCGAGACAGCAATACAGGCCAGGCCAGCGATTATTTAAAAAACTATGCCGCCAAAAACCCCATACGGCCTAAAAATCCCTCAAAAACAGTGGTAGAGTCCACATTTGTTCCATTGGCCGTAGGCGATCAAGTCAGTCACGAAAAATTTGGGTCAGGGGTGGTGTCGCAAATTCTTGGACAAGGCAATAAAGCCATTTACAGCATTCAGTTTGAGGGCATTAGTGGCAAAAAGCTCTTGGATCCCAAATTTGCAAAGCTCCGAAAACTTTAAATCCAAAAGCCACTTTATATTTGCGTTTAATCATTGATTTGCTTCCATTGTATTTGCCGTATACTCGGGGGTATGTTTTCACTTTCAAACTGGTTAATCAGAATTGGGTCGATCATGACAACACTTTCGGTGGTGTTTATGCTTTTTATTGCTGTTTTTTTTCAGGGGCAAGCCGATGAGCATAAAGATATTTTGCCGTTATTTCAGCAAAACACATTGTCTACTCAAGTGGCTTTTCGTGAGAGGAGCGGTCAGGTGATTCAGTCTTTTCAGGCGATCTTGACCCAATTAGACACTCGTTTTTTTTACCCAGTGGCTAATCGCATTCGAGGTGCCCTCACTCAAAATATGGGGCCTGAGCGAAAAAGTCGTTACCCTCACCCCCAGTACTGGAAAACGGTTAAACCAGAGACTTTAAATCATTTAAGTCCTGGAACACATTTATCGGTGGATAGAAAAGCCCGTTTTCAAGAAGCCAATCTCCGTCATGCCAGTATTCACGTCCCAAACTAGCTTTGCACGCAATAAAGCCTATAATCTTTTGGCTTTTTTGGGCAAAGGCAAGATTTTTTCTAATAAAATACTTGCTTTTACTTTGTCAATGAATCTGGCTTACCCCCCTTGTACGTCCCCAAACATGTGTTACTCAGATTCCCGTTCCATACACCATGCTTCTTGGCTCAATCAAATTAAAATCTGGTTCAGTATTATGAAACACAAAGTTCTCAAACACGGGTCTTTTGCTCAATAGAAAATATTGTTCTCAGGATAGTCATTTTATTGCATATTACAATCGGAATATAAGGCTTTTCAAGTTGGCCGATACTGGAAAACCTTTTGCTATTCTAAAGGACTGCATATGGGCCAAGTCACACTAGCATTATTTTTACATCTGGTTGGAAAGACTATCTATACCAAATGAGCAGGGCAAAAAAGAAAGTGTTCTGAGAGAAAATCTAGTTTTGACGCAAAAAGAAAAATATTTTAGAAAGAATAAAAAAATAATACCATTTACTGGTTAATTTCTTGCTTTTCCTGTTTTTTTTAGTTGATATTAAGCTAGCTGCTCTGAATTTTAATTTTAAAAAAACAGTCCCTACTCAAAGAATACCACCCATGCCTACAGCAACAGAACCCAAAACAGCCCCTCATTTGTCAGAAACAGAAGCAAGCGAAACCGCTACTGTGAAGGATAATCCCAAAAAAAAGATTGGCTTTGTTCATCTGGGCTGTCCTAAAAACCTGGTTGATACTGAAACCATGCTGGGTGTGCTGGGAAAAAACAACCACGAGATTGTCTCCGATGAGTCTGTCGCTGATATTGTGTTGGTAAACACTTGCGCCTTTATTGAAAGCGCTCAGAAGGAATCGGTTGAAGTGCTTGCCAATCTGGCAGAACAGGGCAAAGAACTGCTCATCACCGGGTGCCTGGCGCAAAAGTTTGAAGGCGAATTGCTGGATTTGTTTCCAGAAGCAAAAGCGGTTGTTGGCGTTAACAACATCAATGAGATTGCATCTGTGGTTGAGCGGGTGAACCAGGGCGAGCGTGTTCTGGCCACCCAGCAAGACAAACAATACCTGCTGGAAGAAGACAATATTCGTCAGCAAGTGACAATGGGGGCCTTCAGTTATCTTAAAATTGCGGAAGGCTGCGATTACAAATGCTCTTTTTGCATTATCCCGTCAATGCGCGGCAGTTTTAGAAGCCGTTCAATTGATAACCTGGTTCAAAATGCACGGGAAATGGCTGAAAGAGGCGTCTCTGAAATTATCCTGGTTGGGCAGGACACCACCAGTTACGGCAAAGACATGGGCAGCAGCCTGCCAGATCTATTGTATGCCCTCAATGAAATCCCGGCGCTGAAATGGTTGCGTTTTATGTATGCTTACCCCAACCTGGCCAGCGATGAATTGCTGGAAGCCATAAACAACTGTGAAAAAGTGGTGAAATACCTGGACTGCCCGATGCAGCATAGCCATCCTGATGTGCTTCGTCGGATGCGCAGGCCTGTTACCGACATGCAAGAATTTGCTGAACGGGTGCGTTCAAAAATTGAAAATGTAAAGCTAAGAACCTCCTTTATTGTTGGCTTTCCCGGCGAGACAGAAGCTCATTACCAGCACCTTAAAGAAACTATTCAAACTGTGGAGTGGGACCGGCTGGGTATTTTTGAGTACTCTGATATTGACAGCTCACACAGCAAAGCCCTGGACGGCAAAGTTCCTCCTTTTGTTATAAAACAGCGACGAAATGCCTTAATGGCCCTGCAACAGGAGATTGCCTACAAAAAGAACAAAGCACTGGTTGGAAAAACAATTCCAACCTTAATTGACTATGTCAATGAATATGGCACGCTGATTGGGCGAACACAATGGGATGCCCCCGAAGTGGACAACAGTGTTCTGGCTAAGGGGCAAGCCATTCCTGGGGAGATAGTGCCAATCAAAGTGAGTGCAGTAACGCCGTATGACTTAAAAGGTGTTGTGGTTTCAAATGAAAGTCTGAGCGGGATTTAGTACAGTAAAAAATTGCTCATGGCTTTATTTTTCGCGGAATAAGACGCATCGCCTTTTCTGGTGTCTGTTCTGCTGGCTGGCGTTTCGGGAAATGCTTGTAGTGGGTTAAGCCTTGTATACTGGGTGTCTGTGCAGTCTGTGATGCTTGAGGCTGGCAAGAAACATGCACTTGAAGTTTTATCGGGTGGGTATTAAAGCAGTACAACTCTTCAAGGCAGACCAAAATTGCCTGATCAAGCTGGTAAAATTTTGCAGACTCCAGTGCAATAATTGACGCCTCTTGATGGCCACAGTGCATACAGAAATTGTCTTTTGGGCACAACTGCTTAAACTGTAGCTTCAATGGCAATCGGCTTTGACAATGGTCGCACCGCAAGATAACCCAACTGAACACCAGGCCTTTGCCGCAGTCTTTGCAGAAGCATTTGCCTTCACTGGGCCGTAAGTTTTTGTGCTGGCAATGCACAAGAATGGCTGTGACCCAATGCAGGTATTGAGACACCAGTGTGGTCAGCGAGTACTCAAAAAATAATTTGCGGATGGGTAACATCAGGCCTTTTCCCCAGACGGATTTCATGATTGCCCATTGTAAAAAATCACCGAGAGACTGTGTTATTTATGATACTCATGAAACTGGAAATAGCATTTTTATTTTTATCAAGTTTTAAAAACAAAAAAAGAAAAACTGGCCCATGCTCGCTGCACAATTGATGTATCATTTAAAACAGGCCCTGAAAACCCATCAGTGTGCGCTGTGTGGAATACCATTGCCGTTCAATGCAGAATACAACTGGCAATGGTTTTGTAACGGCTGTCAAAAATCTTTGGGTATTGGTAACACGTCTTTAAATAACGATGCTTCAACTCCAACAGACTTGCTTGACTTGAACTTAACGGCTTGCAAGCTGAACCCAGTTTTAAAACACAAGCTTTATGGCTTTAAATTTTATGGCAAAAAGCAAAACAGTCATTTGCTGACCGGGGTATTAAACCACTACTGGCAATCGCAAGTGCTGTCTCTGCAAAACAACACTTGTCCAGCATTTTCTGAGGTCTTCGATTTGTCTTCAGTTCTGGTTACTGTGATTCCGTCTCACGGCAATACGGCATCTCATATGGTGCCTGTTGCAAAAGCATTTGCCCATCAATGGCGTTACCATTTTGATCACAGGGTGTTTTCTTGGCGCAGGTCCGTCAAGCCACAACATCAACTGCATCACAAACACCATCGCATGAACAACGTAATCGGGGCATTGCAACCAGCGTTTAACCAGTGGGACAACCACACCGCCATTATTATTGTGGATGATTTGTTAACAACAGGGGCAACTGTTGCGGCTGCCAGGCAGGCAATCAAAGAAACCGGGCAATTTAACGGGCGCAGAGTGATTGGGTTAACAGTTGCTTTTACACCCATGTAAAACTAAAATACAAGTGTAAAACAGAATGCAGAAAGTGCTGGCATGTGCTGTTCTATTTATTGTGGATTTCATAGTCAGCTCGTTTAGGAATAGCATCAAGTGGCACTGTCCAAAAATACACTGATCAAAACGCTTGTTCTTGCCGCAATTGTTTTGATCCCTTTTTTAATGACGCTATTGCTGAGGCAAGTCAATGTTTTTCAGGGTTTAGAACTGTTTTTGACAGATTTCAAATCCCGAATCAACAGCCAATACAATGCCAATCAAAATATGAAGCCTGACCCCAATATTGTTGTCTTGGGCATTGATGGAATTACGGACCGGTATTTGCGGCTTCATCCTGAACTGAATATGACAAAAAAAGTTCCCCGCAGCACGCTGGGCTTGGTGATCGATTATCTCAATCAGCAGGGTGCCCGGGCTGTTGTTTTTGATTTAGAGTTCCGCGATCCAAAGCCAAAAGAAGACGCACCATTTACCAAGGCCATTCGGCAATCCAAAATACCTGTTTATATTGCTGAACGTATGGATTTTACGTTTGAAAGTTTTCGTCAAAATAAAAACCAGGCAACAGGCCTTGCGGTTCAAAACAATCAAAGCCAGTTTAATGAACTGACCCAGTACCAGACCCTGTTTTCTCCGTACCTTGAACGCCGGAGCAAGCTGGTGAATCATTTTCTTCCCTGCCAGTCCTGTGCCGTAATAACCCCACCCTGGCAAGGGTATTATCAACCTTTTCAGTTTATTTCATCCCCTTTGTCCGTTCTTAACAAACAATTGCTTTCCCAGGCTGTGCCTCCATTAAAAAGCGATATGGCTTTTGAAAACAATCAGAGGAAGCAAGCGCATCCACTGAGGAATCCAAATGAGCGTTTTCTGGATCATCTGTGCACGGTCAATAGTTATCAAAATGCATATAAACAAACACCAGGTTTTCTTTCCAAGCTTTTACAACATCAATTGCCTGTTTCACTGTTTGCAAACTTGCGGAATACGCAAGTCAAAAAGCTGACACACTGTTACCTGTACCCCATTGTCCCCTCAGTTTTTTCAGCTGTTTCTGGCATTGGCATTTCATCGGTTGACTATAACGATGATGCTTACATTCGAGACATCAACGTGCTGTTTCGGGGATACCAGGGCGCCTATTTTACTTATATTGGCATCAGACCGGCACTGGACTTGTTAAACGTTCATCATATTGGATATTCAGGGTCACACCTCTATCTGGATAAACTGGCCATTCCCTTGCAGAATGAAAAAAGCATGGTTATTCGGTGGAAAAATCCCAAGTTGGCCCTGCTGGATGCTGTTGAGCAGGCCAATTTCCCCAAAAAAGAGCGCCAAACCCTGCTTAGTCAAATTAAAACTGTCTCTGCCAGTCAAAATAATACGCTTTTGGGTGGTGGCCATATTTACCGGCAATTGTCTTACATCGATATTTACCGTCTGGCCACTGGTGAAAAACTGCCCACAACAGACGCGCAACGTTTATTGAATATCCCTTACCACCACGCGAGCGGCATTTTTTCTTTCAAAAATAAAATTGTTGTTGTGGGCAACACCATTCAGGATATTCACAGAACCCCGGTGAGTCAGACGATGTTTGGGCCAGAAATCCTTGCAAGCACGCTGGATATGATTTTAAACAAGGCACCTTTTATTCAGCCCGTTCCTTTTTTAGTTCAGGCAGCATTGAATCTTCTGGTGATTCTTGCCATTTGTTGGGCGGTTGTTCACCATAAAAAATTAAACCGGGGCATTTTGACTGCGGGACTGATTATTTCCTTGTACCTGACGACCAATTTGGCACTCTTTATGGTGTTGGGCTATAAGCTGGATCTCGCTGTTTCGTTCCTTTGCCAGGTTGTGGTGTTAATTGCAGCATTAATTTACAGGTATTATATAAAAGATATTGAAAGGAAACATCTGAGCGATGTCTTTTCAAAATATGTGTCTCCCCAGATTATGGAAACATTAATTCAGAACCCTGTAAAGGCCATGGACATTTTAAAAGGAACCAAAAAAGAATTAACCGTCTTGTTTTGTGACATTGAAGGCTTTACAACCATTTTTGAAAATGCCCCTGTCGAGCAAATGGCTGACCAGTTAAACCAGTTTTTTGAGGGGATGATTGAAATTATCTTAAAGCATGGCGGCACCTACGATAAATATATGGGTGATGCTATCATGGCATTTTTTGGCGCCCCTGCCGATCTTGAAAACCATGCTGAAAAAGCCTGTCAGGCCGCCATAGAGATGCAAGAAAAAATTCAGATCCTAAATGTGCAATGGCGAGAAATGGGATACCCTGAACTGAAGCAATGTATTGGCATTAGCTCTGGTGAAATGTTTGTCGGTAACTTTGGATCAAAACGGATAAAAAACTTTACCGTAATGGGAAAAGCGGTGAACCTGGGCTCACGGTTAGAAGGACTTACTCGCAAATTAAATCACAATGTTCTCATCAGCAACCGCACTGCCGAGCTGGTTGAAAACAAGTTAAAAACCCAGTCTTTGGGTTTAAAGTCGGTAAAAGGTTTTACACAAAAAGTAGAAGTATTTACGGTCTCTGCATCAGAACGCCGCCTAATGCCCTAAAAGCCAAGTCTCCTAGCAAAGAATCTCAACGAATGCGCTTAACAACATTTCGCCAACTTTGCTTTGTTTTCTTACCGGCTGGAGTGTCATTGACATTGGACACTCGGTCCAATTCTGACTGTGGGGGTTGTTTGGAGTAAATCAGCCCGTTCTCCTGAGGATCAAAATCTGGCGGAAAGACAGTGTCTTCATTGTATTGTGCGCCTTTGAGATTAACAGCCTTGAGGTCTATATTCGTTAAAATCGCGCCTTGCAATTGGGCTAAATTTAAGGTACATCCATTCAAACTTGCTTTATCCAAGTTGGCATCACGGAGATTGGCATGGGTGAAATTTGTTTTAAACGCACTGGCGCGTACTAATGTCGCATGGGATAAATTGGCATTGTCGAAATCAGACTGGTTTAAATTGGCCTGGGTCATATTTGCTCGGGTAAAGTTGGCATTGTTTGATTTCACATTCCGCATCAATGCCCCAGTCAAATTGGCTTCGCTAAAATTGGCCCAGGTTAATTGAGCTGCCTCAAAATCAACTTGTTCAAGATTGGTATTGATAAATTGAGCAGATTGTCCCCGCAGCCTTAACATGCTGCTAAAACGAAAAACAGTACCAGACAGATTTGCATGCGTGAATTTTGCTTCATAAAACTCTGCGCGCTCTGCTTTAACATCACAGAAGGTCGTGTGGTTTAAGTCTGATTTTGAAAAATCTGCTTTTATCAATGTGGCGCGAGTCCAGTCGCTATGAACCGCGGATGTATTTGAAAAGTTTGCCCCATCACCGTCCAGATTTTTGAGGCTTGCTTTATCAAGTTTTGAGCTTTTAAATGTAGCATTACTAACAACCGCATTGTCTAAGGTTGTATTGATTAAATTGGTTAACCGTAGATCGGCAGAAATCAGGTTGACCCCGGTTAGATTTGCCTGAAACATCACCGTGCCAGAGAGATCAGCTTTGGGCAGCTTTAAACCACTGAGGTCAGCATATAAGAAATTGTCTAGATCTTTTAATTCTTTGATCACACTGCCGTTTTGGTTGGTAATAATAAGCATGAACTGCCTTTTTCAGTTAAAAAACCCTGCTAGACACTGGATTAAAAAAGTCTCAAATAAACCAAACTGAAATAATAGACTTATCAATACAGATGTCATAATGATGATATATTTTTATTTTAACAGATTAAGCCCTTTTCACTTTATTGTGCCATTGGGTTTTCCATCACTTAAACGACAAGATTTAATTAATTTTTTACAAATTGAATCAACAAGCTCACTTCTCAATGTCCTGAAGACCATCCATTTTTTATATAAAAGCTTATATTTTCTTTCAGCTTTCATGCTTTAACATGAAATCTTTTCAAAATACTTTTTCTTCCTTTTTCACTCAAAGACGAAGGCGCAATAGCTCTATAGAAGGAGTCCAAAGGACTTAGTAATATGAGTGTTCTGACAAAATAAAAAGAAAATATGTTTTTTTATGAAAAAACCAACCAGCTGGTCATCCTTATGTTCGGCAAAAATTCGACATAACTCAATACCTCTTTTCACAGATCCATACTGAATTCGTATCTGCAAGAGTGCTACAATTTGAGCAAAATTTCCTGTTCATTTCAAAGTAAGCAATATCATCTTCAGATAAAAAAAATACCAAAACTGTAAATTAGCCTAAGGCTTGTTGATAAACAGACAGCTCTTATAAATAAGGCTTTAAGATTTTAGGTAAAACTTGTATCGTGAAGAAATAGCCACATTAAATAGGCGTATTGAATTGGCTTTAAGCAGTTTTTAAAAAATCGGTTTTATAAAAACTGGTAATTACTTATAAACTGTTACTTTCCTCAACCTGAATATTAATTCGGGGACTTTTGGTAAAAGCCTCCTTGCTGGCCTGATAATCATCCATCAGGGCTTCAAAGATACGGCTCGCCAGTTTTTCATCATTGGGCCAGTTGGTATTCTGAAACCACTGAAACTGATTGTATTTCTGGTTATTGCGCCACACAACTTGGCCAGTCTGCTGATTTCTGAGCTCGGTTCTTATTTTTCCGCAGTTGCGTGTTGCACAATGCAATGACAAGACCCCGACCAAGTTGCTGTTTTGCTGGTATTTACGCTCATTTTTTTCATCAATACTGATGGATAGACCTTCTCTGTCCAGGGCTTTTCTCAAGTATTCGGTGGCTTCAATGGGAAACTCAGTTGCCAGGTCTGAAAACCCATTGTTGTACTGCTCATCCAGCTGAATTTTTTGAATGTCTGCCAATGCTGACAGACGGCTATGCGCACTTTCTTTTTCAAAAGCAAAACCCATGTGAGGCGCAAAAAAAACAGCCAGGCCTACGGTCAACCCCAAAAGACTGGGAGGTTGAATTGTTCTGCTAAACAGCTTCTTAGAAAAGGGCAATTGTCTGCCGATATAATTTTTGAATTGCTTTGTTGCCTTGTTTGTTTGCTTATTTGATGGCTTAAACGTATCAGTCATAGCTGACTGGCTCCTCTCAAAGAATTTTGCTTTTGCTGCTTGTTTTACAGAACAATTACATGAATGACTTTCTAACGAATTATTTTTTATAAATTTTAAAGAATGCCACCAACCGCTGATGATTCGCTTGCGCCAGCTTCTGCTGACGAGGTACCCGCTGAACGCGACGCTTCTGCGATGCTGCGCTGCATTTGCTGGAACTGCTGCATCATGGTCTGGATCACACGCTGGTGGTAAATCTGAAAATTGTTCTGGTATGTTAAAACATCCTGCTGGTATTGCTGCTGCGCTTGACTGTCATTTAGATCGGTTGGCGGCACAGGGGGAACTGGCGGGGTTAAGTTGTTAATGGTATTGCCCAACACCGCATTAAAAGGCTGATTAATGCCTTGTGCTTGCAATTCTGCAATGGGATCGCGTTTTAATCCCACTTGCTCGGGCCGGATGGCAACACCGGATTGCCGCAATATATTTAACTGAAAAATTTTAAACGCTTCACTAAAACTCACTGGCTGTCATCCTTTAATTGCTGTCTCTGTTATTCGTTTTATTCAGACGGTGCTTGTTTAGGCAAAATGGGGTGATTAACACAGGAACTGTTTAAAATTGTCGTCATTTTGTAAAGAATCTTTAACTCTTTAAAAAAGCCAACCTATTGAAGGCGAGACCCACGAGGGAAAAAACCGTTAGAAGAAAAAACGTTAGAAAAAAACAAGATTTCACACACCACGACCTCATGCTGAAAAACCCATAATGCAACCTGTTATTTATGATAGGCTTAGTTTTCAAGAATGCAATTTGCAGAACCAGACAGTTGAAGGAGACACATTGGATACCGAGCAAGCGGAAACCCAAAGACAGTTTCTACGAACACCGGCCTACCCTTGGCTGATCGACAGCAACGGGTTTATGCAGGTGGGCCATGTTTTAAAGCTTATCGATATTCTGGGCAGTGAAGCCGCTTTGTTTTATCTTAATCAGGGAAAAGCTGAAAAAAATATTGTGGTCACCGCCTCTCTGGATCGGACCAATTTTTATGAAACCGTACACCTCTGGGAAATGCTGCATTTAAACAGCAAGGTTACCCAGGTCTGGCGGACTTCGGCTGAAATTGAGGTTTCAGTTTGCGCTGAAAATATTTTGACCTGCAAAAAACGTCTGGTGGCTACAGCGTATCTTGTTTTTGTGGCACTGAGTTCCAAAAGTCGGGAACGCATTGAATTCCCTATTTACACCCCGCAAACTGAAGCCGACAGGCAACTGGGCCAAGCCGCTGATTTGCGCAAGAGCAACCGGATTGCTGAAACCAAAGAACTGACCATTGTACCCATTGAGGACAATGAAGACCCGTATGTCATGTCTCGTGTGATGAGTTTTAATGATGCCAATGCCCAGTCCAATGTCTTTGGGGGAATCATTCTGTCACTGATGGATGATGCGGGCCAGGCCGTTGCTGGCAAACAAGCTTTGGGGCAACCCATTGTTGGCGTTCGCGTTGACCGCATGAGCTTTATAGCCCCCACCTTTCTGGGTGAAACCGTTGTTGTCAAAGCATTGCCCACCAAAACATGGCGCTCTTCAATGGAAGTTCAAGTGGAAGTGAGTGCCAAGAACCCCAACACCAATCAAGTGCGTCAGGTTGCAACATGTTATCTGGTTTATGTTCGCTTGGGCCCAAACCGCAGGCCCGGAGAAATCCCCCCGTGGTTTCCACAAACAACGCTTCAGGAAAGACGGGCAGAACAAGCACAAGCCCGCCGTGAAATCCGAGAAAAAGAAGAAAAAGCGTTGCGCGTTCATTAACGCCTGCCTGCCTTATGAACGAAACACCCCCGCTCCCCGCTGCTGCCCCGCGAAAAAAGAAAAAAAGATCCAAAGCCCCGTTGTATCCAACAGTTGTTATATCCGGGTATTACGGGTTTGATAACCTGGGTGATGAGTTAATCTTGCGGGTTTTGCTCACGCATTTAAAACAGCGCAAGATCCACTGCATTGTATTGTCCAATCAGCCCCACCAGACCAGCATTCATTACGGAGTAATGGCCATTGCCAGAACCGATGTGATTGAAATTGTCCGGGCGTTGTCAAAGGCGAATTTACTGATTAGCGGGGGAGGCGGTTTATTTCAGGATGTGACCAGCATGAAAAGTCCGCTTTACTACGGAGCACTGATTCATCTGGCTCGGTTTTTAAACGTGCCGGTTTGCTTCTGGGGGCAAGGGGTTGGCCCTCTGAATAAAAAACTATCCCAGATGGTATTTCGTTCCAGTTTGTTAAACTGTCAGTCAGTATTGGTTCGGGATGAAAAAAGTGCCCAGCTGACAGAGACATTGTCCGGGCTTTCCCCCCAGGTTTCTGCCGATCCAGTCTGGTTGCTGAACTTAACACCCCTGCTGAGCAAACAAACCTCTCATTCAACCAAAACACTAAAAAATAACGATCCAAGCAAAAATTTCAAACTGGGGGTATCTCTTCGACCTTGGGACACCTTGACCGATTCGGCATTGGCAGGGCTTTCAAAGACCGTTCAATACTTAACAGAAAGCCACACGGTTGAGCTTGTCCTCTTGCCTTTTCAGCCGCAAGATATGGGGGTCCTAGAGCAGTTTCAAAACAGATATCAATCGTGTTGCCCAGCAGATAGTATTCGATTGGTTCCCCCTGCTGAGGTTTTAAGCACCATAACCACTTGCGATGGTCTGATTGGCATGCGTTTTCACAGTGTGGTATTGGCGTTGCTGTTGAATATCCCGGTGGTTGGCATTGCCTACGATCCCAAAGTATCTACCCTACTCGAGTCATTTTCGTTGGCCTGTGTCAGCGTGGAGATGCTTACTGAGCCCGCTAAAGAATTGAACGCACAGGTTTTAGAGGGATTGTCTGCCCAGCCCAATGCAGACTTAACGTTGTTACGGGCTAAAGCCACACTGAATACCATTGCCCTGGACGGATTGTTGAATTTATCGCAGGAAGAACTTGCCCGTTAGTGAGATAATGCTGTCCACCAGATTTCAAACAAGAGGGCAATCAGCCAATTCAGCAATTTAGCTATTTCGCAAGTGGGCTATTCCATAGGCTCTTGGAAATACGGGGCAGCATCCTTAAATAGATACTGGATAAATAGATACTGGGTTTTAATCCTCATTTTAATTTGATTTCTTCTCAATAATTCTCTTTTTTCTTCTGTCTTGCCAGTTTTCTTTAATTAGAGATCACGCAATCTTTAGCGAGAAAAGCGAAAAAGGACAACTGGAAAGGCTTTACCCCCGTTTTTAAAGCAATTTGTAATCCAGCCTATAACTATAGTGTGGCTCACAGGGCATAACCTAAAAAACAGGTTTTACCACTTTCAGAATCAAAATTAGTAGACCTCTTGAGAATAGTTTTTTTCATACCCGCTATATCTCTATAAATATAAAACGCTCATTAACAAAACGCTCATTTTTTTAACTTGCACATTATTGTTAACTCTCCTCATAATCGCACAATTGCTTCTGCACTTTTACTGAGGCAATTGTGCTTTTTTCTTTTTAAATACTGGTTCTAAATGCATCAGTCAAGGTTTTTTGATGACAAGAACCGCATTTTCTTCAGAAGTAGAAACTTTTCATACAACCGCCCCCTGAAAGAAGCAGGGTTAACAACAATCGTTTGATAACAGGTTTGTTGATGGGTTGCAGCCTGTTGTTTGTACAGGTGGTAACCAGGCCCCATGTTAAACCAGGTCGCCTTTGCTTCAGCGGCTACCCGGATTTGCAAATAGGCGCCAACAATACCGGGTGCAAGCTTGCTTTGTTTGCCTGTTGTTATCGACAATAGCCCCAGGTGTGTATTTTTACTTTTACAGATGGTTACAGCCAGATGTGCCAGCTCCGTATTTAGTTTTAAACCAGATAAAATCACCTTATTTTCTTGGTACAACTCAGTAATCCATCGTTTGAAAAACTGCTGCTCCCGTTCATCTTCAAAAAATGAGTTTCCTGTCTTACTTTTCCAGTAATCAATGTGGGCAGGGATAAACAGGTTAAAAAAGTCTTGAACAGCATTTTTTCCCGAAAATGTTATATATTCTAACTGGTTTTTCTCAGCCCGTTTTAACTGCCGCTTAATATCCTTACGTCTGCTTTTACTGTGCTTTAACAAATATGCTTGCCAACCCCCACTAATATCAGCCCAAAAAATGCAATCAGCGGGTTCTGTATAACAGCGATAACCACTTTGTTTCAGCTGTTCATGGGCTTGGTGATTTTTCAAAGAATCTACCCACTTAAACCGCATGGACGACCAACCCAAGGATGGCCCAATCCATTGCAATTTATCAACGAGCCTGTATTCCAAATCTTGAACCCAAGCACTATTCCAGCCAACCATATGCAGTTGTTTGTGAATTGAAACCCCAAAGGGACCAGAGCGTTTTAATAACGCAAAGTCCTGATCAAGGGTTAATAAAGGAAATTTATTGGCAAGGTATTTCATCCAGTTTGCTTTAAATCTCCTTTCTTCAAAAGGAAATTCAAGCACAGTAACGGGTGCTGTCATAATAATGGGTGCATCTCTCAAAAAACCTGGAAGTCTATAGACAACCATGAAGAAACTTGTCTAAATCATGAAGAATCTTATCTTAAACACAGTTTAGATTTTATTTCTTATCTTAAATTGTTTGCACAATGTTAATAATTTCATGCAAAAATTTTTGTTTGACATGGCCAAACTGCAGAAAAAGCAATAAACCCGCAAAGACAAGCAAGATAATTTTTAAACGTCTGTTTTAATCTAGCCCTCAGTTTTTGGATAAACCTTGTGTCAAGAAATCTTTAGCCATATAGGTTTTGCCATAAAATTCTATTTTTTCAATGGATGTCCCAATATCCATTCTTTGCGATTTTAAGGCACCAGCATGTCTTATTTCAATTTGATAAAACTGCTCGCCATTAGAAGAAAACTGACCGGTTACTTGCCATTGGCTGCCAGGGGGGGCATGATGAAGAACCAGCAAATCGTCACCTGGGCCGCCACTAAGCACAACCCGATACAAAGTATTCGCCTTTGTACTCCTTGAACTTAACGGATTCTTCTGGCCGGTCTCCACTTTTTTGGCCAGCTCAATACTGATGGTATCATCTTCATCGCCTGTATTAATGACTGTGTTCGTAATTTGATCAGTAAGGGATACAAAATCGTTGCCCGCATAGCTGAACACAGAACCATAACTGGCATTACCAATCGCAACTAAATTGTTGCCGCGTGCCAGACATACGGAGTATCTGCTGATGCCATTCAATTTTAGTTTTGCATTACCCCCCTTAGACTGAATGTGAAAATCACTGGTCTCCTTAAACCGTGGGCTGGTTAAAAATACGGCCCCTGATCGCGATGAAACGTTGCTGCTGTATGAATCAATGGGCAATCCGTTTAATGATTGCAACAATGACTGCAACGAAGACGGCTTCAGTGTTTTATCTGCCTCATTGGCTGGCAAATTGCTTAAGGCGCTGCATTGTGTTGGCGACTTTCCGGTTAAACCCACGCCATAGTCTGGGTTGCTTTGCTCAAAGGCAGAAAAAACAACAGGTCCCTCAGCTTTTTGAGCTGACTTGACCGGGAAAACAAGACCCAGCAGCAAGACTGCCGTTGTTAACAGTGCAACCTGCTTATGTTTTTTGGGTGGATGCAACCTATTTTTTTGCTTCATGAAAAATAGTCTATTCAGTTGTTACAGACTTCTGGTCAATCGAGCGGGCTGTCAAATTTTGTCGTTGATTATATAAAACCCGCAAATTAAACCGGTATTGACAAAATTTTCGGCTTTTAGCAATTTTTTTTAAAATTGAAATTTTTTACTCAAATATATTTTACTGAAGCACTCTTTACTGGGAACTATTTTACTGAAGTACCTCTGGTTTCTTTTGCGGCTTCCACTGAATCGACAATTCATCCATCTGGTTCTGCGCAACTGCCCCCGGGGCCTCGGTCATGGCACAAATGGCCTGATTGGTTTTTGGAAAGGCAATCACATCCCGAATACTGTCAGACTGGGTCAGCAATGCAACAATGCGATCAAGGCCCAGTGCAATGCCTCCATGCGGCGGTGCACCGTAACCAAATGCATTAATCAGAAAACCAAATTTATCTTGTGTTTCCTGCGCTGTGAGGCCCAGCAATTGAAAGATCTTTGCCTGCAAGTCCGGTTGATGAATCCGGATGGAGCCGCCCCCTATCTCAGTCCCGTTATAAACAATATCATACCCCAATGAACGCACGTTCTCTGGCATTGAATCAAGCAACTCAATGTCTTCGGGGTTGGGTGAAGTAAACGGATGGTGGTTGGATGACAAGCCCCCGCCTTCAGTGCGTTCAAAAAGCGGAAAATCGGTGACCCAGAGAATCTCATGCCGGTTTTTGTCAATCAGGTTATGTTTTTCGGCAAAGTGCAGCCTGAAACGTCCCAGCACAGTACAGGCTTTAACAAAAGTATCCGCCATAAAGAAAACGACATCACCTGTCTTGGCCTGGGTTTTTTCAACAATGGCTTGCTGTTCTGTTTCATTTAAAAATTTAAGTATAGGTGATTTGGGTCCGTCTTCTGCATAAACAATATAGGCCAGACCTTTGGCACCAAACTGTTTTGCCATAATCTGCAAGTCATCCAGCTCTTTTCTGCTGTAGCTTGCAGCACCTTTAATGCAAAGTGCTTTCACAACCCCGCCATTTTCAACCGGTTTTTTAAAGGCAGCAAACTCGCTGCTTGCAAACACATCCGTTAAATCCGTAAAAGCCAGATCAACCCTTAAATCGGGCTTATCTGATCCATAACAGTTCATGGCGGTCTGCCAAGTCAAGCGTTGAAATGGTTTGCTGACGGTAACGCCTGCAACGGCAAAGGCATTCACAATAACCGTTTCAACCAGGGCCAAAATATCATCCTGAGAAACAAAAGACAGTTCCAAATCGAGCTGGGTAAATTCTGGCTGGCGATCTGCCCGCAGATCTTCATCGCGAAAACACCGGGCCACCTGGTAATAACGCTCAAAGCCGCTGAGCATTAAAATCTGTTTAAAGATTTGAGGCGATTGCGGCAGGGCAAAGCATTTTTCAGGGTGCACACGGCTGGGCACCAAGTAATCTCTAGCCCCTTCAGGGGTGGTCTTGATTAGAATAGGGGTTTCAACTTCTAAAAATTTGTTTTGATCCAGCGTCTGCCGAATATTTTGAATAATCTGATGGCGCAGAACAAAGTTGTTTAACAGTTTCGGGCGGCGCAGATCCAGGTAACGGTATTTCAAGCGAACAAATTCATCCACCTGATCGGCCGTTTCATCAAGCTGAAAGGGCAATGGGCTTGAAGCGTTCAATATTTCAACCTGGCTGGGGTAAATCTCAATGTCACCCGTTGCAAGCTTTGGGTTTAGCGTGTTTTCAGGGCGCAGGCTCACTGGACCTGTGACAGAAATAACGGACTCAGCTTTAATGCGAGACAGGGCGTTGTGCGCGCTCGTGTTTTGCGAGGGGTCAGCAACCAGCTGGATAATGCCGGAGCGATCACGGAGTTCGATGAAAACAATGCCCCCCAAATCCCGGTTTACTGAAACCCAGCCATTAACAGTAACTGTTTTTGACAGATCGGCTTTGCTTAGGTCTGCACAAAAATGGGTTCGTGGGGTGAAAAAAGTATTGCGCATGGGTGTATCTTTTTGATCCTGTGCAGATACGGCGCTACTGTGATTGTGCATTGCGTTACAAAGGCCCTTTAAGCATGATTGTTATGCGGACTATCATAGTAGAAGCAGATCATTAAGGCAAAGCGCTGTTTTTTTTTACGCTTTACTGTTATTGCAAGTTAAACGTTATTCCCAGCTAAACAGTTTTTTACTTTCTTGCTTGAGAAACAAAATGCCTTCACTGTCTTCTTTCTTAATGTACCCCAGATTAATTAGGATTTCAGCAATGCCGGTTCTTTCTCCCATGGCTTCTTCAATGGTTTTTTGAGTCTGCAAAGCCTGATTCAATTGTTCTGGATTAAGCCGGTTAATTTGTACAAGGTATTCACCCAGCCGGGTGCTGCCTGACAAATAATCAATGGTACCCGTAATGACCATTGATTTTGGCGGGGCAATCATCTCATGATGAATGGCGTGGCTGAGGACTTTACTGGTCTGCTCCAGGGTCCAGTTGTTGGTTAATGTAATGGTGAGAATATTTTTTTGATGTTGGGTTAATTTCAAAAGCTTGGTTAATGCACTGGGGTGCGTGCCAGAGGGTTGTTCAATTTCTTTAAGGCCAGAGCGGGTCAGTTCAGGTGTCCAGCTTTGCAACGTATGCTCCGGCGTGAATTTTTCAAGGGTGGTCTTTGAGAGCAAGGTTTCCAAGTCAATTTTCAACTCAGCGTAAATCACCTGTTTGACCCACAAAGGCAAGCCGTTAATTTTGTGGGTCAGAATTTCAAAACTGCTTAAAAGGGTTTTTTCGCTGTTAAGAGGCATTATGTTTGAGTATTGCCTTTCATAGAAAAAAGTTTTGTATGCAGAACAAATAGATTCATTGCACAATAAATCATTCTTATTATCCCAGACTTTCCTCAAAAAAATAAAACCAGCTTTTGAAATACCCTGTATCTGAGGGAGCCGCGCTTAGGGTTATTTCAAATTCACGTGTATAATGGGAACAACGTTTATGCTTTCGGGTCTTTTAATCTTAATTAAAGGAGACAATCACTGTGGTAAAAATCAAATTTATTGCCCGCAGGCATTCCATGACACTACTTTCAGCAATTCTGCTGCTTGCGCTTGCTAATCAGACACTTGCAAACCCTGTTCAAATCAGCCAGGCATTCCCGCCGCTGCAAGACAATACCGTCTATCAAAATCAAACACAATCTCAACCCCAGACAAATACCGATTATTCAGGGGGATACGGCAGTTATTCGGCAGCCCCGGTGCAACAACCCTACAATGCCCCTCCAGCAACCAATTCTTATAATTCACCCAATCAACTGCGTGGCTACGTCATGACAGCACCAGCGGGCTCTGTTGTTAACGCAACGGTCAGCAACCCTGTGTCCAGTGAGTATGCCCGGGTGGGTGACCGGTTTATGGCAACGCTGTCATCACCCCTTGTCAGCGGTGGCGGCGTTGTATTGCCTTCGGGCAGCCAGGTTGAAGGCCAAGTAGTTATGAGCCAGTCTTCCGGTCGGGCCGGAAGAAACGGGCAACTTGATATTCGCTTTACAACAGCCATTATGCCGACAGGTCAGCGAATTCCCCTTTCCGCGCGAATTCAGACTGAAGACGGGACAGGCATTTTAAAAGGCGGAACCAGTGGCGGCCGTCTGAAAGGGGCTGCTGTCAAAACGGGTGTCGGTGCGGGTGCGGGTGCCGTTCTGGGCACAGCATTGGGTCCTCTTTCTGGTGGAAGCGTTGGACGGGGCGCCATTTATGGTACGGCAGTGGGTGCTGGTCTTGGTGCTATAACAACAGCTTGGCAAAAAGGGAAACCGGCAATTATTGAAGCGGGTCAGCCACTATCGCTTGTGCTTGACCAGCCAGTCACCGTGTCTCCCGCAGCACCTTCTACAGGAAATTTCTCAAATATCCAGCCACAGCCACAACCCAGTCAGCAGCCTGGGTTTTCATCCCAACAGCCACAGCCGTATCAGTTTTATGGCAATTAAAGGATGAACCCATAATAAATCCGCAAAGTCATAAAATGCTGCAAAAAAAACGTACAGGTTGCCTGAGTCGTTTTCGTCAAGGCTTTAGTTTGACAGAACTACTAATTGTATTAGGCTTACTGGGGCTCTTTGGGGCACTTACGGTTCCCACCTTGTTTTTCACCCGTACGTCCAACGATCAAAGCGCACAAGCAAACAGCGTTATTAAATCCCTGAGTTTTGCTTACCTCACAGCAAAAACCAATGGACTGGTTGATGAGAATTTTAGGGCTGTTGATCTCATGCCGCAGTTAAATTACGTTAACGTCGATACTGGGGGTGTAACCCAAATGGAAGGGTATCAATTTACGGATTCTGAGTTAACGTGTTCTTCAACCCGGCCTTGTTTAACATTGCACGATGGCAGTCGTCTGATGCTGGAGTCATACTCGTTTAACGGAACTGCCAATAACAACGCCATTCAGGTTTTGTACGATGTTGACGCAACATACAGTGGGTCTAGTGTAGATGGTCCCAGCAAGACCGTTGGGTTTTTCATCTATTATGACGGCCGAATATCAACCCGTGACAACTGTGACAATCCAACGTGTACCAGTGCGGGTTGTTCTTCACCCGTGAGTGATAGTGACCCTGTATGGTTTACAGGCATTGACCGGGATTAACGGATTTTTATTAAGCTAAATTTTTTGTTGTGTATTTTGTTTTGATTTGGCTGTACGGTTGCCTATGCTTTTTTTACTATTACGTGCATGACCGCAAAAAAAAAGCTGCTAACGCTAAAACCACTATTAAACGCACTGTGTCAGCGTAAGACCCCATCCATCTCAGGCACAGGAAAAGACAGCGCTGTTAAAACACTGTCTTTAAAGCTGAGTATGGTTTTTTCTGTTTTGATGCACCTGTTGCTGCCAGTTGCAGTTGCTTTGAGCTTGATTGTTTTAGGGATTTTAATAAGCTGGCTCTTCCATTTCAACCTGTGGGAATTTTTCTTCCCCCCCCCTTTCACAAAAAAACAACCCATCGAATTTGTTCTGGTTCAGGACAACGCCGTAAAAGAGAGCCCAAAAAATACCCGCCGAAAAGGCAAGTTTAACCAGCTTGCAGGCGGAAAGCGTCAGAAAAACATGCCTGTAAACCCGGAAGATGCCGATCTGAAGCAAGCAACCTTGAAGAAAATCACCCCACAAAAGTCCCCCCCCCAGGCTGATGAGGCTATTCAACCAAAAAGCAGTGACAAGCCTTTAAAAAATAATGCACTGATGCAAAAGCCTGTTTCAGCGCAAACAAAACCCACGCAACCCAATAACCCAGCTTCCCCTGACCGCCCTGAAAAAAACAGTACCCCTCTCAAGCAAAAGCAGCAGATGGCTAAAATGCCCTCAAAAACCAGTTCAAAAGAAAAAACACCGCCACAAGACCAAATTTTGCAAGCCCAAAACCAATTGAACCCTGAAACGGGTAAAAACAAAGAACCCGGTGTGGCCGTGGCTCAGGAGAAAATTATTGGTGCTGTGATGCACAATATTGAAAAAAAGATCAAGCAAAACTGGGTGCCGCCGCGTGATAGCAGAAGCCGTCAGGTTATGGTACTGTTTTATCTCTCTCGAGAAGGAACCGTATTGCGTGTTGATATCAAAAAAAGTTCCGGGGAGAAAACGGCAGATGCTGCGGCATTAAACGCCGTAAAGGCCGCCTCCCCATTTAAGCCCCTACCCGCTGAAATTGTTGAACCTGTTCTGCCCGTTGAATTTACGTTTGACTACAATGTACTGAGCAGCCCGTAAGTCGCTCGATCTTTACACAATGCTTTACTATGGATGTCAGGACGGACTGGCTATACCAACATTCTTGCGCTTGTGTAATAATAAAATATTAGCTTTACAGAATTCAGCCTTGTTTAACGCACTCTCTGAATTTTCATATTCTTTTTATCAGTTATAGGAGCCCTGTTCATATGGAATTACTCTGGTTTGCAATCATTAATGACTGGCCTGTACTGCTTCCAATTGTTGTTTGCTCCATTATTATTGTTGCGGTCTTCATTGAAAGAAAGTTCTTTTACGACAAAAACCGCCGGGACGTGGTTCAGTTTATTCACAGATTGCAACGTGAACTGCAACGTGGCAGCCTGGAAAATGCCCAGCTTTTAAGCGGGCAGTTGGGCGGCATCATCGGTGAAATTTCTGAAGAGGGCATCCGGGTTCTGGCAGAACAACCCGAAAGCTTTGAGCGCTCGTACGATATTACGGCAGCACTGGCCAGCCGAAAACTTGAGAAAAATCTGTCTGTCCTGGGTACCATTGCCACCATTGCCCCCTACCTCGGCTTGTTTGGTACGGTTATCCGCATCTTGCTGACGTTTGGTGATATGTCCCAAGCTGGCAGTCAGGCCAACTCACAAGAAATTATGTTTGGCATTGGCTCAGCATTGATTGCAACGGCATTTGGTCTGGGGATTGCAATTCTGGCTGTTGCGCTGAATAATTTCTTCCAGGATGTTGTCAGCCGCTACGAAGATGATTTCCAGTTGCTGAAATTACTGTTTTTAAGTTTCTCTGATCAAAAATTAAACGCCAAACCCGTTGCAGCATCTGCTCACTAAAATTGACGGCCTTCTAAATCTGAAACAAGTTGATACTGAGACATTACTGATATGCAAACCGGCAAAAAGAAACAACTGTTCAATGAGATTAACATTACCCCGTTAACCGATATTTTTCTGGTCTTACTGATTATTATGATGGTGGTTGCCCCAATGGTTGACCAGGGCCGAAGTGACATTAAGCCACCCACCATTGAAAGTGGATCATCGGTTGAGCCGAACAAGGTCACACTTGAGCTGACCGCTGATGGCAAATACTACGTTCAGGGCAAGCCAGTTGAGCAAAAATCCCAGTTGCCCGATGCCCTTCGCAAAGAGCAAGCAGAACTAGAAGCCACAACCGGTCTGAAAGAAGGGACTGCTGCGGCTGTTACCCCAGGCGATGGCCCTTCGGGAAATCCTGAAGCAAGCGGTGCAGGTGCTTCTATTGTGAGTAAAAAGCTGATTGTGCGTGCCGATCAAAAAACAAAAAGCGGCGAAGTGATTGCCGTCTTTTCTGCGGCCCGCGAGGCCGGTTACACCAGTGTGATTATTTCAGGTGAACCTCTAAGCCAGCAACGTCAGGAAGCTTTAAAAGAAAACAACCAGTCTGCATCGTAATGCTTTTTAATTTTTAATGCTTTTTAATGTTTTTTATTTTTTGGTCTGGCCTTAAATCGCTTGTTTTTCTTAGATCATAGGCCAAACAATACCAGTCGCTTAACACAATGCTTTCTATCAACAGGATCACGGACTCATGCAAAGTGGCAAAAAAAAACAACTGTTCAATGAGATTAATATTACCCCGTTAACCGATATTTTTCTGGTTTTGCTGATTATTATGATGGTGGTTGCCCCAATGCTGGACACCACGGGGCTAAAGCTTGCCGTGCCGTCTGATGCCCCGGCCACTGAAAAATCAACAGAACCCAAGTTGATCACAATTAAAATATCAAAGTCTGGGGGGTATCAGGTTAATAACCAGCGTGTTTCAGCCATTGAGCTAAGTGCGAAGCTAAATGCCCTGAAACGGGATTTTCCTGACGGTGTCGCCATTAAGTCCAGCCCTGATGCCAGTCACAGTGTGTTGACACTTGCCATGGATTCGGCCCAAAAGGCTGGCATTCGCAAAGTCTCTGTCATGCTGGATTCAGGCACTTAATGGATCGGGATTGAAGATGGGAGGCGGGCTGTTGCATGCATCATTTTAAACAAAAACCAGGACCTTTTATTTTATAATGAAAATTGTTTTCTGTTCCGCTGAAGTTGCCCCTTTTTCTGTTGCTGGCGGATTGGGCGATGTTCTTGGGAATCTGCCCCGCGCTGTTGAAAACCTGGGCTATGAATGTACGGTTATAACGCCTTTGTACGGTCTGATTGACAAAGATGCACACCAGCTGACTGAAACACACCTGATGCTTGATGTTCAGTTTTACGGAAAGAGCTATCCCGTTAAAATCTGGCAAGGCGTTCTGCCTGAAAGTAATGTCCCGGTTACTTTTGTTGATAATGAGGAACTGTTTGGCTGCCGCCAGGAGGTTTACCCCTACGGCAAGCCTGAGTGGGAGATGGAAGGGTTTCTGGTTTTCAGCCAGGCTGTTTTTGAATTGTTGCGACGTGTGCACTACCGGCCAGACATTCTGCATATTCACGACTGGCACACAGCCTCAGTTTCAACCACCTTGTCTGAAATTCGCGCTTTTGATCAATATTTTTCAAGAACAAGCTCGGTGCTGACCATTCATAACTTGCATTATCAGGGCGTTTACGAAGACATTAACTGGTTGCGAGAAGGCATCCTCAAAACAGATGCCATTACCACTGTTTCACCCACTTATGCTAAAGAAATTCAAATGCCTGAATTTGGGGCCGGGATGGATGATGTCATCCGTCAATGCAGCCAAAAAGTATCCGGCATTTTAAACGGCTTTGATACCACCGCACACAACCCGGAAACCGTTTCAGCCCTTGCTTGCAATTACGGGGTTGACAGCGCAGAAACGGGTAAAGCCCGCTGTAAAAGCCAGTTACAAGCCTCAATGGGTTTGCCGGTTGAGGCCAATACAGCATTGGTCAGTTTTGTGGGCAAGACCATCGCCCAAAAAGGACTGGATATCTTAATTCCTGCAATCAAACACTTTTTGGCAGCAGGCAGTCCTGTTCAGTTTGTTTTGCTGGGTTCTGGTGAGCCATTAATCGAGGCCGCATTAAGTCAGTTAAGCCATACCGCAGACAATGTGACCTATGTGGCCAACTATAATGACGTACTGGCAGAAAATGTATATGCCGCATCGGATATCTACATTATGCCCAGTGCCTTTGAGCCGTGTGGGCTCGGTCAGATGTTGGCCCTCCGCTATGGGGCGGTTCCGATTGTCCGTGGGGTTGGTGGCCTGGTTGATACAGTTGTGGACGTTCGCTCTCAACCCCATCAGGGGACAGGGTTTAAATTTAGCGACTACACCGAAGAAAAAATGATCGAAACATTGGCAGAAGCACTGCAGTTGTTTGAAAACAAAGCCACATGGGCATCACTGGTTCGCCGTGCCATGAAGGAAGACAACAGTTGGGATGCATGTGCCAAAAATTACGTGAGGCTTTACAGCCAGTTGTCAGGCAATACGTTTGGGTAAAACGGTGAAATAATCTTATGCCAGTCCATCTCTACTGCGGTGATGATTCATTTTTATTGCAGCGGGCATTAAAAAAACTTCGCCACGCAACCTTGAATCCTGCACTTGGCAACTTGGGGGCAAACCTGGGGCATAAAGTGCTCCAGTCACCCTCGGTTCAGGATGCCCTTGAAGCCATCAACGGGGTTTACTTAAGTCTGGCAAGCACCACTTTAATTGAGATTCACCACTTTCCTTATCTAAACAAAGCAGCAGCCGGTCAAAGCGAACAAAAGCAACTGGATCAACTCATGGACAGCATTGTGCATGTGGATGACAGCAAATGTCTTGTTTTCGTGGAAAGTAAAATCAATAAAACGGTCAAATTCGGCAAATGGCTCTTTAAGCAGGTTGACGCACAACACAATGTCCAGATTTTTAATACGCTTAATTTTTGGCAGACCAGCGAAGCCTTAGAACGTGTTCTGAAAATATGCCAGGAAGAAGCCATTGCTGTGGAACCTAAAGCCGTTTCTCTGCTGGTAGAACGTTACGGGGTCGCGACCCATCAGATTTTGAATGAACTGAAGAAGTTATCGATTTATGAGGGCAATCAAAAAATAACGGCCAGCACGGTTGAACAGTTTGTTGGCGGTTACGATAATTTTTTTACAATGCTGACCCAGTGGGGCTTACAACAAAAAAGAGCTGAAAATATTGCGGCTTTAAATGAATTGTTGCTGACCATGCACCCGGTTCAGTTGCTGGCCATGTCTCAAGCCTGGCTGCTTCATCTGTTTCAGGTGACCTACTGGCATGAGCGTGGTATTTCAGCGGATGAATCCGCCAAGCGGTTAAAAAAGCACCCATACAAAGTCAAAAAAGATGTGGCACTGGGCCAGCGCATTACGTTGCCCAGGCTTTTTAAAATGCGCGCTGCCCTGGTTGAGCAAGAGCATCAGGTGAAATCCGGCAAACTGGATGGCCGCCTGGCCCTTGAGATTTTAATGTGCAGTTAATAAATGTTTTTATTTGTGTCAACTAGCCAATGGTATTACGAAAAAATTACACCATTGCTTAATTAACTCTATCTGTAAAAATTGCTACGATGTATACACAATCACATTCAAAAGTTTTTTTATTCAACTTTGAAACCTTCTCCAAAAGATTTGATTTGAAAATTTCGCAATACACAATAATACCTTCATGTTTACCAACATGAAGGTTTTTTTTTTGGCAACCCAGAGCAGGGAATCATGCAAACAACGAATCACACAACTCAAAAGCATAAAACCCAAGAACCCAATAACTCAAAAATAAAATTAAACAAAAAAAAGGTACTGGTAACCGGGGCCGGTGGCTTTATTGGCAGCCACCTGGTTGAACACCTCCTTGAACTGGGTGCTGAGGTCAAGGCCCTGGTTAAATACAATGCCCGAAATGATTGGGGCAACCTTGAGCATTTGCCCAAAGAAACCCTAAATGCCATTGAAATTGTCTCAGGGGATATTGCTGATCCCTATTTTGTTCATCAGGCTGTTCAAGGCTGTTCTGTGGTTTTTCATTTGGCGGCATTAATTGGGATTCCGTACTCTTATGTGGCCCCCCAGCACTATGTGAATGTTAACATTCAAGGCACCTTAAATGTTCTGGAAGCTTGCAGAACCCATGCGGTTGAAAAACTCGTGCACACCTCAACCAGCGAAACCTATGGAACAGCCTTATATACCCCCATTGATGAAAACCACCCGCTGCAGGGCCAGTCTCCGTATTCTGCAACAAAAATAGCTGCCGACAAACTGGCCGAAAGCTACTTTAATGCCTTTGATCTGCCCGTTTCTATTATCAGGCCGTTTAACACCTTTGGTCCCAGGCAATCGGCGCGGGCCGTCATCCCGACCATGATTTCCCAGGTCTTAGGCTATCCAGATTCCCAGCAGTCCCTTCAACTGGGCAACCTGGCGCCAAAACGAGATTTTAACTATGTCAAAGACACGGTCTCCGGCTTTACTGCCATTGCGGCGGCTGACGATACCAACGGCAAGGTCATCAACATTGGGACTGGGGTTGCCTATAGCATGGCAGAAACCCTGGCAATGATTTTAGAACTCTGCCAGTCAGATGAAATGCCGCTTTCTGTGAAACAAGAACGCGTTCGGCCCGAAAAAAGCGAGGTGGATTTGCTGCTTGCCGATGCAACGCTTGCCAAGGCTTTAACTGGCTGGTCGCCTCAGTTCTCGTTGAAAGACGGGCTTCAAGAAACCATTCAGTACGTTCAAAACCACCTTCACCAGTACAAAACTGATCGGTATGCTATCTAAAAGCACACGCAATGCATCATAAACCGGTAGCATACGCAATCAATAGCCAGTAATACCAGTTAGTTGTTATATCCCGGTATAGGACCAGTCATAGGCGTTTGGCTTTCTCGCGCCGTTCTTTCTTGAGCGGCTAAAGGCCCTACTGGGTTGGCTGGTAAGGCTGGCCTGCTGGGCAGCTGGGGCAATCCTGGTTTTCTTGTGGGTGATTTTCGTCTGAACTCTGGGGTTTGACGCAGGCTTTGCAATGGGGTTGCCGGTGTGTTTACATCGGGTGTTTTGGCTGGAACGTTTATGGGCCTGAGAACCGGATCATCATAGTCGGCTTCAAGTTCTAAAGCCGCTCGTTCTTGCCCGGACCTGCCGCCTGGGTAATCACTGCCATCACTGTATTCATTACTGGCGTCATTGCCATCTTCATCCAGCAGTACATTGGTCTGCCCCGATGAGGCCGGCTCTTCCCAGTTTTGAAGGTTGTAATGAAAAAAATCATCTGGGTTGATTGGCTTGCTGTAGGCCAGATCAAAATCCTCAGGAGGCTTGCTTGCCATTAATTTTGACATATAGCCTTTCCACATGGCAGCAGGCAATCCACCGCCAGTCATGCCCCGCATTGTCGAGTTATCATCATTTCCAACCCAGACGCCAGTCACCACACTGGGTGTAAACCCAACGAACCAGGCATCGTGGTAATCATCGCTGGTTCCGGTTTTTCCTGCTGCTGGCCGGGTAATATTTGCAGCCCGACCCGTTCCGTAGGCAATCACCCCTTGCATCAGCCGAACCATGGTATCAACGGTGCTGCGATTTAAAATATTTGCTTTGGACGGGCGTTCCCTGTAAATTTCATTGCCGGCTTCATCCAGAATTCTGGCAATGCCATGAGGCGAAACCCGTACCCCTTGATTGGCCAAAACCCCAAACGCTGATGTAATTTCAAGCAGCCTGACCCCAGAGCCACCCAAGGTTAAGCCCAGGTAGGGCTTCATTTCAGTATGAATTCCCATTTGCTCTGCAGTTGCAATAACACTGTCTGCCCCCAGTTCTGCCATCAGTTTAACGGCAACAATATTGTTTGATGTAATTAAAGCCCGGGCCAGTGTCATGTGGCCGTGGTGGCTTTTGTCGTAATTCTGGGGGGTCCAACTGCCATTTGAAAAGGGTTCATCCAGATAAACACGGGTGGGTTCATAGCCGCTGTCAATGGCTGTGGTGTAGGTAAACACTTTAAACAAAGACCCCGGCGACCGAATGGCCTGGCTCACACGGTCGTATTGGCTTTTTGCAAAATTTTTTCCGCCAACGTAAGCCAAAACTTCCCCTGTTTTGGCATCGAGCGTCACCAGGGCAGCCTGCTCTTTGGGTTTGTTACGTCCATACTGCTGCAAATACCGGGTGACCGAATGCTCAGCCAGTTTTTGCGCCCGAGTATCCAGCGTAGTATAAACTTTTAAACCACTTTGCCAAAACGATTGTTCATCCAGGTTAAAACGTTTCATCACTTCTGAGAGAATGTAGCGGTTAAAAAAGGGGTACTTGTCTGCAGAGGCCAGTTTACGGCTGGTTCTGCTAAGATGAAGTCGCTGGTTCTGAAACCGATCACGCTGGGCGGGGGTTATTTTTCCGACTTCAACCAGGTTCTGGAGCACTTCATTTCGGCGACTTTTGGCACCTTCTGGGTTTTGGTAAGGGCTGTAGCCTGACGGGGCTTGGGGTAAGCCAGCCAGCAATGCCGCTTCTGAGATGTTTAAGGTTGCTGGGGACTTGCCAAAATAAACCTCACTGGCCGCCTTAATCCCGTATGCGCCTTCACCAAAATAGGTGTTGTTAATATAAAGCTCTAAAATTTGATCTTTGGTTAGTTTTTGTTCAATTTTTATGGCCAGAACGGCTTCTCTAATCTTACGAGACAGGGTGCGCTCACTGTTTAAAAAAACATTGCGGGCAAGCTGCTGGGTAATGGTGCTGCCGCCTTGACTGATCTTTTTCTGGACAATGCCTCGAAAGATCGCACGGGCAATCCCAATCGGATCCACGCCAGCATGCGTGTAAAACCGGCGATCTTCGGTGGCAATTAAAGCATCAATAAAATAAGGGGAGACCGACTTTAAAGAAACACTCTGGTGGTGGTATTTGCCAAAAGACATAATGGGGGTGCCATTGGCAGCCAGAACTTGTGTCCACTTGGTGGGATTAATCCCTTCCTGTAAAACAATTTCAACATTGGGCAGGTTTCTGGTCACTGCATAGATGTAGCCGGTCAGTACAATGGTGATGAGAACCAAAACTATCATTAGAGAACGCAGCATCGTATGAAAAAGTAATCCTATCAATCCGACCCAAAAGGCGGCAAGGTATTAAACCACGCTACCATCTTAAAATTCATTCAACTGTTATTCTAGACAAATATTCTAAACAAAGTGGGCCTGTCTTTCAATCTGAAGGCATTTTAATGTGCATTCGCCGCTTGAAAAAATTATAAACCTTGATTCTCCCAAATTCTCCACGTATTATCAAAGGGTTTTGTTGGGTGAAAAAAAGGATGGTATTGTGAGTCAAAAATCAGATCATCACGTGTTGGTGGTTGATGATGAAAAAGATCTGGTTAATTTGGTTCAGTACAACTTAGAAAAAGCCGGTTATTCGGTAGCAGGGGTTCACAGTGGGGCCGATGTCCAGGCTGCCATTTTGGAAAAGCTGCCGGATCTTATTATTCTGGATTTAATGCTGCCCGACCGCTCTGGGTACGACATCTGCAAAGATTTAAAAAGCAGCGCCAGCACCAAGTTCATCCCCATTATTATGCTGACAGCCCGGTCTTCAGAATACAACCGGATCACTGGCTTTGAATGCGGGGTGGAAGACTATGTCATTAAACCGTTCAGCCCCAAAGAGCTGGTTTTAAGGGTCAAAGCCCTCATTGCACGAAGCACATTCAAACAAGCCCAGCAAAACAGCATTATTGACGGTCCCAGCCTTCACTTTGGCGCCTTAAGCATCTTCCCGGATGAGCACTCAGTGATGATAAACAATGAACTGGTTGCTTTAAATGCCACAGAGTATAAAATCTTGTACTTTCTGGCATCTCACCCCAACCGGGTGCAAACGCGCGAACGCTTAATTCAATATGCCTGGCAAAACCATGACGTTACCGAAATTCTAGACCGAACCGTTGATACCCAGGTCCGGCGGTTGCGCGTAAAATTGGGTGAACTCAAAGAGATGATACAAACCATTCGAGGCACTGGCTACTGCTTTTACTTTAAAGATGAGTTTGCTAAAAATCCAGACGCCTCGCTATCTTTCAGTGAAGTGTCCGCCAACGAAAAAGATGCAAACGAAGATCATTCCAACGAAGAAGATTCAATGGCTGAATAAAGGAATTTCTAAATGCCACAGCACGAGACTTTAAACAGCATGACCCCCTTATTTCAGGATCAGCCCATGCTGATGACTCTGTTACGCCAGTTTCAGGATGGCATTCTCGTTTGCGACAGCGCTGGCATTGTGGTTGAGTTCAATCAGGCCTTAAAAGAACTGCTTAAACTTAACAGTGCTGTTTTAGGTAAACATGCGGCCCAATGCATTGTCCAAGACGATTTTCCGGTGCTGTTAGACATGGCCTTGTCAACGGGAGAATTTTTTGAGAAAGAAATCAGTTTAAAACTGGAAAAACCTGCCATTAAAAAACTGTACCTAGAAGTCCGTTTTATTCCCCTCTCATTGCCCAAGCATACAGAAACTGCTACCGATCAGGCTGCTGGCAAAAGAGCCGATGCATGCATAATTATTTTTCATGATGTAACGGTGATTCGGGTGACTGAAAAAATGCGGCGCGATTTTGTGGCCAACGTCTCTCATGAGTTAAGAACACCGTTAAGCGCTATTGAAGGCTATGCAGAAACCCTCTTGGAAGGGGCACTGGATGATGATGCGGTTCGGCATGATTTTGTTAAAGTGATTCATCGGCACGCCATACGCTTAACCCACCTGGTCAGTGATCTCCTGGATCTCTCAAAACTGGAATCCCCCGATTACATTCCGATACTCAGCCCTTCCTCGCTTGTTGACCTGGTGGAAAGCCAGATTAAAGAACTGGCCCAGGAAAAAGCCAAGGAAAAAGAAATTGCCCTTCGCTTTCATTTTGAAGACCCGTTGCCGATGGTCATGGCTGACAACAGCAGCTTGCAGCAGGTCATCACCAACTTGATTGACAATGCCATTAAATATACACCCAAAAAAGGACAGGTGACCTTGAAAGCCCGGGTGATTGAGCAAGCTGTCAGCAAAAGCAGCAAACCGCAAAAGCAATCGAATCAGCCGAAAGTCAAAAAAATGATCCAGGTTGATGTCATTGACAATGGGATTGGCATTGAGAGCAAGTATTTTTCAAGGCTATTTGAACGGTTTTACCGGGTCGATAAGGCCCGCTCACGCGAAATGGGCGGAACCGGTCTGGGGCTTTCAATTGTCAAGCACATTGTTCAGCTGCACGAAGGGGAAATCTGGGTGAACAGTAAAGTGAATCAAGGGTCCACGTTCAGTTTTACGCTGCAGGTGGCCTCTTAAAGGGCGTATCATTTTTTACTCTTGGATGAAGTACTTTTCTTTTAAACCTGAAATCCTAATGCTTTAACGGTTCAGTTCTCTCAGGGTAGCCGAAATTGCTACGTGTACTTTACACTGGCAGAAAAATTTTTTTCCTTTCGGATTCTTTGCGTCAAGGCAAGATCTTTTCTTAAAACATATTTTCTTCCTTTACCTTGTCAGGGGAAAGCTATGCCCTTTCCCCTAACGACCCCTTGGTGATTAAAGACTTTCTCTCGGGCCTTTTGCGGGAAGGTAAGATCTTTTCTTAAATACACTTTTTTTGCTTCGTTAGGGGAGAGAGAGCACTCCCTCTCCCCTAACAACCCCTCGCCGCGTAAGCGGGAGGGC
>JBCDLA010000014.1:0-41828 GCA_038745945.1 Cyanobacteria bacterium P01_H01_bin.74 | reverse complement strand
GGGAAAGAAAATTTAGAGTATTAGGCATTAAAACATCAGGCTTTAACAGAAGGCAGAAATGAAGATTAAAAAAGGAGCATTAATATTATCCCGTGGAGAAAATCAAAACCTTTTTATTTTCTTTTAAAAGTAGACGCCATTGTCTGTTCTTTTTACAGATAAGGGTTTTGACAAGCCTGATTAATTGATTCGTTGGGTGTATAAGCAGAGCAAGCGTGATTTATCGTTCTGCCTGGGAAATATTTATCGCAAAGTCGACCAATCTCATCCAGACAAAACAAAAAAGGTCCCCTGGATCCATAATCTGGCGGATTGGGGGATTCTTGGACACAATCCTTGTAAGCTGTAACACAACCATTTTGCGCACCATAATAACTGGCAGGCGTTTCTTCAGCACAAGGTTTAAAAGCCGACATAAAGCAACTAATCAGTGGATTGCCTGTGGTTGATGACTTAGTAGGGACTTGGTCATTATTAACTGTCGGAGAGAAAGTTGCTGGAGCTTTAACAGGTGCTGGTGTTGAAACATCAGGCTCCAAGAAGGCAGTGGGCGCTTGGGTTTCGTTAACTGCTGTTGGGAATCTGCTTTTAAAAGAATCAGTTGCTGTTGCAGTTTGACTTGGTGTTGGGACATAAGTTGCATTATTTGCACCACCACGCGCTAGAACTGCCAGTGGGAGTAAAACAATATGAGAGAGCTTCACAATAACATAACCTTTATTTGCGGCTTTAATTTTAGGGGGGTAATCAACAAGCAATAAGATGTTTTTTTCTTTAAAACGAATAGCGCTCAGCAATTGCTGAGTATAAAAGTAAGCCACTGGTTTTGTGATGTTTTTCTCAGAATTACGCTTTAAAATAGCATTAAAAATAGCGCCGTTTTTGCTGATTGTTTAAAAGAGCCCTTTTTTCTTCATAGGCTTTGTCAAACTCAGACACATAAAACCAGAAATTTTTGCTGCGCAGGTAAAGCGATTTTAATGTCTTATAAAAAAATTGAATCCGAAAAACCAGCGCGTGATAAAGATGCATTACTTTTCCAATAAGTGACTGCACCGTCGAAAGCTGTGCTGAACGCATTGCAACAAGCGCGTCAGTCTGGTTTTCATCATCCTGCAACCGAAATGTTTCTTGTCGCTGCAAATAATCGCTTCCGGCAACAACGCCTGCATATTGGGTGGCAACAGGCGGTTGAGAGTGCATAGGATTATTCTGCTTTCCATAAGTGACTTGTCCTGGCTTTGGCATAACAGTATTGCCGTTTGGTTCAACCGATTGCTGCATCCCTACTTTTTTTACTTTATCACCAGCCACAGAGTCACCGGGTACAGGTATTTTCACTTTAAACCCCCTTCAGCTGTAAAAGACAACTTTAAAATTTACACATTGGATCAGTTTATTTCAATTCAAATTGAGTAGGTTAATCGTTTTTTGCAGAGAGGCTAACAATTGCAGGCCGTATTTTTTGATTTTGGTTTGGTTTTAATTTGTGCCTTACTTAAGTATTCGCGTTTTGTTGCGCATTAAAATTAAAAAAAGTAAATCTTAAAAAACATAGCAACAATAACTGAATCAAAAAACCTTGGCAAGAATTAATAAACAATAAAAAAGGCTTCGAGTACTCGAAGCCTTGAGAAGATAGAAAACGTTTTGATTGGTAACGTTGACTTACCCTCTTAGTAACTGAAGTGCTAACTGTGGTGCCTGATTGGCCTGAGCAAGCATTGCCTGGGAGGCCTGTTGTAAGATCTGATACTTTGACAAATTGGCAGACTCCATTGCCACATCAACGTTCCGGATTCTGGACTCAGAAGACGACAAGTTTTCAACACTGATGGCCAAATTAGAAGCAGTGGCTTCAAGCCGGTTGACGGAAGCACCAATAATGCCTCGCCTTGTATTAACCGTATTAATGGCGGTATCCAATGCTGTAATGGCTGTAAGTGCGTTGGCATTGTTGGCCAGGGAGCCAGCACCCACGCCCAGTGCTGCGGCTCTTGAATCTGCAAAGACCGTTGAAACGTTGAACGTATCGACACCCACAGTGGTATTGGCACCAATTTGAAGGTTCGTCAGGGTTGATGTGCCATCCAAGAGGTTAATGCCATTGAATTCCGCTGCACTGGCAATTTGGGTAATGCCGGAAGCAAGCTGATCGTATTCGGTTTGCATCGAAGTTCGTTGTGTGGCGCTATACGTATCGTTAGCAGCTTGAACTGCCAGTTCTCGCATCCGTTGCAGATTATCAGTGACGGTTTGCAGGGCACCATCGGATATGTTTAAAACATTAATGCCATCTTGGGTGTTGTCCAGAGCTTTTTGAGATCCTCTGATTTGAGCCCTCAGGTTTTCAGACAGGGCAAGGCCTGCAGCGTCATCACCGGCCTTGTTGATCCGGAATCCTGAAGCCAATTTCTCCATTGATTTTTGAAGCGAATTGGTATTAAAAGTCAGTGAGCGCTGTGCATTCATAGATCCAACATTGGTATTAATGATTAAAGGCATGGGATACTCCTTATTCTATTTTTTCAGTTACTGTTTGGGTCTGGGGCTGTTGAACGGATTGGTGATTGAATTACATTGGTCTTTTTTTCACTGCAAGCAGAACGCTTGTTGGCACAAGCCTTTGTAAACAGTTGTGATTCTTTTTTGGGGGACTTAAAAGAAACCCGCGTCCCCTCGATGGGGTAGTGTTTGGTATAGTTATCCTATCGAGAGTCTAGTCCAGACCCTTGAGTTCAGGGGGTGTTTTTCATCTGTTCAGTGTAAGCCATCAAGATGACTCTAAAGAAAAAAATGCTTTAAAAGCAACGGTGGCCTTGGTTTTAAAGTACCCCTTTAAAAAGTGGACTTCTCCCCCAAAGACACGGAAACGGCTTTTTTTGTTTTATTCTGTTTTTTAAATCAACGACGATCAATGGCAGCAATTAAGCGTTTTAGAAAGATCTTGCTGGCTTCTTCTGTGCCTTTAGCCCCTTGAGGTGATTGGCTGGCTTCCTGTGGCAGCTGCGGAATTTTAATCTGAACGGTTTCTGCATCAGGGGGCACCACAAAAACTGTGGGAAAGCTGACAAGCTTGTACGATTCAGCAAGCTCAGTTTCTAGCTTGCCATTATCGGGGGCAATCTTAACATGGGGGTATTGTGCCAAAAACTGATTCACCAGCGTATTGGAGAGAATTGTCGCGCTAAAAACCTTGCAATGCGGACACCAGTCTGCGTAGAAATAAACAATAACAGGGGTCTGCCTTTTTTTCTGTTCAGCCATGGCCTGCTGATGGCCCATTGCATCTGTAAACCAGTCGGCATACTGAACAGACAGTCTCTTTTGACTTTCAGAAGACAAAGGGCTTTGGGTGCACCCGTCTAAAAAAGCGGTCAGCAAAAAGACCGCTGAAAAGACAACAGCAATCAGTGCATAGTAGTTGCGGGGCTTTGTCATTGGATTGGGCTCTTTAAGTCAATGAGAACGTTAAATCTTGTTTTTTATTGTACGCTATCTACATTGTAAGCTATCTAAAGTGCTGAAGACAAACATCCGAGCAATTCACGTGAAACGAGACATGCTAAACCCATGAATGTGATGCAAAATGGAACCTCAAAAGCAAGCATCGCCGTCTTTTTGGACCGAGACGGCACGCTCAATCAGGAAAAAGGTTATATCAGAAACCTTGACGATCTGGCCCTGATTGCCGGTGCTGCAAGGGCCGTAAAAGCACTGAACGATTACCAGGTTCTGGCCATTCTCACAACCAATCAGACAGGCGCTGCACGCGGATTTTACAGCGAAGATCATATTAACGCGCTCAATGCCCGGGTATCAGCTCTATTGCTCAGAGAAACCGGTGCAAGGCTGGATGCTGTCTACTATTGCCCGCATTGGGCCAAAAGCACCATGGCTCATTATGCCATTGCCTGCCGGTGCAGAAAACCGGAACCCGGCATGATTGAGAGCGCCTGTCAGGCTTTTCCGGCCATTGATTGCAGTCGGTCTTATGTGATTGGCGATAAAGCCAGTGATGTGATGTTTGCCAAAAACACAGGCTGTAAAAGCATTTTGGTTAAAACAGGCTACGGCCAGCGCGTGCTGGACGGAAAGTATCAGGTGCTTGAGCAACAACCGGATTACATTTGTGAAAACACAGAAGAGGCTGTTTTTCAGGTTATATTGCCTGCTGTCATTGGCTATTCACCTGATGAATGCCAATAAGTCCGGGTTTGCTTTTTGTGGCCCTTTTTTTTAGGATAAATTTAATCAAAAAAGTTTTTATTTAAAACAATTAAAAATGATTTTAAAATAAAACTTTTCCCCAAAAAGACTTTTTATGAACAGAGGAGCGCAGTCCCGATGAGTCCATTTAATTTTGAGCCCAGTGAGCCACAAGCAGAAATCGGCGTTTTTGGGGGCTCCGGGTTTTACGATTTTATTGACAACGCCAAAGATGTTAAAGTCGAAACCCCATACGGATTACCGAGTGACAGCATTACCATTGGCACCATTTCTGGCAAGCAGGTCGCCTTTTTGCCCCGCCACGGCAAAAACCATACCATTCCGCCGCATAAAATTAATTACCGGGCCAATGTCTGGGCCTTTAAAGCCCTCGGTGTAAAACGCGTGGTTTGCCCGTGTGCAGCGGGCAGTTTGCAAACCCACATTAAACCGGGTGAATTTGTATTTTGCGATCAATTTGTTGATCGCACATCGGGTCGGATTGACACATTTTTTGATGGCCCCATTACAACACATGTCAGTGCTGCCGACCCGTATGCCGAAGGGTTCCGCAAGCTGGCTGTTCAAGCGGCAGAATCTTGTGGAATTGCCTATCACAACGGGGGTACAGTTGTGGTTATTCAAGGCCCGCGCTTCAGTACGCGCTCAGAGTCCAAGTGGTTTCGGGATCAAGGCTGGGAAGTCATCAACATGACCCAGTATCCTGAAGCGCATTTGGTGAAAGAGCTGGAAATGGACCCACTGAACATATCACTGATTACCGACTACGACACCGGAGTCGACGGGGTTGCCCCAGTCAGCCATGCTGAAGTGATTGAAGTGTTTACACAGAATAACGTTAAATTGCGCAAACTGCTCTTTAAACTGATTGAGTTGCTTCCCGCTTCTGCAGAAAAAAAAGACAATGAGTTTGCCAACGTTTTGGTTTCAGCGCGCCACAGTTAAGTTGCAATGCACAAACCCCAAAAACAAGAGAAAAAAATAAGAGAAAGCAGACACGGTTGCCCATTACGATTTCCTCATTTTTAATTACGTTTATAGAAGTCTATAAAATGGTTTTGCTGGCCCGGATTCTACTCACCTGGCTGCCCAGCATCAACTGGTATAATCAGCCATTTCAGTTTTTACGGGATGTTACTGACCCAGTTATGGACCCTTTTAGGCGTCTCATTCCCCCTTTGGGTGGGCTGGACCTTTCACCCATTCTTCTGTTTATTGTGTTAAACATTTTGCAGGGCCTAATTCGATCGGCTTTATAATGGGTTTCTGCTTTTCATTGATAAAAGCCCAGAAAAAAGAATTTAGGTGATCTTCTCGTTTTTGGATATCAGTGTTAAAAATACATCCAACAATTTTCCGTTCCACTTAATCCCAGCATACTGTTGCATAACGTGCTTGGCCTCTTGAAGAGACATCGCAGTCCGGTATGACCGTGTGGACGTAATGGCATGAAACACATCAACAACCGAGATAATCTGGGCCCCAATTGGGATCTTACTACCCTGGTATCCATAGGGGTGGCCTGAGCCATCCCAGTTCTCATGATGACACTCGACGGCAGGGGCAATATCTCGTAAGCTTTTAACTGGATAAATAATTTGCTGCGCCCCAATCACCGGGTGCTGCTTCATGATTTCCCACTCTTTTTCATTGAGTTTGGTGGTTTTATTGAGGATGTATTCTGGAATGCCAATTTTTCCAATGTCGTGCAAAAAAGCGGCAATGCGAAGTTTTTCAAGCTCACTGGGCGTCATTTTAAGGGCTTTGCCCAGCAACACAGCATAATTTTCAACCGCGTGAGAATGCCCCTGCGTATAGCGGTCCTTGGCTTCCAAAGCCCCGGCCAGTGAAGTCAAGCTTTCTAGGGTCAATGCTTCAGTATTGTCGGGCAGTGAAAAAGCAGACAGCCCATTTTCGGCATTGGTTTTAATCTGGTTAATGTCTGCCGTGCTTAGCTGGATGCTTTTTTGTTTTTTCAACACCTGCGCTGTAAAGACCTCTGTGAGAATGTGCTTGGTTTCAGCAGGCATTTTTTCATAACTCAGCTCGTCATAGGCGCTGCAGTTAAACTGCATTTCTTTGATTGACTCTTGCTGATTGTGCTGCTTGAGCCGGTATTTGGCAATTTGAAGGGCATGCTCCGATTTTTTAACCAGATCCGTACTGCTACTGCTGGTTTTATCCCTGTCTGTTTTACAAGTGGCTAAGCCGGCACTTACCGATAAATACGGAAACTTTGAACGGTGCCACAAGAATAAATCGGCCAGAATCGTCTTTGTGACCAGAGTGGCCTCTGTCCGATTACTGTTTGGAAGAATGAGCAAAAATTCATCATTGTTGTGGCGGACCACTGTATCGACTGATCGCATTGATTGACAAATGGTCTCCCCCAAAACCTGGATGGCTGAATCCCCCGCCAGATAACCATAGTCCCGGTTAATGTCAGCCAGACCGTTAATATCAAACAGAACAATGCTCGCATTTTGCAGCGTTGTGCCGACAGCATTCACCACAGTTTGAAGAATGTCTTGGCCGGCACTGTGGTGGCTGACCCCAGTGAGCGCATCCATTTTATGGGTTTCTGCCATTTTAGCCTGCAATAAAATATTCCAGCAAACCTGGGCCAGTGGGTTTCGGATGGTATAAAAATAGGATAATCTCTCTTGGACAGCTGGGGTGATGGCTTTAAACCCAACAGTGATCAGCGCAATGGGCTGACTGGATGTAATTAATGGCAGTGTAAAGATCTGATTAATGGGGTATTTTTCTGAGCAAGGCTGGACCCGATCAAGTTTTTCTTGAACCGCTTCACTGAGGGATTCCAGAGTTCTACAAAAAACAGTGTCTTGTGCTTTGCAGGCTTTGACCAGGTAAGCGTGATGCATATCAAGCGGGGTTTTACACCCAAATGCTGTATTTTCAGTGCCATCAACGCATTGAATAAACCGGGTATCAATATAGCCTTTTTCTGAGTCAACAATTGACAAGAGAATCAGGCAATCTTGCCCGGTGATTAAAAATTGTTGGCATATAAAGTCCCAGAGGTGATTCAAGGTATTGGCGCTCAATTGAAACTTGCTGAACTCTGCAGTGTTTAAATCAGCCGTTTTGATCTTCGTTTTATTATTTTTTTCATCATAATTAAGGCTGGCAATAAGGCTGTGATGCCAGCGTTCAATTTTATTTAAAGAAGAAAAAAACAAATTTTTGGTTGATATCAGGTGACGGTTTGAAATCAATGAAATGCCATTTACGCAAAATGCCTTTATGTGGGGTAAAAACGGCGCAATACGATCGGCCTTTTTCTGCAGGTGTAAAAAAGGAGGTGCACAAATTAAAGGTTTGATCATCTCCCGCAACACAAGAATCCCCAGAGCTTTGAAAACCAGTTAACATATCTACTTACGTTGAATGACCCAGAAACTGACTTACTATTCGGTCAACTTATGGATTGTTTTATTATAACATAGCCTTTTTGATTGTTTATTAAAAATTAAATGACTATTTTTATCAGTGCTGAATAAGAGAAATTTGCAATCATCATCAGGTGGAATTACATCAGAAAAAAGGGGTAAGTTTAAAGACTATTTTTTACTTAGACTTTATTTTTAAACTATTTGATTAAACAAGGCACAACCCTTTCAATTGCAGTTATTTTTAAAGTGACGGCTTGTGTATTTGTTTACGGATTGTCTTGCAGTCAAAAATTTTCTCAGTCTCTTTACTTCGTCGTTAATGTTTGTATTGTTAGTGCTTATGCTTTTAATGTGTTTTCCATTTTGTCAAAGCTATTAATTGATTACCAGACCCTACAATCACATCAGTTGACTAAGTTTCGGCTGGTTGGTTTTTGAGTTCTGAGTTTTTTTAAAAAACTGACACAGTGTTGAGATCGTCCAACAAGATTTCATAGGCGTTAAAAATTAGTTGCTACAGACAAAAGGTTTTTTATATGCTAAATCAATAAAATTGCTGCTGAATTCATTAAGATAGTCATACTCTCACCATTTTAATTATTATTAGGAGCCTTTATTTTTGAACACCACTTTTATAACCAGGTTCTTAAGGTCAGTAGCGGTCGTTATCTGCCTAATAAATTATGCCAATGCGCAGACACAAACACCTGATTATTCAACCCAGGTCCAGGCAGTGCCGGCAATCTCGGTGACGCCGACTACTGCCAATGTCCAAGCCAATATCCAAAGTGATAAGCTGCTGGCTTCAGAAAATATGAGCCAACCCGTTAAAACAATCCCTGTTTATCTTTATGGGGCCTTAAGGAAACAGCATAAAATAGAAATCCCATATACAAATGCTGATGAAACTTATGTAATTGACGTTGTTCTTGACGCACTGAGCAAGGCTGATGGCTTTAGTGAAAGAGGAACGGATTATGTAAAAATAAAGCTGCAATATGAAAAAACTTATACTAAAAAAAAGTCCAGGCCCAATCAAGGCATTCGGGAAGTCAGTTTCAAATACAGCTTTGATGGCAGTGAAATTAGCGAAAAAAGATTTTTCAGAAGAAAATACGATTCTAAGTTCCCACAAAAACACCCGCTGTGGTTTTATTTCAGTAAAACCCCATTCTTCTTTTGGTGGAATGATTCAAATAATCATCTGGGAAGAAATCTAAACGTGGCAGGGGTTAATGATGATACGCTCAGGCTAAAAAAAATTATTGTGTTTGCCCCAGTTGCATCGACAGAACATTGGAGAAACCTTTTTGATGGAATTGTTAGCAGTTCTGTTACTGGTGCCATTGCAGGAGCTACGGCAGGGGCTTCCAATTAGCAGCGGTCAAAAGTTTTTTTGGGGAAATATACCATCGATGGAGATGATATATTTATTATTCAATCTAGCCGCTGGTCCCAAGACCTGTAGCCACACCTTCAATACTGGAAACTATCACGCGGTGATATGATCCAAGCATTGGGTCATCTGGGTTGTCCTTGCCCATTGCCCGGTATTTTCGTAATAACTCAACTTGTATATAATTTAACGGATCTAAATACGGTGATTTTTGAGAAATTCCGCCCTGTAATGTTTGTACTTCTGGCGTACTCAGTAGGGGTTTCATTGTAATTTGCTCAATCATGGCAACTGTTGTCTGAAATTCAGTCTCAATGTCACGTAAAATGAATTGTGTATTCTTTTGATCTTCTGCCAGCGTACAGTAATACCGGGCAATACTTAAATCGGTTTGTCTCAGTATAATCTGGCTGTTTTCCAATACACTTTCCAGAAAATACCAGCCGTTATACATAGCTTGCAAGGTTGTTAAACCGGTGTTGGGATTTAAATCACAATATTGCTGCAATGCCGAGCCTAGCCCATACCAGCCTGGCAGAATCTGGCGTGACTGAAACCACCGAAAGACCCACGGGATTGCTCGTAAATCACTCACGGTTTGAACATTTCGGCGATGGCTTGGCCGAGAACCAATTTTCACCAACTCTACTTCTTTGGGGGTGACTTGCTCAAAATAATCAATAAAATGCGGGTTCTCGTGAACCAGACTGTTGTATTTCTCCCGGGCAAACCCAGAAAGCTGGTTGGCCACCGTTTCCCATTCAGCAATGCAACTCTGGTGCACCATCTGTTTTTCAACGACATTCAATTGCCGAGAACCAGTATTTTTTGGGGTCGATTTGGCAGTTGTGCTGGCTACGTTTTTTATAATCATAGCACTCAACAAGCTTTCACAACGGTTTTGCGCCGTTTCCGGGACATTATAATACCTTGACAGGACTTCCCCTTGCTCGGTTAAATCTTGCCCGTATAATACAGTTTCTTCAGGCAATGCGCGAATAGCACGCTGTGCTGGCCCACCACCACGACCCAGGTTTCCACCACGACCGTGAAAAAATCGCAGCTTAATGCCCGCTTTTTTGGCAACATCCCATAAAGCCTTTTGTGCTGTGTAAATACACCAGTTGCTGGTAAAATAGCCACCATCCTTATTACTGTCTGAGTATCCCAACATAATCAGTTGCTCATTGTTGCGGCATTCCAGATGGGTTCGGTAGGCTTTGTTTTTAAACAATTTTTCCATCACGGTGTGCGCCGTCAGCAAATCGGGGATGGTTTCAAACAGGGGCACAAGGTTTAAATGGCTGTTGTAATCACGGCTTAAGTTTTTATGCACACCTTCAGCATTGTTGGCTTTGCTTTTTATACCCACTTGACCCATGGGATAAAACAGCCCTTGTGTTTTTAATAACAACAATGCTGCCAACACATCCGTTACAGAAGAAGTCATGGTTAAAACCAGATTATTACAGGCACCTTCACCGATTTGCTCACGCAACTGGTTTACAATGGTGAGCATGCCCAACACCCTTAAAACAAGCGACTTTTCTGACGGCTCAACAGGGATTTGTGCGGTTTCTTCATGCCAGTAACTGGTATTGAGTGCCTTAGAAGACAAAATTTCTTCAGTTAACAGTGCTTCAAGTTCCGGTTCGGTTTTTTCAATTTTAAAGACTTGCTTAGGATGCCCCAAAGTACACAAAATCGTATTGGCGGCTGTATTAATGTGGGCAGTATCTTCACGCAAATCAATGGCGGCAAAATGAAACCTGAAAATTGAAACTGCCTGAATCAGACTTTCTAAACGCATTTGTACAGAACGATAAAACTTTCTTTCATTTAAGCTGTCAGCAATTAAGCGCAAGTCGGCAAGCAAACCTTTGGCAGTCTGATAAATCATTGCAGGGCGCTTGCCAGGACTCGGCAACAAAATGGACTCACCGAGTGCCAATGTGCGTTGTAACCGTATTACCATGAGATTTAACTTTAGCCGGTAAGGTTCCCGTTCTGCACGATCGCTGTATTGACTGGGATCAATGGCAGTGCTACGCAATGCTTCGAGATCGGCAACAATGGATTGCTTTAACGTGCTGGACACCCCTACGCGGTGGAGGGCATGGCTCATCTTTTCCATGACAGCTTGAATGTCGTCAATATATAACTGCAGGATAGCTGCGTTATGTTGTTTCACAGCGTCAATAAAAACCGTCGGGGTCACATATGGATTGCCATCCATATCACCCCCCACCCAGCTGCCAACTGTTAACACAGCAGGCTGTTTTTTTTCGATGGTTGGGCTGCTCCCTGAAAATAACGGGGTGTCATCATAGCAAAATTGAATGGCTTTATTGAGTTTGTCATTTACCTGAGGCACCATCTGGTAGAAAGTCCTTCTCAGGTAGCTCACAACACGACTGATTTCTTCTTCAGGCTTGGGTTTTGTCCAACGACTAAACTGGGTGGCCCAGAGCACTTCAATTTTTTCAGAAAGTCCGTCAACAATTTGCCGCTGCTTAAACGGGGTGAGATGTATTGTGTGCAACTGCTGGAGCAGATGAAAAATATCTTTTTGATGGTGTAGAATGGTTTGTCGCAAAATTTTAGTCGGGTGAGCTGTAATGACAACCCGGCTTGAAAAATCTTGTAAGAGTCCAGACAGATCCTCAACAGAGAGACCTTCGCCTTTTGCATGTTGAACTGCAGCGACCAGACCAGGTGCATTGGCATCAGGGTTGGTCTGTAACCGGATGCTCTGATGGTATTCTTCGGCAATACCAGCCAGTAATAAAAATAACCGAAAAGCAGCAACCGCTCGGTGTAAAATATTGCGTTGCATTAAATCATTGTGAGGGTGTAATTCTGACTGAATAATGGCACCAATTTTATCGATGCCAATTTCACCGGATGCTTTACGGCCAGCTTTGCTGGCCTGGCGCAGTTTTTCAATAAACTGGTAAAATCCATCCCCTTCGTGCTCGCACAAAATCAAGCCTAAAACTGCTCCCATTAAGCGAATATCGTTGCTCAGCATGGTTTGCATTATAGTGCTTTTATTAAAAGAATGGGTTTGCTCTGAGAGGGGCACGTCATTAAAAAAGTCAGAATCAAACTTGGGAAGATATTTTTTTATTTTTTGATGCAATGTCTCTCTGGCCAAAGAGTCAGAAGCATTCTGGCCAGCAGAATTATTGGACAATGGCGTTTCTGTTTTTATTTCGATTTCCATAATGCAGCGTCAGGCTCTCTTTTCGTTGGTTTATTATACACCAAACCCGAAACTCCTGTATTTATAGGAAGCACCATTTTTGTGGGAATCAGTATGATGTGAAAAGCTTGCATTGTATTGCGTAATTTGTTTGGGTTATTTTCATGGCCAAAGATAGAGCGGATTTTTCGCTTTTTTCATCACAAGATGTCGATCACGAATCTGCTTCAAGCCCTTTATCTGGTGAAGCACTTTACGATTCGATTGAAGGGTTGGTTTCGTCATATGAAAGTACTGTGACTAAGGCGGCTGCAAAAGCTTTGCCAGAAAAGACCTTGGTTGAAGAAACAGTTTATGGTCCCTTTCAGGCATTGTATACCAAAGGGCTTTTACAACAGTTTCGGGCACAGCCAGCAGAGGCTGTTGTTTCATTAGAAACAGCATATAACGGGCTCATTAAGTTAAAATGTTATTCAGAAGCAATACAAAGCTTGATTGAACTGGCCTGGACCAATTACGACACAGACAATCCGGATTTACACCGCGAAGGAAAAAAGCAGCTTTCAGAGGCAGCAGCGTTAATTGAACGCTACAAAACAGATGCCAAGGTTGCTGTTCTTCAGGGCAAATTGCTTCATTACCAAGGACTGGTCAGTTACCGCGAAAAAAAGTATGGGGAAGCATTAAAAAAATTGCTGTTGGCCAAAAGCTATTGTCGGGCAAACAGTCTGGACTTGGCCAAGATTTCAGACAGCATGGCTGTTTATTACGAGCATACCAATGATTATTTTCGAGCTCTGCAGTGCTTGAGTGAATCGTTAATCATAAAACGAAGTCTGGGTTGCACTTATGAAAAAACCAGCACACTACAGATTATGGGGCGTATTTACCTGTTGCGTGAAGAGTTCGACAAGGCAGCCAATTGTCTGGTTAATGCATTAACCATTGCCCTGTCATCAGATGATCATAAACGTTATGGACGCATTAAAAACGATTTGGTTCGTCTGGCCATTTACCAGGGAAATTTTAGACGGGCCAGCCAGCTGATTGCAGAGCTTGAAATCGACTGTCAGGATAAATCTTTACGGGCACTTTATGCAAAAAGTCAATTTTATAAAGCCTATATAGAATTCACAACAGCCCACTATGACAATGCAAAAGCCCTGCTTAAAAATACTTGCTTGCCTATCTTTAAAAAGTACAACGATCAAAAAAGCTGTGGCAAAACCCTGCGTTTATTAGCCAGCATTCATTACCATTGTGGCAATCCAACACAAGCCATTCAAGAGATGAGTACCGTGATTGGCATCTTTAAAGCCACAAACAGTGTAACAGAACTGGCCAAAACCCATTATGAATTTGGAAAAATATACAGTGCAATGGGCGAAGATAAGTTGGCATTGGCCAGCATGCTTGAAACCTTAAGAATTGCTGAAACCAATGGCCTGAATTTTATGATTAGCCACATTGAAGATGAGATTTTTAGGTTAGACGAAAAAAAATGGCTTGAAATTGTAGAAAAACGGGCCAATCACGATCGGGTTTTTGAAAAAGAAATTTCACTGGTCGAATCATTAGAAGCCCTGGGTCAGACAGAAAAAGCAGCTGAGTCGGTAAATGGCCTTAACAATAAAGTTTCTGCAAATAGAGGCTTATCCGATGACCCCAGTTTAGAAAGTGGATCACCTTCTGAACCTTACAGTTCTGAGCCTAATAAGCGGTTGATTTCATTATTGCGTGTCGGGCAAGCAATGGCGGCAGAGCGCGATCTCGACAAGCTGCTGAGTCTGATTAAAACTGAAACCGAAGAGGCCTTGAATGCTGAACGCTGTACCGTATTTTTGTATGACAAGGCAAAAAATGAACTGTGGTCAAAAGTTGCAACGGGCCTGGATACCACCGAGGAAATTCGAATGCCCGCCCATTTGGGGCTGGTTGGCTATGTTGTAAAAACGGGTGACATGATCAACATCAAAGATGCTTATCAGGATCCACGCTTTAACGCGGATGTTGACATAAAAACCGGTTACAAAACCCATACCATTTTGTGTATGCCTATGCTGAATCGGAAACTGGAAATTATTGGCGCGTTTCAAGTTTTAAACAAACGAAATACCCATTTTAACAAAGTTGATGAAAACCTGCTAACAGCCATTTCAACCAATGCTGGGGTTGCTATTGAAAATGCGCAACTGACCCAAGAAATGAAAGTGTCTTTTGAGAGTTTTGTGAAGACCTTATCATCGACCATTGATGCCAGAGATCCCATTACAGCAGGGCACTCAGAGCGTGTTGCCGAGTATGCCTTGATTCTGGGTGAAGAGATGGAAATGGATGAAGACAATTTGGAAGCATTAAAATATGCTTCATTGCTTCACGATATTGGCAAAATTGGCATTCGAGAAGACATTCTTAAAAAAGATGGCCGTTTGACTGAACGGGAATACCGGCATATTCAGCAACACGTAAAACTGACCCATGAGATTCTACAGAACGTGCATTTTGAAAACCATTTGCACCAAGTGCCTGAGATAGCTGCTTCACATCATGAAAAAATTGATGGCTCAGGTTACCACCGGGGCTTAAAAGGCAGTGAGATTTTATTATCTGGTCGTATTCTGGCAATATCCGATGTGTTTGATGCCATTACATCCAAACGGCATTACCGCAACCGTATGGCCTTTGACAAAGTACTGGGCATTCTTCAACGGGATGCTGGGACCCATTTTGACAGCCAGTGCATCGAGCATTTTTTTAAAATTCCGTTGGTTAAATTATGTGATGTCCTTGCCATTGAAACCAAAGACAACCGGGTTGATCCCGTCCAGAAAATAACCCTGCAAACCCAAGAACTGATTAATATGATGGATAAAACAATTTCTGTGGGTGAGTATTTTAATGTAATGAAACAGGACCAGATGTCCCTTCAGGAAGGTAAAATTCATAAAATTTTTAATATGCTTTATCATCAAGTGGCCTATTCAGACTTGGATTAAGCAAAGTTCAGTGTGAATGTATCCTTTGCTTTTCTAATCGGTTTTAATGTTTTAATCACAAGCTTCGTTGGATTTGACAGATCGCGGATTTGCTAGATTGCAGTGATTGCTATAGCGTCTCAAGCCAAGACCATTCAAAAACAAAATACCGTTGAAGTTTACTGCGTCAAACGCTTAAGTTTAGCCATTGTTTTTACGCTAAACTTGGTTTGTAAAACTTTTGTTCAGTAACAGAATAAAACGAAAAAAAAACAGACGAAATGAATCCAACTTTATTTTTCTTAATTCTTGCATTTTGCTTGCTCTGGATTCCGATGGGACAACACACTTTTCTGAATGCCCATTGGATGAAAGTGGGTATTTTTATGGCGCCTTTTCTTTTAATGACTGCATTTTCTTTCAGGCAGCATATGCAGCCCATTAAAAAAGACATCCGGTTGTTGGGTACTGTAATGTTTGTGTTTTACCTTATTCATCAATTTGAAGAGCATTGGATTGATTTAACTGGTAATTTGTATGCACTCAAACCCTATTTGGATGCTGCATTGCGCAATCTTCTGGGGATAGCTGACCCAACGGTTGCACTCAGTACCACTACCGATATTTTTGTGATTAACACTGGGATGGTCTGGCTTGTTTCCTGCCTTGCCATTGTTCAAGCGCCTAAACGTTTGTTTCCCGTATTGGCACTGGCGGCCCTGATCTTAATAAATGGCATAACACATATTATGTCTGGAATAAGTACTTTCAGTTACAACCCTGGCTTATTAACTGCTGTGGTTCTCTTTGTGCCTTTTGCAGCCTGGTTTTACATGCTGCTGCTTAAAGCAGGTGCTATTACCCGAAACAACGCGATACTTTCTCTAATCTGGGCTATTCTTGGCCATGTCATTCTGATAGCTGGGTTGGTCGCTTGTTACACTGTTGCATTGCCGAGAGGCGGGTATTATGCACTTTTACTGCTGTGGTCGGTTTTACCCAGTTTTGTTTTTAGCTCAAGGCCCACAAATAAAACAAGTTTGCAATGACAGTGATAAAGCGATTGATCCCTTTAAAGCTCTATCACAATATTTAAAATCCGTTATTTCTTTTTTATTTTTCTGATTTTATACAGCAGCTATTGCTTCTTTTTAAAAAAACGTCATACTGAAGTAAAGGATGTGTGTTGCACTGTTTAGTGCAAATAAGCTTTTATTTTGGGCTGAAAGGGGATGGTATTCAATGACTGCCAATGAAGTAAACAACGACGCCTTCTCAAAACAAGAGCAAGAAGTTTGTTCGGTGATGGCTGGCGATTTTATGGCGGAAATGAATGAGTTTGCCCCTGAACTCATGCTTGACTACTCTGTTGACAGCTTAATTCGGCTTGATCAATTTATTACAACCCATTTTATTCAATCGGATGTGACACTTTCTGATTCCGTGATTTATCGCACAGGGTGTTACTTGGGTGAAGTTATTATTCGCAATATGGGGGGGTACTGGCAAAAAACGGCCACGATTTCACCAACGGCTTCAAAAAACACAATGAAAACCGATCACGACAATGCCCCTGTCGGGAACTTTATTATTGCGGGTATCAGAGGCACCTTAAGTTTTGATGTTCTCACAGAAGCAGAAGCAGGTTTTTCTAGAAATAATCGCAATCAGCTCTCTTGGATCTACCATACACTGGATAAAAGAACCTATGCCGAATCAACTGCTGACAGTTTAAATTACGGTACTAAAACGTTAGAGAATCACTCGAATCAAGGAAGCCTTAACAATCCGCCAAAAGGGATAGCATCGCGCCTTGCCAGATTATTTGGGTTTTAATTGAATATAAAAAAATTGAACCTTACCCAATGGCTACAGCAGTCTTTCAGTATGGGGTAGAACAATCAAGAAGTCAGGGCTGATATTCAACAAGCCTTTTTATTATGATAATGACGCTACTGAATTTTACAGAAAAACAGTGTCGTCAATTTTGCTTTATTACTGTTAACCCTTTAGAAAGTCATCAGCCGTGCCGGTATCTCAGCATTTAAAACAATTTATCGATCAACTTAGGCAAGCCGGGGAACTCTTTGAAATTGACACCCCAGTTTCCACACACCTTGAAATTACAGAAATTACTGACCGCATCAGCAAATCTGCTCCAGATGCTAATAAAGCCCTGCTGTTTAACCGTATCAAGAAACCAGACAGCCTTTCAAAAGGTGAAACCGCGTTTTACGAGATGCCATTGCTGATTAATGCCTTGGGGTCTCACAAGCGCATGTTGATGGCCCTGGGTGTTGATGACTACAAGACCATTCAAGACCGCATTAATTTTTTTATTAAACCCGATATTCCCACCAGCCTGTGGGAGAAAATTCAAATGTTGCCCAAGCTGGCAGAATTGAATCAGTTTTTGCCCAAGCCCTTTAAAGGCAATACAGCCCCATGCCAGACGGTAGTGATTACCGATCCACAGCGCCCTATGCTGGATGCCATCCCGGTGATTACGTGCTGGCCAGAAGACGGCGGTCCCTTTATGACCCTGCCGTGCGTGTTTGTCAAAGATCTGGCCACGGGGGAGCGAAACGTGGGCATGTACCGGATGCAAAAATATGACAATACCACAACGGGCATGCATTGGCACAAGCACCATGATGGCAACCGAATTTATGAGAATGCCCGAAAACTGGGTAAAGATCGTGTTGAGGTAGCGGCTGCCTTTGGGTGCGCCCCGCATGTTGTCTACAGCGCCACAGCACCGTTGCCGCCTGGCATTGATGAAATGATTCTGGCGGGGTTTTTGGCGCGCAAGCCTGTTGAAATGGTGAAATGTATCACCATTGATAACGAAGTGCCTGCAACCGCTGAATTGGTTATTGAAGGTTATGTTTTACTGGATGAAGTGCGTTGGGAGGGTCCTTTTGGAGATCATACTGGGTATTACTCATTGGCCGATGATTTTCCGGTTTTTCATGTGACAGCCATTACGCACCAGAAAAATCCTATTTATCAGACAACCATTGTGGGCAAGCCGCCGCAAGAAGACTGTTACCTGGGAAAAGCGACTGAGCGAATTTTTCTGCCGCTGTTAAAACTGTTTATTGCTGAAATTGTTGATATGAACCTGCCGTGGGAAGGGGTGTTTCACAACTGTGTTATCCTTTCTATTGATAAACGTTACCCTGGGCATGCCAAAAAGGTGATGAGCAGCGTCTGGGGCTTTGGGCAGATGATGTTTAGTAAATATGTGATTGTGGTCGATAAAACCATCGATGTTCATGATCTCTCCGTGGTGGCATGGCACGTGTTTAACAATACGGATCCCAAGCGCGATATGATGTTTGCTGACGGCCCCATGGATATTCTGGATCACGCAACGCCGCTGTGGGCGTATGGCAGCAAGGTAGGCATTGATGCGACCAAAAAATGGCCTGAAGAAGGCTTTAACCGTGACTGGCCTAATGAAATTGAAATGGATCAAGAAACTACCAAGCTTGTGACAGAAAAATGGTCAGCCTATTTTGAAACTACACGCTGAAAATTATTGAGAAAACAGTGTTTGTGTTAAATTAACAGTCTTCTTTTTTGAAAGTACTAAAAATACGCATAAGCACGAATTCAATTTTATGATTAAACTACAACAGTTTATTTTAAATGTATTCCTTGTTATCTTCTTGTCTGCCGTGGTCGTAATTTGTCTGCAGAATTTAACAGAGCCCGTGACATTTCAGCTGCTTACGTGGAAGTCATTGCAATTGCCTTTGGGGGGCTTACTTGCTGCTGTTGCCCTTGTCTCAGCGTTGGCCATGGGGGCCAAGCAGACGCAATGGCTTTTGGCACTTAAAGAGGCTGTAAAACAGTCAAATCGTCAGAGTGAACGCAATCAAGTTGCGTTAACGCAAGCACAAGATCACAGCAAAACTTTAGAGGCAAAGATCATTACCCTTGAAAAAGCCCTGGCCAAAAGCTTGCAAAATACACCCTCAGAGTCTGCTTCCCAGCAGTCTGATACTTCCCATGATTCACAATCTTCTTAAAGTTCGGGTCAGTCTGGCTGCATGACAACTTTTCTCCTGGTTCACGGCCCAAAGGACAGTGGGAAAACAACGGTCGCACTCTCAATTGCTGGATGCTTCTGGCATAAAAAAATACTTTTTATTGACACTGACCCAACCAACCCCTTATTTTCACAATTCACCCAGGAACAACCACCGTTGTCACTTGGAAACTTGGCACTAAAAATTGCAGAAAAGGCATACACTTCTGTAGAGCAACTGGATTGGGCGTTTAGCGAGCTTGCTGTGCCAGTGAGTGAGACTCAAGATGTTTTTGCGTTGGGAGTGCACAATGATTGGGATTTCCAGCCTTTTATCATCGAAAAATTACAGACAGGATTTCATCGGTTTTGCAAGGATTATGACTATTGCGTTATTGACGGATCTCACCCCTTAATGGCATTGCTTTGTCACCCGCAAGATGTGATCTGTCTCGAAATTCTCACAGAAGCTGCTCTAGAAAGCTGGCAAGGGACTGTTTTTTCTGATCCGAAAATACCAGACAATACGGAGTCACAACAAGGGCTGTTTTTTTCTGCTGCAATCATTCAGTATGCAATTCTGGTGAATAAAGTACATTCAGATACCAAGTCGAGCCTTGCATACAGCAAAGTACTAAATTCAGCCATTCTGCATAGTCAAACAAAACTGATTGGAAAAATTCCTTTTTTTAATTCAAGCTTAACGTTTAATAATGAGTTTGAAATAGCACTTGAGCCTTGTTTACAGCGTCTTAATCTTCAATTTTAAGTCGACTGGGCTGCTATTTTTTGAAAACAACATCCGATCATTGGTAAAAGACTTTTAATTAAGACATCAAATGTCTTAATTGATCAATTTTATTTTAACTTTTGTTTTACTTGTACTATAACTCTATACCTTTATCTGGGCTTCTTTTTTCAATGAGCCATACACAAATTGGCTCTTTTACCTATACCTATTGCTATATAAATAACTGCTAAGCCAATAACAAATTGGGTATCTATCAATGTCTGTCGCTTTTATTACACAAAATTTTCAAAAAGTTTTGCCTATTGCTCAAAAAATGTTGCCTTATACACCTTATTTAGTTCCTGCTGCATCCTCAGCAATCGGCATGGCTCCTTTTGCTTTTAAAGTAGCAAATCCCGTTTTTCGACTTTCACAGCATTACCCTGCATTATTATTGAGTTCTGCATTATTTGCAGCGTGCAGTAATGTTTTTTCAACGTTTGAAATGCCAGAACCTCCTGGTGCGGGTCCTCATGGGTCGTTAGGGGATTATTTTTCAAGAAATCATTTTAGTGAACTTGAGCTTTTGAACTTGAGGCAATCAACTAATAATATCGAAAAAAATTCCATTTCTCCAAATACATTGGCCAGATTATTGCAACTAGAGATTATTGCTGCTGATGAACCTGGTTTCCTGCTACCCAGCTATCATAAGCGGCTTGAGAATTTTTTATATTCGATAGTCAAATGGAGTCGTATTTTACCACCATCTTCGATGCATGAATTTAAGCATGCAAGTGTTGACGCTATAAACAAATTGCAAAATAATGGCCAATTGACTCAAGAAAAATATAATGAATTATCAGCACTGTGTAAGGCGTTGTGTCCAGAAAAGGTTTTAAGTGTTATTGGGTAACACCGGTTGTAGTATGGAATACTGTTTGCCCCCAGCCTTTTAGTACGTTATGCTAAATTAATGATTAACGTTTCTATTGAGTTTTAAGTTAATGGCAAAAACGATTCATTGGCCACTTCAATTTAAATATGACGTTTTGGCTGAGGGCACAGAAAATTTTTATGTTGCATTTCGTATTGGACGGTTGTATTACGACAATCGCTACTGGGCACCTGACGAGATTGTAGATATACGGGTTAATCACAATATTATCAGAAAAGGCCGTGTGGTTGGCGATCTTAAACTTTGTACTATTGCCGAAATCAACGCTGAGGATTTTGCACGTCTAAAGCCAAGCTTGCAGAATGAGTCAGATTTAATCGCATTTTTATCAGAAACCTATCAACAACCAGTTACACAAGAAACACTGGTTACCATGGTTACTTATCAGAATCTGGCACTAACAGCAGAAAATGTTGATGTTAACGATGACCCACACTTGTAATTGATTTAATTCTAGTTCATTTTTACTTTAAAAAAACTTGGATTTGGATAAAGTTTCTTAATAAGAAGTAAATTTAGTTGTATGTAGAATTTAGTTGGCGCGCTCGGAGAGATTCGAACTCCCGACCTCATGGTTCGTAGCCATGCACTCTATCCAACTGAGCTACGAGCGCATTTTAAAATTTAAGTCTTTATTTTTAATCAAAAACAGCCAACTTGCAAGAAAGCCCATTTTTATTAAGAACGTATGCCCGAATGCAGGCTTAGATTGAGATGGCTGTTCATATTCAGCAATCTCAAAAAACAGGGCATCGCATGTTATTTTCATTCACAGATGCCTAAAACCATTATACAATCAGAGTCATCATGGCAGCCAATCTTGTTTCACTGATCCGAACCCTGCTTGCTTTTTACACCATTAGCCTGCTTTTTACCGAAACGGCTTGGTCGTATGGGTGGGCTTTTTTTCTCACCGCCCTTGTTATTGCTATGGATGCCCTGGATGGCTACGTGGCCCGTAAACTAAATCAAGCCAGCAAGCTGGGCGCTGTTGTTGATATTTTAGGGGACCGCATCGTTGAGCAATTGTATTGGATCACGTTTTTGGCACTGGGTTGGATTCCGCTCTGGATGGTGCTGTCTGTCGTGACTCGGGGAATTGTGGTTGACGGGTTGCGCGCCATTGCCCTTGAGCAGGGCTATACTGCTTTTGGCAATCAGACACTGCAGCAATCGGCTTGGGCAAAAGCACTGGTGGCAGGCAATATGAGCAGAACGGCCTATGCTGTTTTTAAGGCACTTGCCTTTACATTGCTTATTCTCGGGCATTTGCCGGGCTTGGACGCAGATCTCGCAGGCCTTGCACTGAATTTCGGCAATGGATGCGCCTGGATTGCAGTGTTTTTCTGCTTGGCCCGAGGCTTGCCTGTTCTCATTGAAGGCCGCCGTTTTTTTGGTAAGGTAACTTAATTTGCATCGCTACTTGCATCGCTTTGTGTTTCGGTGATTAAGCCTCGATCTTTACCAGATTACAGAGCTCTATTCTAGAATTCAGAGATATTATTAATGCCTGTGGTTATGTGGCACAATTAAGCAGTTGACTATTAAATCCAAGAACAAGAAAAAGATCAGGACACCTGGCTATGCGAAAATCAGAAGCAGCACAGGCAAAACCACCCAAATATCCGCTTCATTTTTTTAATTCCTCAACTGGAACTGTTATGCCTTTTCATCTTCATCAAAAAGGGCTGCAGCAAGAACCGGTGAAGCTTTATGTTTGTGGCCCCACTGTCTACGACAAAGCCCACCTTGGGCATGCCCGCTGTTATACCACCTGGGATGTCCTGTACCGACTGCTTTGTTTTCTGGGCTACCGTGTTGTTTACGTTCGCAATGTCACTGATGTCGACGATAAAATCTTAAACCGGGCTGCCTCGCGTCAGGTTTCACCCAAAACCCTGGCTGAAGAAAATTATCAGGCATTTACAGCCGATATGACGGCCCTTAATCTGCTTCAGCCGACTCAGGAGCCAAGGGCAACCGAGCACATTGCCGATATGATTGCGGGTATTGAAACCTTAATTGCAAACCAGTCCGCCTATGTAACGCCAGATGGCAGTGTTTACTTTAACGTGAGTGAGAAAGCCGACTACGGCAAGCTTAAATTTTGCAGCACAGACCCTGATGTACTGGCTAAAAATCTGAGTGACTTGCAGGCCGGGGCCCGGGTTGAACTGGACAGTTTAAAGCATGCGCCCTTAGATTTTGCCCTCTGGAAAGCCATTGACCCTGACGATCCAAACGGTTGGGAGTCCCCGTGGCCATCAAGCCATGAAAAACCCGAGAAAAAGGGATGGGGACGACCTGGTTGGCATATGGAGTGTTCTGCCATGAACCGGGCTATTTTTGGCGATCAAATTGATATCCACGCCGGGGGCGCTGATTTAATTTTTCCGCACCATGAAAATGAAATTGCCCAAAGCGAAGCAATGACTGGTGTAACACCCTTTGCAAAATTCTGGATGCACAATGGTTTTGTCAATGTCAGCGGCGAAAAAATGTCCAAGAGTCTGGGCAATTTTTCAACCGTGGAAACCCTGCTTCAACGCTATGATTGCAATACACTGCGTTATTTTCTATTGACCCACCATTACCGAATGCCTGTCGACTTCACTGATGAAGCCCTGCAATCCGCAGAAAGCCGACTCAGAAAGCTCTCGCAATGGTTAAAAGACGCTGTTACAGACTGTGCATTTGAAGACACTCCAACCCCGCTGACCAGGAGTTCTGATCAGGCCAACTTCGCAGGACCAGAGGCAAGTTCAGAGAATATGATCGTCTTAAGTTTGACGCCCTTTTTGATTCAGAGCGTTCAGGCATTCCAGTTGCTGATGGCAGCGGTTTCCTCAGAAACACACCCCGCGTTTGCTGACGCGCTGGCAGCCTTTGATCGCGTTTTGGCTGCCATGGCCACAGAAGATATGAATACGGCCAAGGCACTGGCAGAGTTAAGCCCTTTGTTTAAACTGATGAAGCAGGATATTGACACACAGAGCAGGCGGGGTATTGTGGGTGTGACACTCTCGGTCCTTAATCTTTTGGGGTTTAACTGGCAGATGATGCTTGAAACGAGTCATACAGCACCCGACTTAACCAGTATAATGCCCGCCCTAAAAACACTGGTCAGTCAGTTTTGTTCTGACAGCTTGCCAGTCCTGACAGATTCAGAACAGAGAAATTCAGATAAGATGCACCCCGATCAGGCAAGCTATAAACCAGTTGATCAAAACAACAAAATCAGTGGGGAAAGCCCTGAAGCCCTCATTGCTTGCCTGCTTGATGCAAGAAAGCAGGCCAAGCATAGCAAAGATTGGGCAACCAGTGATAGCATTCGTGACGGACTGCAATCGATGGGCTTAATGGTCATAGATGAAAAAAATGCCCGGGTGCGTGTTTTAAAGGCAGACATGCTGGTTCTGGAAATTTAAGGCATTGGTTTCTTTTAATCAGTTTGTAACTTTAACCGGCTTTTTAAGTCTATTTCAGGCCGATTGTGCATTTACTTTGCAAAATGTTTGGTTTAATTTGACCAAACAAAACAAACAGGCAGCTTATTTTAATTCACTATTTTTAGTAATTATTGTGACTCGTATTTGATATCAACTGTGAAGGGGTTCAGCAATGAATCGAACGGAGAAAAAATACACGGAGAAAAAATATATTGTTACTGGCGGGGCAGGCTTTATCGGATCGCACCTGTCCGAAGCTTTGCTGAATGCCGGCCATACCGTGGTTGTTATTGATAATTTTCACGATTTTTACCCGGCGCCTATTAAGCAAGAAAATATTCGCACCCTGATTCAAGCCCCAAACTTTTACCTTGAAGAAATTGACATTAGTAACAAGGCTGCCATGCATCGTTTCTTTGAAAATTATGTAGGACCCGATGACATTTTTATTCATCTGGCGGCAAGGGCAGGGGTTCGTCCATCAATTGAAGACTCAGAAGGGTATTTTGAAAACAACGTAACAGCCACATTCAATATTATCGAGTTGTGCAAGCAATACAACTTGAAACGCTTTATCTTTGCTTCCTCCAGCTCAGTCTATGGCGAACGGGGAGAAGCAGGCCACACGGTTGCTTTTAAAGAGACTGATGATGTATCAAAGCCAGCATCACCTTACGCTGCAACCAAAGTGATGTGTGAAAACCTGTTGTACAACTATGCCTTTCTTTACGGAATACAAACAGTAGCATTGCGCTTTTTTACGGTCTACGGTCCTCGCCAAAGACCTGATTTGGCCATTCACAAATTTGCCAAGTTAATTGATGCTGGAGAGCCCATTACCATTTTTGGAGACGGTTCAGCCCGACGGGATTTTACATACAGCGAAGACATTGTTCAAGGGATTTTGAAAGCCATTGCCTTTCAAGACTTTTCGACTGACGTGCCTTTTGAGGTATTTAATCTTGGTGAATCGAACACAATCACAGTGAATACCTTGGTCACCTTGCTTGAAAATGCAATGCAAAAAAAGGCACAAATCAATTACGCGCCCAGAAATCCAGCGGATGTCACACTCACGTTTGCAGATATTAGCAAAGCAAGAGCGTTGTTGGGTTATGACCCGACTACACCAGTAGAGCAAGGGCTTGAAGCATTTGTTGCCTGGTTTAAAACCCAACAGAAACAAAAAGAAGTTGCCGTTTAAAAAACTGTTGTTTAAAACCGTTTAATCTTTAGCAACTAACATAGCTTTTCCACCGATAATTGGCTGTCATACAAAGTATGCCGAAGATAACTGATAAATAGGTCAGTAACTTAATTCTTAAATTATCGCCAGTGCAATACAATTTGTCGGTTGAGATCCATCTTTTTCGTCTGATGACACGGTGTCTTTTTTCAGGAACTAAATTTTCTGTGAATCTAATATGACGCAATACATTTAGCCATGCGGTTGCTGTTTTTTCCTCAAAAACTGTTGACTGTTTCTGCGCATTCTGCAGCAAGCTTTCATAGTCATCCGGATGCTGAGCAAGATGCTCAATAATATTGATTGTTTCTGTGACATTGTAAGCTGGCAAAAAGCACAGGCCCATTTCTCTGTATTCAAGATAAGAGCGTTCTGGTGTTGCAATTAACGGGATGCCTGCAATAGCAGCATTAAAAAGTTTGGAAGCTGGTTTTCTGTCTTTAACCAAGTGCCAATTAAAGCGCAGTGCAACAGCAATATCAACATCAGAGTAATCATTTTGAGACACAAAGTCTTGCTTCACTTCGTAAGCAATATTTAGCCCGGACAATTTTTTTTCGAGAAGGGTATGAATCGATTGTTCCCCTTTTCTTAACTCTCCAAAATAAGCCACTTTTTTGATGACATTCATTCGTTGAGCGTTGCGGGCAATCACATTGGGCTGTGCCCAATGTGATATGTTGAACTGACTTGGCCCATCAAAAATGGGTGCCTGTGAAATATTATAGTCGGCCCAAAGTAATTTGGGCTTGTCTGCATCAGCAGAAACAACCACTGTTTCTGGACCTATCTGGCTCTTTTCAATAGAACGCCAGGTGTCTGCATGAGCAATGTTAATTGCATTGCGGCAAACGGTATCATCCAGCAATAAGTCTGCCGGGTTAGGCAAATAGTCCCGAAGAATTAAATAAGTTCTGAGTGCCCACAGGTATTTGCCCTGAAAGAACAGTGCTGGCAATGAAGCATACTCACTGTCTTGCATTTTTCGAAGCGTATTCAGGTCAATTGTTGTTTGCTTGGGAATTAAAAAACAGTAAGGTTGTGTTGGTTCTACCATTGCTTGTATACTTTGATTTGAATAATATTAAGGGCAGGTTTCTTTGAGCAATTTGAAAGGGCCTGATAAAACAAAGGCTTGGATGCCCCATAAATTGTATTTTAGCGATAACATAAAATCAATTCCGTGGTTTCTTTCACTTGAAAGTGTATACGCTTATCCGTTAAACTAAAACCATTGGATTGGCATTTTTATTTTTTCAGCAGTCCAAAAATTAAGAGTTACGGCTTTTTATGACCCAATCTCCTGTTTTAGTGATTATTTTTAATCGGGCTGAGTCAGCCCTAAAGGTCATTGATGCATTGCGGCTGGTAAAACCTGAAAGGGTTTATATTAATGCAGATGGCCCACGCCCTCATAAAGCTGGTGAAGCAGAGCTTTGCACAGAAACCCGAAAAGCTGTTGTTAATGCCATCGATTGGCCTTGTGATATTAAAACCCGTTTTCTGGATGAAAATCGGGGTTGTGGCAAGGCAACCTCCTCGGGAATTAGTTGGTTTTTTGAAACCGAAGAGCAAGGGATTATTTTTGATGACGATTGTGTGCCGCATCCTGACTTTTTTAAATTTTGCGATGAAATTCTCGAGACATACAAAGATGATACACGCGTGATGCATGTTTCAGGCAATAATTTTATGCGTGGCCAAAAAGTGGGTGATGCCAGTTTCTACTGGAGCAATCATGCATTGGTCTGGGGGTGGGCAACCTGGAAAAGGGCATGGCAGCATTTTGATATTAACTACCGGGATTTTGAAACATTCATCGCCAACAATGAAATATCAAACTTATTTGATGATTTTATTATTAGGCAGTACCGGCTTTACCACTGGAAAAAACTTCACAAGCAACGGTTAACCAAGCCAACCAGTTGGGCCTTTGCTTGGTCTTATGCGGTATACACCAACTCGGGTTTGTGTGCAAACCCAAATGTCAATCTGGTTACCAATGTGGGTTTTGGTGAAAATGCAACCCATCAGCGTTTAAGCTCTGATCCAGACTCAAACTTGCCAACCCAAAGCATTGGTCAGATCAGCCACCCAACACACATGGTGCCTGCAAAAAATGCGGACCGATTTGTTCTAAAAAATCACAATCTGTATAGCCTTAAAGGCATTTTCTGGAAAGTGTTCTACAAAGCTGCATTGTCATTAAAACCCCTAATACGTGCTTCTTAGTATTTTATATATGTAGGGTTTTCTTAGTTCATAGCGTCAGCGTTAGTTCATAGCGTCAGCGGATGAACAACTCAATGTTAAAGTACCCCAAATGGGTTTCCCCACTCCAAAGCTCATACAGGATTTCTATAATGCCGCCTTCAGCGGTTAATGCATAATCCAGTTTTTTGGTAAAGTTGCGGCAAACCAGTGAAGCCCCGCCGTAAAAGTATTGGCTGGCGTACCATTCGTTGGGTGAAAACGTCTGCCGGCTGTGGACATCACCAATTTTGACAATGGACGCTGTGTTTTTACAGATCTTAACGGTTGTGGTTACTTTTTTTTCACACAGCAAGGTATCGTATGCCAAAATGTAGGTGTCTTTATCAACTTGGTACAATGACCCCAGTGCTTCTTCTTCAATTTCAACGGGGTCGTAGCCATTAACCGAGTGGGTTTGGCAAATATCGACCATGACCATTTTTTTTATCTTTTTCAAGTCACCCATTGCCCGTTAACCCTTTTTAAGTTTGTGCTCAAAGTTTTCTCAGACCGCAACTCAAGTGCTATCAATCAGTTGCAGCCCATCTAAAATTTTTTATTGAAACCCAATATTCGTTTAAACCACGGTTTTATTTGTGATAAGGCTCGTTCCGGTTGATTTTAAACGCCCGGTACAATTGCTCCAACAAAATTAACCGCACCATAGGGTGTGCAAAAGTCATTGCAGACAAGGACAACACCAAATGACTGTGGTTTATAATTTCTGGATGAAGCCCGAGTGGGCCACCCACAATAAAGATAATACTGCCATGGCCACCGGTTGAAAAACCTCCGTTTAATCGATTTGGCCAGACCGTTTCAAAAAAATGCGCTGCAAACTGACAGGAATTCATTACTTTTCCATGCTCAGACAGTGCAATGCAGTACGCGGCCTGCTCAAGGTAAGGCATCAGGGATTTGGCTTCTTCAGCCAGTACCTGATCGGTTGTTTTGCTGGGCAGAATGGGGGCATCGGCAACTTCAATCACAGTGACCTGGGCATAGTGGTTTAAGCGTTTTAAATACAGATCAATGCCAGGTTGTAAGTAGGCCAATGATTTTTTAATCTGGCCCACGACAAGCATCAGAATATCAGCTTTATGCGGGTTGGTTTTTTTGGGTTTCATTGTGAGACAGTTGCGACTCTTTTTTAGCGACTAAAGAAATCCCTGAGCAATGCGGTACCACAAGACAATTAAGCCGCCAGAAAATAAAAAGGTAAACGGAATGGTTAACACCCAGGCCCACAAGATATTGCCGACAATGCCCCATTTCACCGCAGAAAGCCGCTTGGCTGCCCCAACCCCCATAATAGAGGATGTAATCACATGGGTGGTGCTTAACGGAATGCCCCAATGGCTGGCAGCCAGAATGAGTGATGCCGCCGTGGTCTCTGCAGCAAAACCGTGAATGGGCTGAAGTTTAAGCATTTTGTTGCCCAGTGTATGAATAATTCGCCACCCACCACTTAACGTACCCAGAGAAATCATGGTGGCGCAAGATAAAATAACCCAGAGCGGGACTTCAAAATCACCCTGAGATGAAAAAAACCAGTCTGGAAAGATAACCCCTGGCAATTTGCTGGTGGTCAGCAGGGCCAGGGATATGATACCCATGGATTTTTGCGCATCATTGTTGCCGTGAGACAAGGCCATCATCATGGCAGAAAAAATTTGTAGTTTGCCAAAAACGGCATTAATTCTGGGCAAGTGGATTTTATAAACCACCCACAAAAGCCCGGCCATTAAAAAGAAACCAATGAAAACCCCCGCAATGGGTGAACTAAACATGGGCACAAGAATTTTTTTTATGACCAGATGCCAGTCAATTTTTTCAGATCCGTTGATACTGTCGAAAAATGTTGCCCCCAACAACGACCCAATTAACGCATGAGAAGAGCTGCTTGGCAGGCCAAGCCACCACGTAATCAGGTTCCATAAAATGCCACCAATCAGGGCGCACAAAACCACAGGCATTGTAATGGCATCACTGTTTACAATGCCTTTGCCAATGGTTGCAGCCACTTCAGTGCTCATTAAAGCCCCAGCAAAGTTAAAAAATGCGCCAAACATCACTGCGGTTTTTGGTGTCATGACTTTGGTGGCCACCACGGTTGCAATGGCATTGGCGGCATCGTGGAAGCCGTTGATGTAATCAAAGGCAAGGGCCAAGGCAATGATTACAAATAAAATTAAAAATTCTGATCCACTGGCCATTTTAGGCTTTCCTATTCAGACAACGGCAAGCACGCACCCAACAAAGCAAACTAGCTGTGCTTTAAAATAATGCGCAAAACAATATTGGCGGCATCCCGGTACAAGTCCGTAATGCTTTCCAGCAGCTCATAAATGTCTTTTCTTAAAATCAGTTCGCGTGTGTCTGCAATACTCATAAAAGAAGAAGCAATCAGGTTGCTTAAGGCCACATCCCCTTCTTCTTCCAGTTCATCCAAAACCCCCACTTTGGTATGAATGGTTTTAGTGCTGAGTGTGCCCTTTAACTCCTGAATCACTGTATCCAGGGCTTCCGTCTGCCGGTCAATAATATCAACAAGCTGATTGAAATCGTTTTCGAACGGATGAATTTCATGGGTCAGCATGCGGGCCATGGCCTTATCAACACGTTTGGGAATTTGATACAGCACTGTGGCAAATTCTTGAATGTCTTCACGATCAAAGGGGGTTACCAGAGTCCGGCAGATTTCCTGGGTAATCAGGATAATAATTTTCTTTGACGCTTTGCGCGTGTGGTGGATGTTTTCTGCGGCTGTATTAACCAGGCGTTCGTTGTTGCGTTCATCAACAATGGTTTTCAAAAGCCGGGCGCTTTCGTTGGCGTACCCCTCCAGTGAAGTGAGCAATTTAATAAATTTTTCTTCACGGGGCAACAAAGAGAAAATCACAGCCGCTGGGCCTCCTTGAATGAAATGCGAAAAGAATGAAATGCTTCAATAAAAGTTATCAATAAAACACGGCCCTTGCACATCGCGTGACGGCCCTGAAGAAGAAATTAATTTGAGAATGCATCGGCTGGAAACAACCATTAAGAGAAGACGTAAAATTGGTGTGATTATAACAGAAACAAACACCGCCAGTGTGTTGGCCGTCAAACAGAAAACACAGGTGCAATGCTTTACAACAGTTCTGGTACTGCGTTATACTCAAAGGCAGTATTTTTGAATTCTAATCATTTAAACAATAATCCCCAGTAGCTCAATGGCAGAGCATGCGGCTGTTAACCGCAGGGTTGTTGGTTCGAGTCCGACCTGGGGAGCTTTTTTATTGAAGGGTCTTGTAAAAAACACCCCAGTTACAAGTCCTCAAAAATGCGTAAGCAATCGTAAAAAAATCATCTTAAAAAAGAATTTTTTACACATTACAAATAAAAATAACAAATGATGGCACAATACTATGGCTAAAACCATTGAAGGCAATTCTGTTGGCACTGATTTAAACATTGCTGTTGTTGTATCCCGGTTTAATCACTTTATTACAAAGGCCCTGCTTGATGGGGCATTACAGACTTTGACCGCACTTGGCGTTAAAGAGCACAATGTTTCTGTAATCTGGGTGCCTGGGGCGTTTGAGCTGCCACTGGCCTGTAAAAAACTGGCTGAAACCAAAAAGTATCATGCCATTGCCGCACTGGGTTGCGTAATTCGGGGGGCAACCACCCATTACGATTATGTCTGCAATGAAACCGCAAAAGGCATTGCTGCTGTGGGCTTGCAAACGGGTATTCCTTGTACGCTGGGTGTATTGACGACAGAGACCATTGAGCAGGCCATTGAACGTTCAGGAACAAAATGCGGTAACAAAGGATCGGATGCAGTGCAAGCAGCCATTGAAATGGCAAGCCTGCTGAAAAACTTGTAATCAGTTTTTGGATTCCTTTCTGTACTGTTCTGCCTGTCATTTTATGGGTCCCTCCAGTAAAAATTAAAAGAGAAAACACCAGATACTGCCCAGTAAAGACAGCCAAGCAAATAAATAAGCCAGCAGAAAAAACAAGCCAGCAAAAAATAAACAGAGAAACGGGTCAGCAAAGAACAATGTTTTGGGAAAAAAACAGAACGGCATTGCTGGCTAATCCTTGTAGCCAAGTTGGTAGCCAAATTGCTACCCAAGTTGCTACCCAAAAAACGGCTCCTCAAAGCCCTCCCTTTGAGAATCGCTCCTCTAAGAAGCACGCCAATAAATCCTTGGCAGATCGAGCCCTGGCAAAACAATCGGTAGTTCAAAAACTGGATCAAACCCTTGCCCGCAACGATATCCAGCTTGTTGAAACCGAGCAGGGCGACTACACCCTGTTGGTCCCCGTTACCCTGAATAATAGATACCATACCGCCGCTTTGCATGCAAAAACCGGGGCCATGGCTGAAGCTCAAGCCGTGACAGAAAAATCCATTCGGCCTTCACTAAGCCAGATTCATCTGATTCTGGGTATTGGCTTGGGGTACGTGTTGGATGGTGTCGCAAAAGCCAGCCCGGGTCATATTCTGGTATTTGAGCCAGATTTGGCCCTGTTGCGTTATGTACTGGAGAATGTGGATCTGGCCCATTGCCTGAAACAACCCAGAATTCAAGTGTTTACCACAACAGCAGATCTGGTTGAGGCCGTTGCCCAGCGGGTTCAGCAACCCGATCCCCTGGATGTGATTGTCACCCAGGGAGAAGCGTTTCGTCTTTCCTCAAGTATTCAGACCCTGATGCCAGAACTGCTTCAAACGGTTGAGACCCGTGTCCGCGAGTTTGAAACAGGAAAGTTTTTTCATCAGCAATGGCTGCAAGGCTTTTACAGCAACCTCAGGGCATTGACCCCCTGTAAACTGCTTGCCAGTCAAGTCCCGCTGCGCGATGAAAGCAATGTCCCAGTGCCTGCCATTCTCATTGGCCGGGGGCCATCACTGAACGGAACCCACCAGCAACTCGCACTTGCCCGTCAGAACAATGTCTTGTTGATTGCTGCCGGGAGTGCTTTGCGGTACTTGCACAACGGGGGGATAAAACCGCACTGCGCTGTTTTTTATGATGTCAATGGGGTAAGAGAACAACTGCATGACATTCCGGACCATTATTTTGAAGACATTGTTTTCTTCATTAACCCCGTGATTCCACGCCATCAGTTTCCTGCGTCTTGCCAGAATAAAGTCCTGTTTATTCCGCAATATCTGACTCAGACAGCCCAAGCCGTTTTTTCTACTGTGGTTTCTTCAACACCCTTTGATTTTTCATCAGTCCATTGCCTGGAAGGCGGTGGTACGGTCTCAATGGTTGCACTGCAGTTGGCCCTCTTGTGGCAGTGCAGTCCCATTGCCCTGTTGGGGCAAGATCTTGCGTTTCCTGGCAATCAGGTTTACGCGGAGGATGTACATATTACGAAAGATCAAAAAGGACGACTGGCCCTGCCGGCAAGTGCCACTTTATTTACGGCCCCTGAGGCCATGGACACGGTCTTGGGGCAATCGGGTGAGCCATTGCCAACTTTAAAAGCCTATAAGGATTTTATTCAGCAGTTTGAGGCCACTGCAAAACGTCTGCAGAAAAGTGGCTCTGATAGTGCACTTTTTAATTGCTCTCTGGGTGGCGCACAAATTAACGGGTTTTCGTGCGTGTCGTTGACAGACTTTTTGAAAAAAATCAGTGTTTCCAAGAATTCAAAGCAGGCAATATCAAATGACAAACCGGCTTGTTTTTCTTTAAGCTTCCCAGATTTCCCAGACACTGAAACGGGCCTTCTGGCAGTATTGGACACTTTGCAAAAAAAACTGAACGCGGCGCTAAAAACATTGAGTCCGGTTTTAGAGGCAAATAAAATTTTTGAAAGTGAAAAATATCGTATAGATCATGCCCTTGACCACTGGGCGCAAAATAAAGCAGCTTATCAAGCCATGCTGGATGCCTTGCAAGCAGACCCAATTGTTGCCGATTGCCTCAAGTATCAGCTGTTGGCATTAAAAAGTCAGCTGATCCCAAATCCCAAAACCGCTGATGAGGCATTAAAAGCCCTGACTGTTTTCCAAAAATTTGCGACTGCCTCACAAGCAGCTATCACCGAGCTCTTGCATACTTTAAATTCCAACTTATCTCCCAAAACACTTTAATTGATTGCACTGGTGTATTTATTAAACTGGTGTAATGGGATAGTTCTAACTGTCTGGGTTGGCTTCTGTAATTAAAGCGCGATCATGAAACGTGCCGTATTGCTTGCGGGAATGTTTTGCTCGGCTTGGTCCTGTAAATTATTTTCACAAAGAAAAAATTCAGCCGACACGCTATACTCACCTTCGGGCCAGCGTCTTTCAGGTTGCAGTGAGAGGGCTTTTAGGTTCACCCATCGACGCAGTGTTTCACCTGGTGCTAAGACAACCGGCATGCTTTGATCAGTTGCACTTGAAGCAACAAAAACCGGCTGAAAGGCCAGTTTACCCAAGACAGCATGAGCCAGGTCAAAGCGGAAATGCTGATGTAAATTCCGGCTTAAGCAAAGTGCCACTGGCCTAAGGGCGATAAATTGAACTTCAACAGGAATAGCCTGAGACTTAGAAAAAATGGAGCGATCCAAATTGAGAGAAATACTGACTGGCACAGGGCTGTTTTGTTCAGGGTCATTTTTTGCAGGGCTTTCAAAACGCATGCAAGCCCAAAGCATAATGCCTACAAGCCATGCAATTTGTAAGCGCTGAAAACAGACTTGTGTCAGGGCATAACAGGCAGACAGAAACCGGTTGTTTTTTATTGCTTTTCTCATATTGAAATCATACCGCAGCGGCAACAAAAAACAATGCGATTAAATACCGTATTTTAGGGGTATTCTGTACTGTTAAGGGCTATTCAGGCGCTATGGTTGAAAAAAACCCAAAAAGCCTATAAAATATGGACTTACACTCGTTTTTTTATAGTTTAGAAGGAGAGAATGACACATGGTTGTTCAAATTGGCAAACTGGCCCCAGATTTTACAGCACAAGCGTACGAAAATGGCGAAATAAAAGACCTGAGCTTAAACAGCTACCGCGGAAAATGGGTGGTTCTATTTTTCTACCCACTGGATTTCACTTTTGTTTGCCCCACTGAAATTACTGGGTTCAGTGATAAAATTGGTGAATTTGAAAAACTCAATGCCAAAGTATTGGGTGCCAGCGTTGACAGCGCACATTCACACAAGGCTTGGTCTGAAGGCAGCTTGGGTAAAATTAATTACCCATTGGTATCTGATATCAGCCACCGCATTAGCAGAGACTACGGCATTTTAATTGAAGACAAAGGCATTAGTCTGCGCGGACTTTTCCTAATTGATCCTGAAGGCATTGTAAGAAGCTACTTGGTTAATGACCTTTCGGTTGGCCGCAATGTGGATGAAGTCTTGCGCCTCTTGCAAGCGTTTCAGTCTGGCGAGCTCTGCCCCGTTAACTGGGAACCTGGTAAGAAAACGCTGGGCAAAGCGTAAAACGCTTCAGATAGAGTCAAACTAAAATAAAACCCACCCTGTTATATACAAGGTGGGTTTTTTGTGGCAAAAAACAACGGCAATGTGTCTGCTTTGTAAATTCTATTGGAAATGGAGTAGTTTTGTTGAATCAACTTTTAAGGCCTTTTTAATCAAGCGCTTATCTTATTTTTAATCTGGTTTCATTTTTCAATTAAGCCAATAAATCTTCATCAATTGAGGATGAAATTAGGATGCATGCATTCTGACTGTCTAGCCAACTTTTATACAGGCTGTACCATTGCGCCTCATTCTCAGGTTCCGGTGGCTGAAACCCCAGAAATACACAATCTGCTTCTTCAGAATGACTGACCAGCACCTCTTTAAAAGGCTTTGAACCACTGACAACCACAGCGGACTGCGCATCAATGCGGGAGCGTTCAATGATTTCATCCAGGTTTTTTTGCGCTGGTGCAATACCCCCGTTATCAGTAACTGAACGGAATACTGTGATTTTTGTTTTTCCCCACTCCCAGTTGTCTTTCATTAAGAAGCCGAGTAGCATCATCAAGTGACCATTGGCATTGCCGCGCCACCAGATATGTACCTTTTTTCGCCATGCAGGCATCGGCAGCCAGTCTGCTTTAATAATGGCTACACTCATCCCCAGTGCTTTGGCCTCTCTGATTTGTTTCATGTAGCTGCCCAGATTTTTTTTGGCATCACACCAGCCAATGACCATTAGGTTAGGGGTAATCACACCTGATCCTGCCAATTGCAATGCATTTAGAACCCCAGTTTCTACGCTTTCACCCACAAAAACCATTGGGAAAGCCTGAATTCTTTTTTCATGACAAAAATCTTTCAGCCGTTTGATTGCATTTTTACGGTGGTTTTTTAACTGTTCGACCTTCCCCAGTAAAATATCAACCAAAATGGTAATGCCTCGTCCTGAACCCAACCAAAGAGCGAAGGTTACCAACGATTCCCGGTTGTTGGGATTGCCAGAAAACACCATCATCGTAGGCCGCCAGTTTTTGGCATCCTCGGGCATTTCACCCAACTGAAGCAAGTTTTTACGTGCCGATGAGTAAACAAATCCGCGTCGGGCATCTCCAAAGGTTGCTGTTGTTTTTTTATTTTGCAAGTAAACAATCAGAACCAGAATACAGATGGCAGCCACTGCAGCAGCCAGAAAATCAATCAGAAATGCAGCAAACACACAGCCAACCCCGCCAATTAAAGCTGTTAGCCAGTGAAACAATTTAAACCGCGGCCGAAACGATGGGTTTCGACCAAAGGCTTCTGTAAATGCTGCCAGGTTAATCATGCCGTATGTATACAGAAAAAACATGGTAATAATGGCTGCAATGGCATTTAAGGCATCACCACCAGCACTAATATAGGCCCAGCATAAAACAGTTACTGTAATTAAACTGCTAAAGAACAAGGCCCGCTGAGGCTCGTCTTTTTCGTCTGATCCTTTGGCAAATGGCTTCAGTGCCGATAAAATGGGATCACGAGCCAACGCCTGTAAAACCCTGGGTGCTCCCAATGTACTGCCTAAAGCACTGGAAAGCGTTGCTGAGAAAACACCCGCAACCACAACAGCCCCCAAGCCCAAAAAGGCATTGTCAACCAATAAATTAAACGGCTGATCAATGAGTAGCTGGCGCGGATAAGCCCCTCCTGACAGAAGAATTTGACTTAAATACACCAAAAACCCAACCAAAACAGCAATTAATGTGCCTTTGGGCAAGCTTTCTGCAGGGTTTTTCAGGTCACCAGACATATTTAAGCCCGCATCAATGCCTGTCACTGCCGGAAAATAAATGGCAAAGATAATCCAAAACGAGTATTTTGGGCCCAGCAAATCGCCAGAAAACACAGGGGTATATCCAGTAGTCCAGTTGTCCAGAAATTGCTCAGGCGAGAATTGAAGCACACTGCCTGTCATAAAAACAGCAATGGCCAGCACCAAAATACTCATAATAAAGTACTGCACGCGGGTGGCCCATTCTGCACCCACATAAGCCACCACAAAAATGGTAATGGCAACTGCTATACTGATGGGCAATGCATAAGGAGTTACAGCAGGAAAAATTAATGCCAGTGCTTCCATAAAACCAATAATATAAAATGGCGCTGATAGTGCTGTTGCCACAAACAGTGAAACCCCAATTGCCCCGCCAAACTCTGGGCCCAGCACCCTGGAAATCAAGAAATATGAGCCTCCACCGCGCACCTGCATATTGGTGGCTATAGCACTAATGGATAAGCTGGTTAGTAATGTGATTGATTTTGCCAAACACAGGATAAAAATAGCTCCCAAAATACCTGTTTCACCAATCACAAAATTAGCGCGCATAAACATAATGACGCCCAGAATTGTTAGTATTGTTGGGGTAAAAACGCCACCAAAGGTACCCAGCTTGTTATTTTTTGAATTGCTGGCAGCAGCTTTATTTCGCTCAGTATTTAATTTATTTTGCTTTTCCTGTTTATCTGGAACAGGTTTATTATCTTGTGGGGTTGTACTGCTCATAAAAAATAATTTAAATGCTTTTAAAGATTCGCTAAAAAAAGAATAATTAATAATACATCATAATGCCAATACCGGATATATGGGTCTGCTCTTCTACTAATACTAATTGGCCAGAATTCTAATTTCAGCTCTTTCAAAGGTTTTAGTCTTTAAGGGTTCTTTTGCAGTACGAGGCAAAGTTCTTTATACGTTTAATCCGGATTTCTTGATGGTAAATTGTAAACAGAGGCTGAACTTTTACTAAAAATTCCCTGTTGTTTCTTTGAAGCTGTACCCTTATTTATGAAGTGTTTGTGAAACCTGACTATAAAAATTACGCTTGCTTTTTTAATAAAAGATAGGATTAAGATCAAATTTTTATATTTATAATGCCATTGGCTGCATTTTTATTCCAAATGCTTGGTATCCTTAAGATATTCTCTCACCTGATTAAGAGATGCCTGAACAATGCGCGTAATTCTCGAACTTGATAAGCCCACCAGTGTCGCAATGTCTTTGACCTGCATGTTGCGGTAAAACCGGTACTCCATAATCCGCCGTTCCTTTTCTGGAAGGCTTTCAATTCCCCGTTTTATGGCACGCCCCAATTCTACAATTTCAAGGCTTTCTTCCGGGGTCGCTGAACCATCACTGATAAAGTCGTAGGAAGAGTCCCCATCGGCCCCATCCTGAATGCCCTCAATGGATAAAATGGTTTCATAAATGGCTTCACGAAGATTTTCGGTGCCTCCTGGGTTTGCCGTCGCACTTTTCCCCTTTTTTCTGTTTTTTGCTTTGCTAGCATCCCCATCTTCTTCGTCAACATCATCAGAAGATTTGTTGTGTTTTAGTGTATACCACTTGTAGCGGGACCGAAGCTCATTACGAATGGCCCAGCGGGTTGCTGTTGCCAGGTAAGAGGTGTTTAGGTTATCGATCTCTTCTTGGGTTTTATTTTTTAATAGGGTTTGAATAGCAATGGCACCAATACTGACCAGTTCTTCAAAATCAACCATATGGGAAGGAATGCGTCGGTATTCTGCTTTGGCAACACGTTCAACCAAAGACAGGTAATTGCTTATATTGACTTTTCCAGGTACTTTTTTGGGTGATGTCACCTGATGGCATCCCATACAATTGCTTCGTTAAAATTTTTTTTATTCTGGCACCATTTTTATTACAAATTTAATCAATAGAAACAGGGGTATTGACAGATTTTACGGTTTTAATTCCTTTAAATCGGAGGGTTTCCCTCTAATTTGCCTTGCATTTGCCAAGCCAGCATCAGAATTTCAGCAACAGTCTGGTATAAATCAGGGGGAATCTCTTGATCAATATCAACCAATTTGTACAAAGTCCTGGCTGCAACGGCATTTTCAACAATAGGAACATCATGTTGCCGGGCAATGTCTTTAATTCGCTCAGCAAACAATTCAGTTCCCTTTGCTACTAAGCGTGGAGCTTCCATGATATCAGAATTATACTTTAATGCCACGGCAATGTGCACAGGATTGGTTGTAATTACATCAGCTGAAGGAACTGCTTCAAGCATCCCCTGCTGCATCATTTGCATCCGTCGTTGCCGTAGGGCCTGTTTAACCATAGGATCCCCCTCGTTTTGCTTGTATTCATCCTTGACTTCTTTAAATGACATTTTTTGATCCTGCATAAATTTCCACCGCTGATAAAGAAAATCTCCCAGTCCCAGTATAAAAAACATGGCCCCCGCTTTAAAAATAAACTGCATAAACACTTTGCCCAGTGTGCCCAGAATGACAAAAATATTGCCGGTTGCACCTACAGCTAAAAATTCGCCGAGGTATTCTTGAAAAACGGTATAAGCCACCCAGCCCATTACCGAAACCTTTAAAATATTCTTGACCAATTCAACCAGACTTTTTTGAGAAAAAATATTCTGAAAGCCTTTAACAGGGTTTAATTTGTCAAATTTGGGTGAAATGGCTTTGGTTGCAAACAAAGGACCCACCTGAAAAAAATCGACTGCAATGGCAAGCAAGGCCGCCACAAAAAGGAACGGTGCAATCAGATAAACCAGGGCCTTTACGGTAAGCAGCGCCAGATACTGCCAGCCCACAGCTTCAATGGTTTTGTTGGGTATTTGCTCAAAAATCTGGATAAACAGGCCAGCAATTTCTTTCCAGATGTAAGGGGCCATTTGAAACAAAAAGAGAAACATCACCACGAGAATGACGGCTGTAGAGAGATCCTTGCTCTTGAAAACACTGCCCTGTTCTTTTGCTTTTTTTAGTTTTTGAGCGCTGGCTTCAAATTGTTTATTTTCGTCGCCCAAAGATTAATACCCCATCCCTTTTGATTTGAATGCAATCTTTACTGGATTCCTTTGCCTGTGACTGCCTTAATCGTCTATTTTCTGGTATTGCGGCTTTTATTATTGGGTCCAAACAATTTTAAGAAACTTTCGTTTGCCGACCTGAATTACCGTTGAATCCGCTGGGCTGGCATGCAATTGCCTGTCAATGGCAGCAACTTTTTCGCTATCTACTTTTACGCCCCCTCCTTGAATAAGACGCCTGGCTTCATTTCTACTGGGAGCCAATCCGTTTTCAACAAGAACCTTAACGAGATCAACCGCTTGAGCCGCAGACAACGCAATCTCATCCATGGTGTCTGGAATGTCTTTTTTTTGAAATGTGTTGATAAAGTACTGTTCAGCAGTTTCAGCCTCAGTTTCGCCGTAATAAATCCGGATTAAAAATTTGGCAAGCCACAATTTCAAATCCCTGGGGTTAATTTGCCCTGAGGCCAGTTGCTGTTCTTGTTGAGAGACTTGTTCCTGGGTAAGCAGACCCAATAAGAGTTCATATCGGGTGATTAACGGGTCGGGAATTGACATTATTTTGCCAAACATCTCATTGGGCAGATCGGTTAAATTAATGCAATGGTCAGGGTATGACTTTGACATCTTAATTTTACCGTCAGTCCCTTCCAGAAGGGGCATCAATAAAACCAGTTGGGAATCAGGCTTGCTGTCATAAGCCTGTTGTAAGGCACGACCCATTAAATTATTAAAACGTTGATCCGTGCCGCCCAATTCCAGATCAGCGTTGACCATCACAGAATCGTAGCCTTGCATTAACGGATAGAACAACTCATGCAATGATATGGGCTTTTTTTCACTTAAACGTTTTGCAAAATCATCTCTGGCAATAATTTGGGCCACCGTTGCGTGAGCAGCCAGTTTCAAAAAACTGGCCAGATTCATTTCGCTTAACCATTGGCTATTTCGGACAATGCTTGCCTTTTCAACATCAATAATTTTCCCAGCTTGAGCCAGGTAGGTTTCCGCGTTTTGATTGACCGCTTCTTCTGAAAGCGCTGGCCTGGTTGCACTTTTTCCTGAAGGATCACCAATCATTGCAGTGGCATCCCCAATAATTAGAATGGCCTGATGTCCGAGGTCTTGAAACAGGCGTAGTTTTTTAAGCACCACGGCATGGCCCAAATGCAGATCAGGTCGGGTTGGGTCGAGCCCCAATTTAATATTCAAGGGCTGGTTACTTTCTGTAGCCTTTTGCAATCGTCTGGCAAGTTCTTCTGTGCCATTGGGCAAAAGTTCAGCACCACTGCAAAGCATTTCAGCTTGCTTAATAAATATTTGATGGGCAACTTTGTTGCTTGAGTTGTCTGAGGTGCCAGAGCAATTGGGAGGGTAGGTCATTGGTTTAAGCCATTTATATTAACGTATTAATTTCAATGCATTGAACTGAACTGCATGAATCTGTAAGGTATGAGCTGCTATTTACTGTGGGTTAGGTGGTTTTTTCTCACTGCCGTTTATTAATTGGTCTTTTTCATACTTTATTATTGTATCTGGTACTGATACAAAAAGCCAAACCAAGACCAGGCAAAATATACTTTGTTTTCATGTTGGAACATTTACTGCAGAAATACATCTTTATAATTATTAAAAGAAAAACTGTAACAACAATTAAGGCAATTTTT
>JBCDLA010000013.1:0-41847 GCA_038745945.1 Cyanobacteria bacterium P01_H01_bin.74 | reverse complement strand
GTGATTGCTATCGCAATTCTACACCCCGAAACCAGAAAGCCTAATGACTTAACGGTTCAAATCTCACGGATTTGCAGAAGTTGCTACGGGGACTTTGCACTGGCGGAAAAATCTGCTGTTTGAGGGTGGCAAGTTAAAACAAAAGTGCGTAGCTCTTGGCCGTAAGGCCTTAGAGATGTGGATGCCCTTTGGGTACACAGCCGAAGCCTTGGAGGCTGTGCTACTTTGAAACTTGTTTGAAGCCGTGGCGAGTTCAGATTTTTCACGCGAGTGTAAAAAAACGGCTGGGCTACTGGAAGTTTTCCAGGGAAAAATAAAAATTAAACTTGGGGCCAGCCAGGGCCCCTAACGGAACAAAGAAAAATATGTTTTAAAAGAAAAACTTGCCTTCATACAAAAGAGCCGAAAAGAAATATTCTCTTTACTCTGGAACGATACACACCTTAACAGTAAGCCTGAATGGCAGTTAATGCTCGCTCAACATAGTGCTGATTGCGCAGCTTTTTATTTTTTCTGAATGTTTTTAACATGGTATCATCCGCTGAAAGTGGTTTGAGGATTCCCCAGTTGCTGTTAATGGGCTGAAAGTTTTTGTTTGCGGCTTCAGCACGGGTAATATACTGCAGCAAGGCCCCCAGCATCGTGGTTTTGGGTAAAACTGTTAATGTGCGTTCCTGGATTAAATTGTCAATATTGATGGCCGCCAGCAGACCGGTTGCGATTGATTCGGTATACCCTTCTGTGCCAGTTAACTGTCCCGCAAAAAACAAGGTGGGCGTGCTTTTGTGCTGCAGTGTCGGCAACAGAACGGTGGGGCTGTCGATGTAGGTATTGCGGTGCATTACCCCGTAGCGAACAATTTCAGCATGCTGTAAACCAGGGATGCTTTGTATGAGGGCTTTTTGCTCGCCCCATTTTAAATTGGTCTGAAACCCAACCATATTGTACAGGGTGCCTTCAGCATTATCTTGACGCAGTTGAACAACCGCATACGGGCGTTTCCCGGTTTTCGGATCAATCAGGCCCACGGGTTTCATCGGGCCAAACCGAAGAGTGTCCACCCCACGACTGGCAATCACTTCAACAGGCAAGCAACTTTCAAAATACGGGGTTTTCGTTTTCGGATTGCTTTCTTTTTCAAAGGCTTTTAATGGGGCGCGTTCTGCTTGTTGAAGCCGGGTGTAAAATTGCTGGTACTCATCTTTGTCCAGCGGACAATTGATATAGTGCCCATCTGCTGCCTCTGATGACTCAGGGGATTCAGGCGTGTTTGCCGTTGGTTTATTCGGGCTTTTTTCCAGCTGATATCGGTCTTGTTTAAATGCAATATTGGTATCAATTGACTGGGTGGCAATAATGGGCGAAGCGGCATCAAAAAAGTACAGTTGATCCTGACCCAAGTGGTTGCTGATGGTTTCTGCGAGAGCCGGGGTGGTCAGTGGGCCAGTTGCAATCAGGGTAATCCCGTCACTTGGGATGACAGTGAGTGGGTCTGGAACCAGAGTAATTAAGGGGTGAGTCAGTAAAGCATCGGTGACTTTTTGTGAAAAGGCTTCCCGGTCAACAGCCAGAGCTTTACCCGCTGGCACTGAGACCGATTGGGCAATGGCAAGTAATTGACAGCCCAAGGCCTGCATTTCTTCTTTCAACAGGCCACTGGCGGTAACGCTGGGATTGCCTGCATCATCAACACTGTTTTGTGAGCCAAAGCTGTTGCTGCAGACAATTTCGGCAAACTGATTGCTGTGGTGTGCCGCCGAACGGGTCCGGGGCTTCATGTCATACAAGGTTACAGAATAGCCGCGGTTTGCCAGCTGTAAAGCTGCTTCACTGCCCGCTAATCCAGCACCGGCAATGGTTATTGCTTGTTTGTTCATACCGTCAGTCACGTCAATGTTTTTTTTGTTCGGCGGCTTGGTTTGCCTGGCCTGGAAATTACTGGCTTGGAAATTACTGGCTTGGAAATTACTGGACTAGAAATTGCTGGGTTAGAGATTACTAGTAGGAATGGCTAAGCCAGTATGTTTTAGGTCTGATTTACTTATGGGTGTTTAATTTACAGGGACTTGATTTACAGAGGATTCTACAGGAAAAGCCAATCAGGCTGAAATTTGTGGCCCACTTTTGGCCAAGGGCTCAACCCCGGTATAGCGTTGAAAGTTTTGAATAAATCGGTCAGCCAGTGTGTTTGCCGCCACGTCATAAGCGGCTGGATCTTGCCACTGGGCTTTGGGATCCAGAATTTCATCAGGCACTCCTGGGCATTGTTGAGGAACCAGCACGTTAAAAATAGGGTGCGGCTTGTATTGAACATCTGCCAGCTGGTTTTTAAGGGCTGCATTGACCATCGCCCGGGTATGGGGAATGCTGATGCGCTTGCCTGAGCCGTAAGCTCCGCCTTGCCAACCTGTATTAATTAAATACACACGCACATTGTGTCGACGAATTTTTTCAACCAGTAAATCTGCATAAACCGAAACCGGCAACGGCATAAAGGGCTCGCCAAAGCAGGCAGAAAAAGTAGCGACCGGCTCTGTAATGCCAATCTCGGTGCCGGCCAGTTTGCTGGTATAGCCACTGATAAAATGATATTGGGCCTGTTCTTCAGTCAGCTTGGCAATGGGCGGCAAAACGCCAAAGGCATCAGCCGTCAAAAAGATAACGGCATTGGGGTGTCCGCATTGTCCGGTTAAAACGGCATTGTCAATGTAATGAATCGGATAAGCGACCCGCCCGTTTTCTGTAATGCTGCCGTCATCGAAATCATACTGCCGGGTTTCAGGGTCCAGGCTTGCATTTTCGGTTAAAGCCCCATAGCGGATGGCATGCCAGATTTCCGGCTCATTTTTCTTTGAAAGGCGAATGGTCTTTGCATAACAGCCGCCTTCAAAGTTAAAAATGCCGTCATCCGACCAGCCATGCTCATCATCCCCGATTAACCCCCGGCTGGCATCGGCAGACAATGTTGTTTTTCCTGTGCCGGACAAACCAAAAAAGATGGCAGACTGTCCATCAGCACCCACATTCACCGAGCAATGCATGGGCATCACATTGCGGGCTGGCAGTAAGTAATTCATCACACTGAAAATGGATTTTTTACTTTCGCCGGCATAACGGGTTCCGGCTATCAGCACCAGTTTTTTTTCCAGATGCAGCATAATGGCAACTTCTGAGCGGGTGCCATCCGTTTCAGGATTCAGTTCGAGTGTTGGCGCAGAAATGAGTGTAAATTCTGGCGAAAAGGACGCCAATTCATCCTCTGTCGGGCGAATGAACATCTGGTGTGCAAAAAGGCTGTGACTGGCCAACTCAGTGATAAATTGGACCGGCAAGGCATAACGTTTGTCGGCGCCGGCAAACCCGTTAAACACGTAATAAGGCTTGCCGCTGAGATGGTCCATCACTTTTTTGTAAACTGCATCAAAAACGGTGGCTTCAACGGGTTGATTGGTTTGGCCCCAGGCAATTTTGTGTTCCGTTTCAGGGGTTTTCACAATAAAGCGATCGTTGGCAGCCCGGCCCGTAAAGGCACCGGTTTTAACGCCAAGTGCCCCAGACTCTGATAAAATGCCTTCCGCATTGGATAAGGCCATCTCAATCAGGGCACTGACTGGCAATTGATACTGGGCGTTTTCAGGGGGCAATGGTATTTTTTGTTGAAACTGCGTTGCAGTCACACTGTCAACTCCTTGTAATGGGGCGCAATACTTTAGACGCCATTTGAAACGTATTTTTTACCAGATTAATCAGGATTAAGCAGGATTAAGCAGTCTAACATTTTGTAAAATTAGTGTACTCTAAAACCAACTTTTATGCAGATTTTTCTTTAATGCTGAGGCTTTCCCATTTTGCAATATTGTTAAAAACCCAGTACAATAGCTATTAATTGGGTTCAGGCCATTAAGAAGAGTAGTCAGTCAATGTCGTCAAAGAAGCAGCCATCGGTTTTAGAAGCCTGTCAATCAAAAGTGCTGGTTTTTGATGGGGGCATGGGCAGTCTAATACAGACTTATCCCCTGACTGAAGACGACTTTGAAGGGAAAGACGGCTGCAACGAGATACTGGTCCGCAGTCGCCCAGACATTATTGAGGCCGTTCATGCCGATTACTTTGAGGCCGGGGCCGATATTGTAGAAACCAACAGTTTTGGGTCATCTGGCATTGTTTTGGCCGAATACGACATTGCCGATCAGGCCTACGAGCTTAGTCAACTGTCTGCTAAACTTGCAAAACGGGTTGCTGGTCAATTTTCGACGGCAGAGCAGCCGCGTTTTGTTGCAGGCTCGATTGGACCAACAACCAAGTTGCCCACATTGGGGCATATTGATTTTGATGCCATGGCCATTTCTTTTGAAGCGCAAATGCAGGGCCTGGTGGATGGAGGAGCAGATATTCTCCTGATTGAAACCTGTCAGGATCTCTTGCAAGTTAAAGCGGCGTTGACAGCCCTGACTGCTGTACGGAAAAAGGCAGGCTACCGGGTGCCTGTGATGGTTCAGGTGACCATTGAGACTACAGGTACCATGTTGGTGGGCAGTGATATTGCATCCGTGGTGACAACCCTTCGGCCCTTTGATATTGATGTGTTGGGGATGAATTGTGCCACCGGCCCGCAGGAAATGCAGGCCCATATCCGATATCTGTCGCAGAACAGCCCGTTTTTAATTTCTTGCTTGCCCAATGCCGGGCTGCCTGAAAATATTGGGGGCAAAGCCCATTACCACCTCACACCCGAAGATCTGGCGGCCCAATTGCAGGATTTTGTCACCACGCTGGGGGTGAACATGGTTGGGGGATGCTGCGGCACAACACCTGCTCACATTCAATCCGTCAAAACTGCCATGGCCGGTTGTGTGCCATCAAGGCGTAGCCCTGACTCAGAGAATGCCTTAACCAGTTTGTATACCAGTGTGCCAATGGCCCAAGATCCTGCACCGGTTTTGGTGGGCGAGCGAACCAACTCCAATGGCAGTAAAAAATTTAGAGACCTGCTGGCAGAAAATGATTACGACAGCCTGGTGGATATCGGGCGTCAGCAAATTGCCAGAGGAGCGCATTTGCTGGATGTCTGCACCGCTTATGTGGGGCGCGATGAAGTGCAAGACATGACAGAAGTCATCACGCGGTTTAATGCCCAGCTTGATGTGCCTTTAATGATTGATTCAACAGAGCCGCCCGTCTTAGAAGCTGCACTCAAGCTTTTGGGCGGCAAGGCCATTGTCAATTCAATTAATCTGGAAGACGGAGAAGAACGGGCCATTGAAGTTTTGAGCCTCTGTAAAACATTTGGCGCAGCCATTGTGGCCCTAACCATTGACGAAGACGGCATGGCCAAAACAGCAGAAAAAAAACTGGCCATTGCCAAGCGAATATACACCCTGGCTGTTGATCAACTGGGCTTAAAACCCCAGGATCTCGTCTTTGATACGCTGACGTTTACCTTGGGCAGCGGGGATGAAGAATTCAGAAAAGCGGGCATCGAAACACTGAATGCCATTCGGCTGATTCACCAGGAATTACCGGATGTCGGTTTTGTGCTCGGCATTAGCAATATCAGTTTTGGTCTGAAGCCTGCCGCTCGACATGTGCTGAACAGTGTGTTTCTGCATTATGCCATTGAAGCCGGTTTAACGATGGCCATTATTAACAGCGCCCATATGCTGCCCCTGCATGAAATCAGTGAAACGGAACGCGATCTGTCGCGCCAACTGATTTTTGACGCCCGTGTTTTTGAAGAAGACGGTATAACCGTTCAGGCCGATCCGTTAATGAACTTGCTGGCCTATTATGATGCCAACGCCGGGTCTCGGGTTAGCAGGCAAGCGCAAAGCCTGCCGGAATCCATTGAAGACCGGTTGAAGTACCGCATTATACATGGCAATAAGACCGGGCTGGAAGCAGATTTAACCCTGGCGTTGGAAACTTACCCGGCCTTGGATATTATTAACACCCTCTTGCTGGATGGCATGAAGACGGTTGGCGAGTTGTTTGGCAACGGAGAAATGCAATTGCCCTTTGTCTTGCAGTCTGCCGAAGTCATGAAAGCTTCGGTTGCTTTGCTTGAACCCCATATGGAAAAAAGCGAGGCCTCGCAAACCAAAGGGACGATGGTTTTGGCCACCGTGAAAGGGGATGTGCACGATATTGGTAAAAACCTGGTGGACATTATTTTAAGCAATAACGGGTATTCAGTGATTAATCTTGGTATTAAGCAACCCCTGGAAACCATGGTCGACGCCTACGAAACCCACAGTGCTGATGCCATTGGGATGAGCGGCCTTCTGGTTAAATCAACGGCAATTATGAAGGAGAATCTGATTAATCTGGATGCCCGCGGTATTACGGTGCCAGTGGTTTTGGGTGGTGCGGCACTGACCCCGCGCTTTGTTGAGGAAGATTGTCAGGCGGTTTACCCAGGGCGGGTGTTTTATGCCAAAGATGCTTTTTCAGGCTTGTATGCCATGGAAGAAATCATGCAGGGCACCAGTGCCCCGGTGAAACCCGCCGAGCAGTCTGGGAAAAAGCGACCTGATATCCAGAAAGACATCCAGGAAGAAACTGACGCCCCATATCAGCAAGTTGGCGAAATCAGTCGCAGCGTCCAGGTTGTTGTTAAAGACAATACAACGCGCTGCCCTGCTGTGGCTGTTTTATCGGACATTCCCCAACCGCCTTTTTGGGGAACCCGGGTGGTCACAGACATTGATCTTTATACCTTGTACCCTTACCTCAACAAACAGGCCCTCTTTTCAGGCCAATGGCAAGTCAGGCGGGGTAAACGCTCGGTCAAAGATCATGCCAGTTATGTTGATAAGTATATGATGCCCATCCTGAACCGATTAAAAGCTCAGGTTTCAGAGAACCCCCTGTTGTTGCCCAAAGTGATTTACGGGTTTTTTCCGTGTCAGTCCCAAAACAATGAACTGATTGTCTATGATGCCGAGACGTGGCAAAGCCAGAGAAAAAAAGTGATTTTTGAGTCTTTTCAATTTCCGCGGGGTGGGGTGAAAAACCTTTGTCTGGCAGATTATTTTTCACCAGCAGAGTCTGGCATTGTGGATGTGATTGCATTTCAGATTGTGACAATGGGACAAGAGGCCTCGCAGCACGCCAAAACCTTGTTTGACAGTGATCAATATAGCGATTATCTCTATTTTCATGGCTTTGGGGTTGAAATGGCAGAAGCGCTGGCAGAGTTCTGGCACAAACGGGTTCGTGAAGAATGGGGAATTGCCGGCCAAGATGCCTCAGAAATAAAAAAACTATTGGCACAAGGCTATCAAGGGTCTCGCTACAGCCCAGGGTATCCGGCATGCCCGCACCTTGAGGATCAGCGTCAGTTTTTTAAAATTTTACAGCCAGAACGGGTTGGTATTTCTCTGAGTGAAGAATTTATGCTGGAGCCGGAACAATCGACTTCAGCCTTAATTACCCACCATCCACAGGCCCGCTACTTTGATGTCCGCTAAATTTAAATTTAAAAAGTAAAAAGCCACGCTTACAGTGTATTGGACTACAGTGTGTTGGCGGGTTGGGGTTCATCCGCGCTTTCTGCGTCCTGGAGATCGTATTGATACAGTAGGCCCAGGTGATAAAGTAGCTTTAGCTGGGTGAGTTGCTGATTGAAAAGCTGCTGATGGTACTGTGTTTTTGCGGTCATTAACCGTAACTGGCCAGCCTGCCATTGGTTTTGGCTGCTGAAGCCTGCATAGTAACTGGTTTCAAGATCGTTTTGCAGATCGGTTGCCAAATCAAACTGGCTTTTTGCAATTTGCAACCTTTCTTCAGCAAGAACAGCCGCATTGAGTTGTTTAAAAAGGGCCTTTTTTTTGTCATTAAACCCCTGCCTGACTGTTAATTCAAACTGATGCCAGTCTGCAATCCGTTTTTGTTTCTCAATGCCTGAGCCTGTTTTGCTTAAGGCTTTGTAAGCTTTTACCCCCAGTTGTTCAGCAAGATAATCAGGTCTTTTTTTAAGCTGATCCATGGCATCATCAAAACTGTAGTCTGGGTTGAAAATGCCGTGGGCGGGATCAAAAATAATGCGGGGTACATTTTTTTTTGAAGCTTCTGCTGAGGCCTTTTTTTTCCGATTCGCCTCCTTGTTTTCAGAACTGGGGTCTTTTTGGGGGGGCAGGGTTTTTAGAAAGGCCAAGGCTGTGTCTGCGTCATTTTCAGGCAGGTACGTCACTCTGTCCTCTTTGTCCAGTTGGGTCTGAATGGCAATGCAAGCTTCAAAATAAACTTCTGTTGCTTTGAGATACTGCTTGTAGGCTTCGAGGGCCTGTATTTTTGCCTGAGTGACATCCAAGCGGGTGACTTTTCCCACATCAAATTGGGACTGGGTGCTGTTTTGGTTTTGAACCGCATAGTTCAACCGGTTTAGTGCAACACGTTTGGCCTCATGCGCGGCAGACAGGCCTTCGTACAATAAAATGGCTTGATAAGCCACAGTTTGTGCAGCCCACTGTTCGTTTTGGTAAGCCGATTCTATACGGTATTGGGCTGCTTTTTTGTAATGATGAATTTCTGACAGCTTTAAGAGATTCAATGGGTTTGGATCGTTCAGCTTTTTTAAATTCTTTTTTGCATCTTTAACGGCAGTTTCAGACTGTTTTAAAAGAATGCTGCGGGCGCTAAGCTGGGAAACCAGTTTTTTGAGGCTCAGGGTTTTTTTGTCTTTTGAAATGTTGTCCAGCACCGACTGGTCTAAGGCCAGGCTTTGACTGCGGTTTAACAGCGCATTGTTTTCAGTGGTTTTGAGTGTTTGCTTTTGAGTGGGTTGTAATGCAGTTGTGGCTGACTTTGTTAATTTCTTTGAATCGTTTTGCCCAGTGCCTTGCCCTTTGGCTGAACCGGGAAAGGTAACTACAGCCATTAAAAAAATCAAGATTGACAAAAAAGAACGATGAAAGACAACCATTGCTTGTTATATTCTGCTTAAATTAATGTTTCAATAAATTTTTTGGTACCACTGGTTTTTTGAGCAGGGCTGGCTAAATGTTTTGCTTGTTAAACTTTAAAATGCTTGCAATTAACATACCACAGCCAATGGCAAAAATAAGGCTGGTTTGCAGCCACAATTCACTGGGGCCAATGCCTTTAATAACCACCCCGCGAATGATATCCAGGTAGTAGGTCAGCGGCAGGCAGTAGCTGATGGCCTTAATAAACCAGGGCATCGGCTCGAGAGGAAATACAAAGCCGGTTAGCAACAAACTGGGCAGAAAAATAGCAACCGTTAACTGAATGGCCTGGACCTGGGTTTTACACAGAATAGAAATGAGCAGGCCAATGCCCAGCGAACACAAAATAAACAACATCGAAGCAAAGCATAGAAACCAGAAACTGCCTTCAATACTGATATTAAAAAACCAGACCATCATGCCAAGCGTCAGCAGCATGTCCACAAAGCCAATACAGGCATAGGGCAGTACTTTCCCCAGCATCAAGTCGGTTGTGCGGATGGGGGTGACCATTAACTGCTCCAGTGTGCCAGATTCCCGCTCTCTAACAATGGCAAAGCTGGTAAACAGAATGGTCAGCATGTGCATTACAATGGCCAGGATCGCAGGCACCAGAAAAAAGGCGGTGGTCATGTTGGGGTTGTACAACACCTTCGACATCATCGTTACTTGCGGCACCAAACCTGAGAGCACACTCATTTTGCCCAACGCGCTGTTGCCTGGCAGGTGTTTTTTGAGCTGCCGCTGATTAAACGCCCAGATTACCTGGTTGGCGCCTTCTGCAATGGTTTTTGCAATGGTTCCCTGCGTGCCGTCAATAATCACGTTAATTTCAGGAGATTGTCCCGGAATAATTGCTTTTTTCGAATAATCTTTTGGAATAACAATACCTAAGCGATATTTGCCTTTTCGGATTGCCGAAATCACCGCATCTTCTGAAGCCAGGGGCACCAGATCAAAGAGTTTACTGCTTTCAAAAGCTTTTAAAAGTTCAGCAGACTGGTTGCGGTGATCGTAATTGGCAACGGCTGTTGGAATGTGTTTTAAATCGCGTTGGACAGCCATCCCGGTTACCAACAGCTGAATTAAGGGCAAGGCGATAATAAACATCACCAGATAAGGATCGCGAATCAACTGAATTAACTCTTTGCGAAAAATCGAGAAAACACCCGTCACTGTAAATCCAAACAGGGTGCCCTGTTTGGAAAGGCGTTTAGGCGCATTAATTGTAGCGGTATTTTCGGTTGTCATCATGCGTGCTTTACGGCTTGGTCTCAGTCTTTTTTTCAGTCATGCTGCCAGGTTTGTTTTCGGGCTTATTGTCTGGCTTGCTGTCTGGATCATGGGTGTCATTGGTTTGTCCGTCCAGCTGGTCGTCAATCCATTCCGTAATCCCAACCAGGGGATCTGCCGGACTGTCTTCAGAAGCTTGACGCAGGCGGTCAATTTCTTCCTGCATACTGGTCCGGGTCAGTGTTACAAAAACATCTTCCAGGGACGGCTGAATTTTTCGGATGCCAAGTACTTGAATTTCTTTTTCAGTGAGATCTTTTTCCAACTGCGGGGCAATGTCTTCATGGGATGTGACAACGTGCACAGCCTGGCCAAAAATAGTCACTTCTTCAACATAAGGCAAAGCCCGAATGGCATTAAAACTCTGGACCATTGGCTTACAATTGAGTTCAAGGTGGGTTTTGCCCTGACCCACAATATCGCGGGCTTGTTTCAATTCATCCGGTCCGCCTTTTACAATCAGTTTTGAATTGTAAATGTAGCCGACACTGCTACAACGCTCTGCTTCGTCCATATAATGGGTGGTCACAAACAAGGTAACCCCGCTGCTGGCCAATGAAAACAAGAGATCCCACAATGCACGGCGTGCAACCGGATCCATAGAGGCCGTTGGTTCATCCAAAAAAATAACATCCGGCTGATGAACCAGCGCACAACACAGGGCAAGCCGCTGCTTCCACCCACCTGATAGGGCTCTGGCCAGGTATTTTTTATAATGGCCAATACCCACTAAATCGATGACTTCAGCTTTGCGCTGTTTGGCCCGCTTGCCTTTAACGCCGTAAAGCTTGGCATAGAAGTCAATGTTTTCAGTAACAGTCAAATCCTCATAGAGGCTGAACTTTTGCGGCATATACCCAATTTTTGAACGAATCTGTTCAGGATTTTGCGTGACATCAATACCACAAACCTCTGCCCGGCCTGAACTTGGGGCCAGCAGACCACAGAGCATTTTGATGGTGGTGGACTTGCCTGACCCGTTTGGCCCAAGGAACCCAAAAATTTCCCCTTTATCGACTGAAAGATTTAGGTTGTCGACTGCAATTTTTGTACCAAAGGTTCGGACCAGATTTTCAGTAATTAAAACGGGCTTAACTTCCTTGATGGGCAGCATTGTATCATTGTGATGGGGCATTAGTGAATGCTGGGCTGCATGGCTTCCCAGAGGGCCTTTGGTTGAATAAGCGCCTGAGTTAGCAAGCGTATGGCGAGTAAGCAGGCATTGTTTTTATTTTGCCGTAATATTAATTTTCATCCCAGGGTATAAAATTTTGCCAGAATTTGTGCTCAGTTTGTCCAAAATCACTTTGACACGAAAGGCAGATTCTTCGGCACTGGTATTGCCCCCACTATGCGGCACAAATTCACTTTTGGGGTTAATGGCAATCACTTTGCCTGTGAACACGGCATCCTGAAAAGCTTTTGCGGTTACCGTCACTTGTTTCTGAAGCTCAATGAGGGCCAACTTGGACTCGGGTACAAAGATGTCGGCCCACAAATTTTCGGTATTGAGTATGTTCACAACAGGCTGCCCCGGTTGAACCAAATCCCCGCTGTTTACAGACACAATGCTGATGTGCCCTGAGACAGGAGCACGCAATTCTAACTCTTTGAGTTGTTGCTTTAAGGCATCAACTGCGTTTTGCGCTTTTTGAATGGAGGCGTCTGCAATTTGAACCTGCTCTGGCTTTGCCCCCTGCAGCAGTTGTTGGTAGCGTGCACTGGCTGCTTTTAACTGGGCTGAAGCCGCTTTTTTTTCTTCAGCGGGCCGTCCGTCCTGTACCTGTTTTAGGGCCGCTTCTGCAATTGTTGTCTGGCTATTGGCCATGGCTGCCTTTTCTTTGGCCAACTCGTATTGCTGTTTGGCAATAATCCCTTTTTCAAACAGTATTTCAGCCTGCTTCAGATTATCGTTGGCCTGTTTGGCTTGTGATAGGGCAATGTCATGCTTACTTTTAGCCTGACGAATCAGTGCTGGGGTGCTTCCTTTTTTAAGAAGATTGAGTTGTTCTTTGCTTTGCTGAACGGAGGCATTGGCCTGGCTTAACTCGTGGGGATCAGCCCCTTTTTTCAGCAGTTGCTGTTTTGCCATAACCTGCTGTAATGTTGCTTCTGCATCAGCCAGTTTGGTTTTTAGATCCAGGCCGTCAAAAACCACGAGTAAATCGTCTTTTTTAACAGTATCGCCCTCTTCAACCAGAATATCAACAACCCGCCCGCCAAAACGAGAGGCATTGGCCACTTCTTTGGCCTGAACTTCAGAAGACAGCTTCAGCTCCTGGCCTGCGTTAAAAAGCCCGGACAAGAAAATATAAGCAATGCCAGCAACCAATAGAACGATTGCGGGTAAGAAAAACGGGGATTTAATCAATTTGGGTACTGACGCCATTGTTTTGTGTGATTTTCAAAGTGCTCGATTAATTGGGGTTCAGCTATAAATAAAAAAATTTAAAATGATTATATCGCAACCACAGTGAATTACCAATTGATACGTTTTAGTGGCAATTCAGCCCGTTTTAAAAAAGGGTACTCCTATTGGTTTTAGGGTATTGGTTTTAGGCTTCTGTATTGTACACGTAAGTCGCCCAGACTCCCATTAGAAAGATTGTAAAGTATCCACACAGCAGGCAAGAACTTGAAATAAGGGCAACGCCCAAAATACTTTGCCAAGGCTTTTTATAAAAAAACAAATTAAAGCGGTGGGTTAAATAGACCATTTTATCCTGGGTGGAAAGCGTTTGAATGGCTGCTTGCGATGAAGGAGTCAATGGGTTAATACTGTTGGTTGGGCCAGTCAGTAATATCTCATCGATATCCATGTCTGCGGCTTTCTTTGGGTCTTTTTTCCTTTGAGATGCTGTGTCATCAAACATCGGGCTTTACCTCGGTAAAAGATAAATCTTACTGCAGTTATTTCTTAATTCCACTAAAGAGTCGCAGAAAAGCGTCAATTTAAAATATGTTTTAATTATTAAAAAACAATCATTAAAAAGAAATTGCCCAAAAATCGCTTATGTTACGATAATAATTAGTATATTGTTACCTGCAAAAGTTAGTGCAAGCCATAATTTAAATGACGATTGAAACTGATATTGCAATCATTGGGGGCGGCATTAGTGGTCTCACAGCTTCTTATACCGCCATCCAAATGGGGCATTCATTCCAGCTTTTTGAGGCCAGCACAAGTCTTGGGGGTTACCTGCAATCTGACCGGACAGACGGCTTTTTAACGGAATGGGGGGCCACCACATTCCCAGGCTCGGCTGCAGATTTATTGTCGCTTTGTGAAAAGCTCTCACTGAAGCCACTGGAAACCAGTCCAAAGGCAAAAAAGCGTTTTATTGTCCTGAATCAGCAACTGAACGCATTGCCCATGTCGCCGCTTGAAGCCATAACAACCCCGGTTTTAACCACAGCAGAAAAGCTCCGGGTCTTACAAGAACCGTTTATTGGTAAAACAAAGGCCAATGACCTGAGCTTAAAAGATTTTTTTACGCGTCGCCTTGGTGCTGGTGTTTGCAACAATTTATTGGACCCCTTTGTCGGTGGTATTTATGCTGGGGATATCGATAAGCTCAGCACGCCTGCGGTTTTCCCAAAGCTCTGGCAATGGGAGCAAAGCAAAGGCAGCATTATTAAGGGGGCTGTTCTGGCACAAAAAAATCGGTGGGAAAAAAATGTGCCAACAAAAAGCGAGTTAGCATCATTAGGAAAAGCAAAGAATACAAAAAATACCAGAAAAGGCATGAGGCTTTTCAGTTTTGAGCAAGGCATGCATGCTTTACCTCAAGCTTTAAGCAAGGCACTTCCTGAAGAATCGCTGCATTTAAATGCCCCGGTTGAGGAAATTCAGATTCAAGGGCGCCATGTTTTGGTTTCTGCAAAAAATCAGACGCCTGTAAAAGCCAAAGCAGTTATTCTGGCAACACCGGCCTATGTCAGTGCTGCTCTAATGGCGTCTGTTAGTCAAGAGGCCAGCCAGCTGTTAAAAGAAATAGAATACAACGCTTTGACCCTGGTTCATTTGGGCTTTGATGCGGATGCCATCCAGCATCCATTGGATGGTTTTGGCGCCTTAATCCCGCAAAAAGAAAAAATGCTGTTGTTGGGCAGTATTTTTGCCAGCAGTCTCTTTGTTAACCGGGCACCCAACAACAAAATTTTACTGAGCAATTTTTTGGGCGGGGCACACCACCCGGAAATAATCGCATTGCCTGACGAGGCTGTTGTTGAAAAAGCACTTGAAAACCTGGCAACAATCTTGAAGCCTCAAAAACCATTAACTCCTGTCTTTCAGTCTGTTTTACGCTACAATAAGGCAATTCCACAATACACGCTGGGGCATTGTCAGCGTATTGAGGCCATAAAAGACCAGTTAAATGCCTTGCCTTTGTCACGGTTTTTTCTCTGTGGCAATTATCTCGACAGTATTGCCTTAAACGGTTGTGTGCAGTCGGCTCAAACCGCTGCAACCCAGGCAAGCAATGCGTTGGCAAATGATTTATAGTTTACAGTTGGATGGCAATGGAAGCAGGCAAAAAATCACGAAACCGCGCCAAAAAAAGTCTTTTTATTACTTTTGAAGGCATTGACGGTTGTGGAAAGTCAACGCAGTTGGCTCTTTGTGCAGAAACTTTAAGTGAAAAATATGGCAGTGAGTCCGTTATAACCACACGAAACCCGGGAGGGACTGAATTCGGGAAGGCTGTCAGAAATATCCTCTTGCATTCAACCCACAAAGTGCCACCACTAAGTGAGTTGTTTCTTTTTTTGGCAGACCGTGCCGAGCATCTTGAGACCTTGCTAAAGCCCGCATTAGAAGCTGGTAAAATTGTTCTTTGCGATCGTTATTTTGACTCGACTCTGGTTTACCAGGGGCATGGCCGCGGCCTTGACCTGGAAGTGGTAACACAGCTGAATGCCATTGCCACGCAGTACACGCAACCCGATTGTACATTTTTATTTGATGCTGATCCCAGTGCATTGCAAGATCGTCTTATTGCGCGCGGTAAAGCTTCGGACAGGATGGAAAAAGAAACCCAGGCTTTTCGAGATGCTTTGCGAAACGGGTTTTTATCACAAGCCAAACAATACCCAGCACGAATTAAAGTGCTGGATGCACTGGAGTCGATTGAGGACACGCATCAGCAGGTTATCAAAGCCATCTTTCAAATGATTGGTTAACAATATTATCGGCCTGCCCCGCCGCCGCCGCCAGCACTTCCGCCACCGCCGAATCCGCCACCAAAACTACCCCCACTGAATCCACCGCCCCCGATGAACGGACCGCCCAGGCCACCCCCATAAAAACGACCACCGCGACCCCCACCGCCTCGGCCAAACAAAAAGAAAAAGGCAAGAACAAAGGCAATCAGTCCAAATGGAATGGGTTGACGCCGGGGCTGGGTATATTTCTTTTGTAGGGTTTTATCACCACCCAAAATTTTTGCAAGGGTTGATACTGTGGCCGAAATGCCTTGTGAATACTGTTTCTTTTGAAACGCAGGAACAGCCACTTGATCAAGCACACGCCCAACAACGGCATCAGGCAAAACACTTTCTAAATCGTAACCCGTGGTTACAAAAATACGATTGCCCGAGAGGCCCTGGGTCAAACGGGCTGCATTGACCAGAATAAGCATGCCGTCCCGTTTTTTATAATGTTGAATGTCCCACTGATTGAGGATGACGGGTGCAAATTCTGACAAGTCCCTGTCTGTGTCGGGTAAAATTAAGAGAGCCACTTGCGCTTTGCCACTTTCATCCAGCGCTTGTAGTATCGTTTTAATTTGGGTCTGATCGGTTGCATTTAACAGGTTGGCTTTGTCTGTCACATAAATGTTCAGGCCTTGGGGCTGGCGGGGAACTTGATTGATTTTAGCCGGGTTTTCTTGTGTCAGTTTTACTGGCTGTTTTTTAATAGCCTGGGCTGTGTTTTTTTCAGCCGTTGGGGCTTTGGGTTGTGCGTTTTGGGCTGGGGCTGTGACCAAGAATAGAAAAGGCAGCAGCAGGAAGGTGGGGACTATCATGCGGACTATCAAAGAAGCACCCATTATTTTTTTCAGGCGTGATTGAGACTTATAACGTGATTGAGACCTATAAAAAAGCAGACGCACAACGCTTACTCAAAGCTAACTTTTGGGACGGCTTTGTCGGCCTCTTCCGCTTCAAAAGGCTCTTTTTTGCCAAAGCCTGTTATCCCAGCAATAAGGCTGGTCGGAAATGTTCTTACCGCCAGGTTATAGGCCTGAACAGCTTCATTAAACTGAACGCGGGCAAACCCCATTCGGTTTTCAGTACCTGTCAATTCATCTTGTAAGCGAATGAAATTTTGATCGGCTTTTAGTTGGGGGTAATTTTCAGCAACGGCTAGCAACCTGCCCAACGATCCCTGAAATGCCCGGCTGGCGGCGGCAGCTTCTTGCGGGTTTTTCCCGACATTTGCCGAAAGCAGGCGGCTTCTGGCATTTGCAATATTTTCGTAAATCTCTTTTTCATGAGAGGCGTATCCTTTGACGGTGGATACCAGGTTGGGAATCAAATCAGCACGTCGCTTCATCTGGGCTTCAATATTTGAGGCCTTTAGTTCAATCACCGTATCTTTCTGAACGAGGGTATTGTACCCACCCACGCCCCACATACCAGCGAGAACAATGATTCCGCCAATGACCAGTAAAACAACAACAAGGGCTGAGAGGCCTTTATTTCTTGTGTAATTGCTATTCTGCTTGTTGAAACTATTTTGACGGGACAAAGCAAAATCTCCTTTTAATATCTGTAAGATAGGTTGGGTTGTGTTTGGATTTCAGCCATACTCAATAAAACAATAAAAGAAGTAACGCTGTGATGAAACACTATCAGTGACTTAATGGTTTGTATTATCAAAATACCATAAAAATCAGCGATTGACCTGTGGTCAAGCGGGTGATCAATTATTAATTTTTCATTAACTGAATGGACATTTGCGTTGATGTTGAAATACACTATAGACGATTAAAACAGCGATAAACCGCTTTGTTTACTTTTTAAAACCAATGTTGATTATTAAGTAAGGAGAAATTGATTATGCCAGCGACAGAAACCAAGGTTAATATTCAGCCTTTGGACGATAGAATTGTTCTTGAAGTGGTTGAAGATGAAAATCAGCAAACTGCTGGAGGAATATATTTGCCAGACACAGCGCGCGACAAGCCTCAAACCGGTATGGTTTTAGCAGTTGGACCAGGCCGCATGGATGACAAAGGCCAACGCATTGCAATGCAGCTCAAAGTTGGTAATAAAGTACTGTTTGGCAAGTACAGTGGTACTGATGTAAAAATCTCTGGCAAAGAAGTAAAAATTATGTCTGAAAAAGATGTATTGGGAATTGTTGATTAATTGATTTGTGCCAAAAATTCAAAAAACTGATAACCTCACCCATTCCGTTTACTATAACCAATAAAAGGAAACAAAACGATGTCGAAAAGCATTACGTTTGAAGAAGAAGCACGGCGTTCGCTTGAAGAAGGTATTGATGCAGTAGCCGATGCTGTAAAAGTAACACTTGGACCCAAAGGACGAAATGTCGTTCTTGAGAAAAAATTTGGTTCTCCCCAGATTGTTAATGATGGGGTAACCATTGCCAAAGAAATAGAACTGCCATGTCCAAAAGAAAATGCCGGGGCACAACTCGTGCGTGAAGCGGCAACCAAAACCAACGATGCTGGTGGTGACGGTACAACAACTGCTGTGGTTCTGGTTCAGTCCATTGCCCGTGAAGGTGCTAAAAATGTGGTTGCTGGTGCTAACCCTATGGGCATCAAGCGCGGTATTGACAAGTCTGTTGAAGTGGTTGTTGAAGAATTGCGCAAGCAGGCCAAAAAAGTGGAAAGCAGCGAAGCCATTGCACAAGTTGCAGCAGTCTCTGCCGGCAATGACCAAATGGTTGGCGATTTAATTGCAAAAGCCATGGGCATTGTGGGCAATGAAGGTGTTATCACCGTTGAAGATTCCAAAAAAACCAAAGGCACTGACCTGAAAGTCACTGAAGGAATGCAGTTCGATAAAGGATTTATCAGCCCATACTTTGTGACTGATTCAGAGCGGATGGAGTCTTTGCTGGAAGACTGTTTGGTTCTCTGTGTTAACAAAAAAATCAACCTGGTCAGCGATCTGGTTCCCATTCTTGAGCAAGTTGCCCGCGCAGGCAGAAGCCTACTGATTATTGCTGAAGACGTGGAAGGTGAAGCCCTTGCAACCTTGGTCGTTAATAGTATGCGTAAAGTCTTGCGCGCTGTTGCTGTAAAAGCCCCAGGGTTTGGTGATCGCCGTAAAGCCATGCTGGAAGACATTGCCATTTTAACAGGTGGGCAGATGTTTGATGAAGCATTGGGTGAAAAGCTGGAAAATGTTACTGTCGAGCAAATGGGCAAAGCCCGCCGTGTGACTGTAACAAAAGACAGCACCGTGATTCTGGCTGATGAAGCAACCAAAGAGGCTGTTGCCAATCGTGTTGCTCAAATTCAGAATGAAATAAAAAACAGTGACAGTGAATACGACAAAGAGAAGCTGCAAGAGCGCCTTGCAAAACTTGCAGGTGGTGTTGCTGTTATTGAAGTTGGTGCAGCTACTGAAACCGAGCTTAAGGACAAAAAACTTCGTTTGGAAGATGCCTTAAATGCGACCCGTGCTGCTATTGAAGAAGGGATTGTGCCTGGTGGTGGTACAGCATTAATCAAAGCATCTTCTGCACTGGAGAAGTTTGCTGAAACCTTAACCGGTGAAGAACGTACAGGGGCCGAAATACTCTTGCGTTCCTTAGAAGCGCCTTGCCGCCAAATTGCAGACAACGCCGGTGCAAGAGGTCAGGTTGTTGTTGAGCGTGTTCGTAATGAAGCTGTCAATATTGGTTATGATGCTTTAAAAAACACATACATTGATATGTTGGAAGCAGGAATTGTGGATCCGGTTAAAGTGACCCGCAGTGCCCTTGAAAATGCAGCCAGTATTGCCGGCATGTTATTAACGACTGAAGCTTTGGTTGTCGACATTCCTGAGAAAAAAGGTGCTGAAGCTCCTGCCGGTATGCCAGGAATGGGTGACTACTAAACACAGTCATAACCATTTCCTGAAGCCACAGGTCAAAAAAAGCAGTGATGATAAGTCACTGCTTTTTTATTGCCTGTTTTTTTAGATATTTTTTAAAGGGTTTATTTGTTAGTAATCAACCAGATCACGATAGGGGCCTTGGATGGCGGTTATATCGTAGAAAAAGTTTTTTTGTGCCGTACCATCGTATACGTCTCGAAATCTGTCTAAGAAAAAGATGCCGCTGGTTAACAATCCCAGTGTCACGGCAAAATTTGATAGTTTTTTAAACGGAAACTCTAAAACACCGACTGTCAGAGATTTGAGTGGCTTAACAAGCACAGGTTGAAAGAGCGGTTTAACAATGTTTTCAATGAGTGGGGTTACAATGGTTTTTCTCAGGGCGTTGAGGGCGCGAAATGGCAAGAGCATGTTGCGTGCCCCAACCAGTTGCCCCAACGCGACACCGCCTACAACCAACGGCACACTGTTGGGAAGTAGTACATCCGTGAAGAAAGTGCTGACGTTGGTTTTAAAGTTTTCCCACCGGACCCCCAGCCCCCAAGGGCCATAAAGGGTCAGTCGGTGGTACCGTTCTGCTAAGTTATCGAGTGTCGGGTATCCCGAATATTTTGCGGATCGATAGAAAAAATCTTTTTGTAAGTAAAGATTGTCTTTGGCATTGAAGAGCTGTTGATTTTTCAGGCGGCTTGCCTGTAAACTATCGCCAATTAGTAAAGCTGATAGAAACAATGAGCCAACAGTCAATCCTAACAATGGCAGACGATCGTTGTATTTTTTGTAATAAGGAACAAGGGTCGTTGAAAAATTTTGCTCGAGCTTATCTCTAAATTGCTGAAGCCAAGGCGGTGGTTGCTTGATAAGTCCCTGTGCATTATCTTTGGCCTGATTGGCTATAACCAGTGCGTTATTGCCTATTGTACGGGCATAATTGGCCTGTGCTTGAAGCTGTTGCCTTGGGGAAGGCAACAGGGGCAAAGGCGTTTCAATAGGAACAAAAGGGGTAATGGGAGACAAAGTGCTCTTGGTAGGCATCAGTGCTGTTGATGAAACAGATGAGGACATAAATAAGATCCGGATTAAAGGCTTTGAAGCAAGCGGTTCATAGTTACTTTATCGTTGTTCTGTTAATTATTGACTTATATGACAAAATAAAATTTTGGAACTGTTAAATCGAGGAAAGGTGTAAAGGGAAATTAAGATAAAATAGGCTATTTTTTTTATTAAACACCAAGCCCTCATAAGAATTGCTTTTTGAGTATCCATATAGTCACCCAGGTTTTTTAACTAGCCAGATCATTTAACTATTCAGGTTATTGGATTAGCTATGACTAGAGAGCTTGCCCATCTTCTTACTTATTACATAGAGTTTGCGGGTTTTGTAGGTTTTATAGGTTTTATCTAGGCATCATCGGAAATTGTTGGGGGTATTGTCGGGCGGTAATGGTGGCAGACCCGCCTGTTGCGTTATTGGCGCAGTGGGACCAAATTTGTTTTGTTCAGGGGCTGCTTGCGGGATGACTTGTGGTTGACGGCGCCTACCAAGCCAGCTGGGGAGGAACCGGCGCAAAAACCCACCAGAAGTTTTTTGTGCCGGTTGTTCCTGACTTAGTGCTTCAGGATTGTAAGCCACACCTGGTGGGATATTGGGGTAGCCTGAAACCCCATTGGGATCTTCTGGTTTTGAAAACCGGGATAAAATGTCATGTGCTGCACTTGGCTCATTGATTGTAGCGCTTAAATCGCTGTTTGCCCGGGATGCCAGATGATGGAGCCTGCTTTTCATTGCATGGGTTGGCTGCTTGTAGTCAACCGATTGGAAAATGGTTTCTGCAATGGTCCGAACCCCCAGATCCTGATCGGCGAGGGCTTTTTCAACCAGCGGATCGATGTATTGTTTGTAATGTGGGTTGTCTAAAACCATGGGCTTGTTTTGCAGAAGCAGCAACAAGTCGGTTGCCGTATTCATCCGCACAGAGGCATCTGTATTGTTTAGTCCTTCATTGAGTCGTCTTATTTCATCGTTGGTCAGTCCACCGTTGTCCAACAGTGTATTGGGTTGCTGACCAGGCAACGGATTGCTTGGTGGCGGCTGGCTGGGTGGTACCGGTTGTGCAGGAGGTCCTTGTTGCAGGGGTTGCTGTGGTGGTAGATTTCTCTGTGGCGGAATTGGCTGTTGGTTTAACGGCGGAGAAGGCTGCATTTGCTGTTGGCTTAACGGCGGATAAGTTTGAGGTGATATAGGCCTGAATGGCAGATTACTTGGCATTTGGGCTTGCGGATACTGCGGATAAGCAGGCTGTACTGGCCTGATAATAGCAGACGGCCTTGGTGGTGCTGCAATTCCGGGTAGGGGACCAAATGTGGGCGGCGGCAATTGCCCGTTAACTGGTGGTAACCCTGGTAATGTCCCCATTGGGTTAGGAATGCGAGGCTGCATTGGCGGTGAAAAAACCGGGCCTCGTATGGGTGAATTTGGTGTCGGCGGTCTAGTCAGAGGTTGATTTGCCTGAGGAAAAGCCAGGGGTGGCATGGCCGCTTGCGGTGGCCTTGGCAGGGCTTGTTGCATTGGTGGTGAAAAAACCGGGCCTAGTATGGGTGTACTTGGTATCGGCGGCCTTGGCAAAGCTTGACTTGCCTGAGGAAAAGCCATGGGCGGCATGGCCATTTGCGGTGGCCTTGGCAGGGCTTGCTGCATTGGCGGTGAAAAAACCGGGCCTCGTATGGGTGAATTTGGTATCATTGGCCTTGGCAGAGGTTGATTTGCCTGAGGAAAAGCCATGGGCGGCATGGCCATTTGCGGTCTTGGCAGGGCTTGCTGCATTGGCGGTGAAAAAACCGGGCCTCGTATGGGTGAATTTGGTATCATTGGCCTTGGCAGAGGCTGGCCGTATAGGTTTCCTTGGGGGGAAAAAACCGCTTGAGGCTGCATTTGCTGCAAGGGTTGGCGTGCCACGGGTGCCCGCATAACAGGGGGTTGGCCTTGCATCGTGTATTGTGGAAATCCAGCAGCGCCAGTGGGTGTGGCCATGATTCTGTGCAACTTTTAAATTGGTTTAATGAGACAAAAAAATAAAAATGCCTGACTTTTTTCAAGGTGTCGTGTGATGCTAAAGACTCAAGCTGTCGTCAGAGAAAGTCGTGGATTGCCTGATAATGAGTCCGCATCCTATCAATACAACCCTGAAGGTGATGGTATTCAAATCCCTGAACGGTTTTATCCAATCAAGTTTTTGATGGTATTCTAAAGTCTAAAACCCTGTCATCCTATTTTGTTGCTAGTGAATAAAAAAAATTATAAAATTTAATTAACAAAATAAAAAAGTCTGTTTCTGATCGACTTTCAATCAGCTTTACTTTCAGTGGATATGCTGACGTTGTGCCAAGTGCTAAACCTAATAACAGTTCTGTAAAAAAAATTGCCCATGCGTGGGTCTACTATCACACCCATTGGGATCGGGAATGGTACCAGCCGTTTCGGGCTTATCAAATTCGTCTGGCAGCGGTTGTCGATGATATTCTGGAACAGCTTGAGTCAGGTCAGCTCAGCTGTTTTATGCTGGACGGGCAAACGGTTTTAATCGATGATTATTTGCAACTGCGGCCCGAAAACAAAGACCGATTAACCACGCTCATTGCATCAGGCAAGCTTTCGGTTGGGCCTTGGTTTGTAATGCCCGATGCGTTTCTGGTGTCTGGGGAAAGTTTGATTCGGAACTTGCAGTGGGGGATTGCACAGGCCAGTGCTTACGGATGCAAAACATTCACAGGGTATTTGCCCGATACGTTTGGCCACAGTGCCGATACGGCCACTTTGCTTGCAGAAACTGGAATTGAGACAGCCATTGTCTGGCGGGGCATCAACCCGGAGAAGAATCTTTTTTACTGGACGTCTCCCAGTGGTAGCCAAGTTTTAACTCTGCATTTAACTGCTGGCTATTTCCAGATGCAGTTGCAGGATTGGACCTTGCAAGATGCAGAAAAACAGGAACAATTTCTTGCTCTGGGCAAGCAGCTGAAACGAGCCAGTCTTTTTGATGATATTGATGCCAAAGCCCCCCATTATCTTTTGCCCATTGGGGCGGATCACATGGCACTGCCAAGACCAAAAGCACATGCGTTGTTAAAAGCAGTATTTGATTCGGTTTCAGCATCAACCCCGGATCGGTTTATGGCTGAAGTGCAAACCGCCTTATCCGAGGAGTTGCTTGTTCAAAAAACCGTTCCAATCATTGCTGGTGAGTTGCGCGATAACAGCGGCAGTTTTATGCTGCCAGGGGTGTATTCGTCCCGGTTGTATTTAAAGCAGGCCAACCGCCAGTGTGAGCACCGTTTGGTTCATCAGTTGGAGCCACTGCTGGCCATGGCTCAACTCGCATCGCGATCAAATACGCACATAAAGCCTTTTGATTACCCAACCCAAGCGTTGGCACTTGCATGGCAGCAATTGTTGTTGAACCATCCTCATGACAGCATTTGCGGCTGCAGTATTGACAGTGTTCATCGAGAAAATGAATACCGGTTTGAACAAGTTCAGCAAATCGTTGATGCCCTTTATGCCAAGGTTATGGCGTTTTTTCAGGTAGAAACAGGCTTTTCTACTAGTAACAGTAACTTACCCAGTATTTTAGTCGTGAATACCAGCAGCCGGTCTTATACAGGCGCTCTCCCGGTGACGTGTTATGCACTAGTCCCAGAAGATGGCGTTGGATTGCATCAGGTTGATTTGACTGAAACAGTCCTGCAAGATGATTACCGGCACAGCATCCATCACATACCGTTGGCGCATTTAACCCAAACCAAGCGATCGGGTTGGCTGTGGGTTGAAAACTGCCCGCCGCTGTCTGTGTTTCATTTGTCCCATAAGGATGCAGCAGCACAAGGGCATCAACCAGCATCAGAAGCTGTTTCCTCTAAAGTTTTAAGTCAGTCTGCATTGTTGAATGCCAGCGGCTTAAGTGTCAGCATTGCCTTAAAAGAAAATAATGCGATTGCTTTGCAAGCCAAAAACAGTGCCGGGCAAATCATACAGGAAACCCAGCTGTCTCTGATTGCCTGCCCTGAACAAGGGGATTCTTATAATAGCGCCCCTTACTACGCGGAGAGCGGTCAAGAACAAGAAAAAGGGACTTCAGCATTGTGTCAAGCAAGTGTGCATTCTATTCTGACATTAGCTGAATGCAAAGCGCGTGGATTCTCAGTGGAGGGGCCCCTCAAATCAACAATCGGTGCCTTATGGCGACTGAATTTGACACTTGAGAAGGCTGTGGATTTCTTCGTCTTTTTGAGTCTTGAAGCGGGCAAACCCTGGATTGAAATTACCGTAAAACATGAGGCCCTGGCTCTGCCAAACCATAAACTTCAGCTATGCTTTGAAACTGGCGCGCCAATACAGTCTGTGTCTGCTGAAAGTCATTTTAGTACTGTTGAACGGCCGCTGAATCCCGATTACGATGCGCAAGCCCTCATGCCAGCAGAAGCTTTTCAGGAAATTATCACCAATACCGGGCCAATTCAGCGCTTTATTTCTGCCAATGGCCATCATCTCCTGACCGAGGGACTGACCGAATACGAAGGCATTAACAGTAAACTGGGCATTACCCTCCACCGGCCTTTTTCAGTGCTTTCAACCAATACTACCGGGGTTCGTGGGGCACAGGCAGGCCCGCCCATTCCTACACCAGAAGGCCAGTGTCTCGGGCGCCCTTTAACGGTAAGACTGGCCTGGCTTCCAGACAATGCTGTTAAAACCACCAGTGATTTATTTCATTGGGCTGATCTGTTTTATGGGGCAGTTTGGGGAGAAAGCCGCGTCAAGGCTATCACTGATCGTTCAAAGTCAGAAGAAAGTTCTTCCCATTTGCAGCCTACGGTAGAAGACGACCGAACAGGCCTGAATAAAATGATGAGCCTGAATAAAATAACAGGCCTGGTAAAGATTCAGACGACAAGCGGTTTGCCTGAAGAGCGCATCGCTGTGCTGGCGTGTTATTTTTTACCAGAAAAAGGCTTGGTTTTGCGGCTTTTGAACCCCTTGGATACTGCAATCGATCTGGTTTTACATCCCCAATTTTACTGCACAGACATACAATCCATAAATTTCTTGCATGTCCCCAAGTCAAGTCAGGCAGAGAGTCGCAATAATACAGAGTTGCAGGGGCTTTCTGCCAGTTTCAGGCTTGAACCTCACGCTGTTAGTAGTTTTTTATTGCAGCAGGCCTCACCCGAGAAAAAAGCGGTTAGCCGTTGAATCTAAAACCCGGAAGGCGCTATAATTTTTTGATTATTGTTCTCCTCGTTCTCTTCATTCTCCTCATGTCCTTGCATTGTGTTGCAAAGCCGACTTGTAAACGAGATAAAACTGCAAGCGAGATAAAATTCTGAGAAAGATACCCGCTTAATGATTACCGTAAAACTGCCTGATGGCTCTGAAAGAACACTGGCCGACAATGCCACTGGCAAAATGCTCGCCGCACAAATTGGTCCAGGTCTGGCAAAAGCAGCTGTGGGTTGTCTCATCAATAACCAACTCAGTGATTTAAGCGCCCCACTGTCTGATGGGGTATCAGTTTCGATTTTAACGGCCAAATCGCCGGAATCCATTGAAATTCTTCGGCATTCAACCGCCCATGTTTTGGCGCAGGCGGTCCAGCGGCTTTGGTCGAATGCGAAAATTGCCACAGGGCCTACGATTGAAAATGGTTTTTACTATGATTTGGATATCCCCGATCACCAGCTGACCCCTGAGGATTTTGTGGCCATTGAAGCGGAAATGCAAAAAATTATTGATGAAAAGCAAGTCTTCGAACGGCAGTACATTCAGGATGTGGACAAGACACTGGCCGATTTTAAAGCAACAGGTGAGCGTTACAAGGCTGAGATCCTGGAGAAGTACAAAGACAATGCCCCCACCCGCTACGCGTGCAAATCGCCAGAAGACGGTCATGAAATTTGGTTTGACCTGTGTGAAGGACCCCATCTGCCTGATACGTCCTGGATTAAAGCGTTTAAACTGCTCTCTGTGGCGGGGGCCTATTGGCGCGGTGATGCCAATAACCCAATGCTGCAACGTGTTTATGCCACCGCATTTTGGGACAGCAAATCGCTGAAAGCCTACATTAAACAGTTGGAAGAAGCCGAAAAGCGGGATCATCGAAAACTTGCCAAAACCCACGATTATTTCAGTGTCGAAGACTCTGTTGGATCTGGCCTTATTCTGTGGCATCCCAATCTTGCTAGTATCCGAAGTTCACTGGAAACCTACTGGCGGACTGAGCATCAACGCCGAGGGTATGATATTGTATATACCCCGCATATCGCCAAGCGTGATCTGTGGGACATCTCCGGGCATACAGATTTTTACATGGAAAACATGTACACCATGGAGATTGATGACCAGGACTACATTGTGAAACCCATGAACTGCCCGTTTCATGTGTTAATTTATAAGTCAAAAATCCGAAGTTACCGGGACCTGCCGTTGCGCCTCACCGAGCTGGGCACGGTGTACCGGTACGAAAAATCAGGCACCATGCACGGGTTAAACCGGGTAAGGGGTTTTACCCAAGATGACGCCCATCTGTTTTGCCGGCTGGATCAAATTCAATCTGAAATTGTTGATGTGATTCGTTTTGTTGATGACACGTTAAAGTTGTTTGATATGGCCTTTGAAGTGGAACTGTCGACGCGGCCAGAAAAATATGTGGGTGATATTGTGGTTTGGGATCAAGCAGAAGCGGCTTTAAAGGCAGCACTCGAAGAATACGGCCAGCACTATGCAGTTAACGAGGCTGATGGTGCTTTTTACGGGCCTAAAATCGACTTTAAGTTAAAAGACGCCATTGGCCGCACTTGGCAGTGCTCAACCGTTCAACTGGATTTTAATCTGCCACACCGTTTTGACCTGAAATTTACAGATTCTGACGGGCAGGCAAAGCAGCCCATTATGATTCATCGGGCTATTTTTGGCAGTATGGAGCGTTTTGCAGGCACTTTAATTGAGCACTATGCAGGTGCCTTTCCAACTTGGCTTGCCCCGCAACAGGTCGCTATTTTGCCCATCGCTGACCGACACCTTGATACTGCAAAACAGGCAGAAAAACAGTTGCAGCAAGGCCTTATCCGCGTGAAAACCGATGCATCCAATGCGGGGATTGGGGCTAAAATTCGCCAGGCTCAGCTTGCCAAGGTGCCTTATATGCTTATTATTGGGGACAAAGAGCTTGAAAATCAGACCATTTCAGTACGCCACAGAAAAAAAGGCGACCTGGGATCCATTTCGTTAAATGAGTTTCATACCCAGTTGCAGCAGGAAATTGACTCTGTTGGCAAGCAGTGTGTGACAGTTTCAGGATAATCTGACCGAAAAAAATTGATTTCCTTTCGGTTCTTTTGCGTGTAGGCAAGATTTTCTCGAATTCAATTTCTTTCTTTCACTTTAATAACAGAAAAGCGATGCTCTTCCCTCTAGGTTCTGTTGAGAAATATTAAGTTAAAATTGGGCTTTAGTGCTTAGCATAGAGATTCTTTCCAATTAGGTGTGAAATAGAGAGTGAGCTTGGCTTGCATCATACGGAAGGTCTTGGGGTAACAAAAGGTTTTGTGCCTGAATATTGCTAAGTAGACTTATTCGGTTATTTAAACTCTCCACTTCCCTTAGCCAAGGCATAACCGTTGTGTGCTAAACGCCTGTTAAACGTTCCAGGACTTGGAAATCAGCGCCTTCCAAAGACAGTTTTAAGACTTCCACATTAACGGCTATACTACCTATCTTACGAGGGTTATTTCTGTGTGTAATCATACCCGCAATGCTTACATTTATAATGTTGTTTACCACGTATGGCTCTATTTTTTAACGCCTTGACGCTTCGGCATTTAGGGTAATTCATACTCTAATTCTAAGTTATTTATGCTAAGCAGCAATGTCCTGTTTTTATAGTGCTTATTGTCTTGCGCTTGTAAAGTCAAAATAACGGTAAAAACGGGGTAAACAGACAATGCTTGGGATCATAAGCCTGCTTGAGGTTCTTTAGCAGTTCGGTAATCACGGGTGTTTGTGGGCTATTAAATTGACGGAGTCCTTTCTCGGAAGTCAGTAAAATGGGTCTGTCGGATTCAGAAACTTGGATGACCTTGAGGAAGCCATCAAGCTGGGTAGCTTCTTTTGATAGAAACTGAAGGGTCGTGTAAGGCAAGCTATCTGCAGCAACAATCACCTGTCCCAATGCAGGACGAGCTGCAATGTATGCGGTATCCAAAATACTAAGCTTGTTTAAGGCATTCAATAGGTTTGGCCAAGCGGAAACTGGCAGATAAATGCCAACAACGGTTTGACATGCATTCACTCCTTTTAAAAGACAATCGTAATCAATGGCTATTGGCCCTTTGATGTATGTCCGTTTAATAGGGGCTTCCAGTATATTTTCAGATTTTTTCTGGTCAGATTTTTCCTGCGCCTCAAGCTGACCTCCTTGAATAGCACTGTCTGGTAAGCCGGAAAGAATGTCATCGCTTAGCGGTATTGTGCTGCTTAACCCCACAGCAACCTGCCAGCTCGTTTTTTTTATGGGACCTTGCTCTTTTATATTATTTTTGTGGGTCTTATTTATGTTGGGCTGTCTTATAATTTCTAGTGCATTGAAAGGCAGATGTTGTTTGACAAGTGTTTGCGTAAGCCCGTTTACTTCATCAAAACTCTGGCAATGATAAACGAAAGAATGCTGGTCGACCGGTTTAGGAAAAACCTTGAGTGTGACTGCCGTAATTACACCAAAAGCCCCATAAGCCCCACAATGCAGTTTTGCCAAATCGTAGCCAGTGGCGTTTTTAACAACATCCGCCCCGCTGATGGTCAATTTGCCATCTGGTGTAGCCACTTCAACTTTTAAAACTGAATCTCTGGGTAATCCTTTAAAACCGCTGGCCAAGGCAGGGCAATCCAAATGCAAAATATCTGCCAGACACATCGCACTGGGATACTGCAATCCCCAGGTCTGATTCTCTTTGGCCAATACCGCTTCCAATTTGCCGATAGAAATGCCTGCTTCTACCGTAATCATGAAATCATCGACCATATGCTTGCGTACCACCTGAATACCAGAGAGATTAAGCCATAACGAATTTTTCATAAAACGCAGATCATTAGCTTGCATTGCCAACTGAATTCCCGCATCATTGGCCCAAGACAAAATGCTTGCAATACCTTGTGCAGAGTCAGGAATTAGCTGGATACCCGTTGCGTTGTTGTTGGTTGTAATATAGTGTGCCAACCCGCTTGAGAAATAGGGCGACAAGACTTCCTGAAATTTTTCTGGATTTTTGGCTAACATTTTGCCCGACGTTTTTTTAAATTTTTTGTAGTTTGTCTAACTATAGTAAACAAGGCGTTTTGTTTTGTAAATCAATGTGAAGGAAGTATTTAAAGAGACCCAATGTGCTATTGCAACTGTATTTCAGCCAACAGAGTGAAACATCACAAAAAAAGAAGCCCGTCAAAAATGATTCAACCAAGCAATTTAGCCCATTGAAGGTTGTTATGTTATCAACTAATAACCACTAATTGAATTGAGTTGCAATAAACAGACGTACCCTTTTCTGATTAGCAAATTTACTCTGCAACCCACTGCTAGCATTTTTTTACCCGCTTAAAAATTAAATTTAATAAATACGCACAAGGAGATAAAGCCTCAATGTCAACGACAGGATTTCAATTGCCACAAATCAAATTTGGCCGCGCAGTGATACCAACAAACGCCGAGCCAGAAACTGTAAAATTAGATCAGGTTAAACCTACACCCGAAATGGATGCCCCTAAAACGGTGAGTCAAATTGGCTTAGGAAATCCTGAAACGCAAAAAAAGATTGCCGAAGCTAAAACAGTTGTTGCTGATTTAAAAGCATTAGAAAAAAAAGGGTTTGATCCGCAGAAAGCACAACCCGTGCTGAATAAACTGGGCAGCATGTTTAATGGTATTAAATCGGCACAAGTTGAGTTAGATGGTAAAACCGTAGATATTCTTGATGCCGCAGCACTGGCAGAATTACCTGCTGAAAGCAGAATTGAGCAGTTAGACAGCTTGTCTAGATCATTAACAGCCAGAATAGCTGCCACAGAATACAATGTACCCATTAAAACAACACGGCTCATTGATCTCCCTGATTTCTTTGATTTTTCGGAGGGAAAGCCTATGCAACCCGTCAAAGTGATTGAGCATCAATACCCTGTGCACAACAAAAATGTTGCTTACTTAATCAGCTATAACCCCAATCGCTCATCTGACCAAATCGGTGTTATTCTTCGCAGGTTGGATAAGCTGGGAGCTTTTAAATTTCCGGAACATAAAAAACTGGGCTTGATTTTAACATCTGATACCATTAACACGGTCATGCAGCGTCAATGGCACACCGACAGCCAAAAAGTTGGTTTTGTGCAACGTGATAAATCACCAAAAAACTGGCAGAAAGTTCAACTGATTAATGCGGCAACATACAATGTGCCAGAGGTTCTTGAGACTGTTGTAAAAACAGTTGATAATCCTGATTTCTACCGGGCCAACACTGACCAGATGAATGGTATTTTCCATATTTATCAACCAGAATCCATTGCGTTCGATAAAACTGGCACCCCCATTGTTGATAAAATTCAGAAAGATCATGACTGGTTTAATCAACAGCGTTTGGAGTCTCAAGCACTGATGCTTGAAGGACTTGCTGAAACAGTCGTTGCAGGGGCAACAGGTAAGGAAAAATGGGGCTTTAGCGCCAAAATACTTTCTGATGATAAAAAGCTCGATATTATTGCTAAAGCATTAGTTCTGGATGCCAGATACTTAAAAGCCGTTAATACCGATACCAAAACTGGGAAGTTTGATTTCAATACAGTATCAGCAAGCTCTTGGGAAGAAGCTGGCATGCCCAATGCAACCTCTGATACAGCCAATACAGTGATGGCCGTTAAAGCCTTAAAAGATTTAATGACTAACCCAGATTACAACAACAATGAAACGATTCAGAAAATTCGAGCTGCTGTTGTTGCTGAAGAAGCCAAGTTTAATCAAAAAGTATCGCCAGAAAAACAAGAAGATTTTTTAAGCAATGCTGAAAAAATGGATCAGTTTATTACAGCTGGTCGAAATTTTGTAAGGGAAAAAGTCAATGTACCAATTGAGCAAGGCAGAATGCCTATGCAAAGTGATGTCAGACATCCTGATACATCCTTGTTGTTACTGGCTTCGACATACGACAAATTATCGGATGACAAAATTGAAAGTGCTGAATTGCGCTTTAAACTCATTCATGATGTGACAGAAGCATTAAGTGGCCCCAATGGCGTACGCCGCTACAATGAATTTGAAATGAATGGTGAGAAAATTCATGACAGCTACCTGAACTTGAACTACTCGATGCCAACTGCGTTAAGAGAAGCACTGGTTGGTAAATCCCAAGGATCAAACAAAGATTTTGGTTCGGGCGATTCTGGTGGCACACAAGGCATGGTGGAACGGCAGAAGCTCACAACCCCTGACTCAGCTGCAGAATGGGGCTTGGGTATGAGTGCTGCCTTGCAGGGCCTTGCAAAAGCTAAAACTGAGCTTTTAGAAGGAGTCCAGGAGAAAGGCAGTGTTTCTCAGAACGATCTTGATCTGCTTAAAAAGATTAACGAGTACATGAACCATACCATTAACCGTAATCTTGCAGCATTCGTCAGCAGTGATAAAGCAGTTGTACGTGCTGATGGGTCAAAATGCCCAAATAACGTGTTTATGGAAGCTTTTGAAGCAGTTACTGACTTGAATGGAAAAGTAAAATACATGCCTGGTCAACATACATTGCCTTGGCACGCATCGCAAGTTTATGATGGTCTTAAGAACGCAGAAGCTGCAGCTGAGCTGGAAGAAAACCTTATGCAAGCCGGTAAACTTCAAGTTAAGCTTGCTAACTCCCAACCCTTTGCAAAGGCTTTTAATTTTAATGTGGCTGCCCAGCCACTGGTTTCTCCAGTTGCCGGTTAAGCTTATGCGATAATTAAAACGAACCCGCTGGATTGCACAATGTCTAGCGGGTTTTTATAATTTTTCTGATTAACTGCTTTCCTCTGGTGGATCAATCACTAATCAAAAGATAGCACATGATTAATGAGTAACGGCGTTTTATTGTTTATGAGACTAATGGCAAACAATACAGGACGGCTTTTTAACAATCAGTCAACACAGTATTCTCAGTCGCCAGATCCTGGAGTCCCTCTATTTTCAGGATATATCCATCAACCCACCATAAAGTCTCTGGGTTCAAAAGCAAGGTGGCTAACTTTTTTCCACCGCACATACACCACCATAAGGCCTTATTTGCCGGTTATTTTAACAGCCCTTAGTCAAGCTTTCCTAGTCTTGGGCAAGTTTTTCCAGAAACTTAGTGCTGCTTTTCAAGACAATCTTGGTCAAACCAACACGGAAACATCCCCTCAACTGTCTCATCAAAAAAAACAAGAAATACCTTGCAAGACAGAAATAAATAAACAAAGGGTTGAAGCCAATAAAGCGGTTGCAAAATCAACTTTGGCACTGATTGAGTCTCTGCTTGAGCAAGGTAAACCACTTGAACCAAACAATCCAACGCACAGTAAAGCCATTCAGGAGCTTGCCAAAACCCTTGGTGCCGAACCAAGATCCATTATACTGCCGGGACAATCCGGGAAAACCATACGACTAGAAAACAACCTAACCCTAGAAGCCCTGAATCAGACCGGAAATCTCGAACGACTCAGAAACACCTTGAAAGTCCTGCTCTATTCAGACAAGCACCAACCTATCATTAAAACTTTGCCAGGGTGTCAAAAAATCCCAGCTTACCCATTAACCATTCACAACAAATGGGTAGCAAAGCAAATTAAGCCCAGTTACAATCAGCAAGACTTGAACAATTTGCTTGAAATTTTACAAAAAAAAGGCGCTCTAAAACTAAACATTGACCCCGATACTGATATTCCGCAAACGTCTGAGTTGTCTGCCAAAGAGTATCGTCAAATGAGTCAATCAAAGTGGGTGACTGACTTTATGCAAACCTTGCCCCTTCTGAAACAACAAGATCCTGACGCAGTTAAAGCCGGCTTAAAAACCATCGCGCAATTTTATGCAAAAAATGCTCATGAACTGCAATATTTTATTGATCGTCCTATTGGTGATGCACCGTATAAAAATGATCCCAGCCATACTATCAATCGCTTGTTGGCTGGCGATAGAAAAGCTATTTATATGGGCATGCCCCATATTTTTGAAATCGAAAAAGATCCACCTGTTTCAGGCGGTTTTCGTATTGCGCCCAATACCAATATGAACCATTGGCGGCAAGAATCGCACTTCAATGCACTAGACCAATTTGCCCGCGCCATTGAGGCGGATATTATTCATCACGAATCTTGGGCAAGTGGGTTGTCCCAAGACAAGATAATTCTTGAAACTGTGGGAAACATTGTGAGTTGGATGCAAGCAATCCACTATGAACGCATACCGTCTAGTGGCAACTGGGAGGAAGCGCCATTTCTCTTGGGGTTAACTTACGATACGGCTGTTGGTGTGGATGCTTTAAAAATAACCAGAAAACTGATGCACACCCTGAAAGAAGCAGGAAAAACTGATCAATCTGCCCAAGCAGTTTATGACATGTTAACTGCGAGTAAAAATGGGGCGATTTTGGCTGATGACAATGCCTTGAATCAATTAATCAAGCAAGGGGAAGCCCGTATTCAGAAAACTTACCAGGAAGAAGCCCCTGTAAAACCAGGCTATACTTCTCGTCGATACGATGCATCTCAAGCATTTACGATGACCAAAAATATTCGTTTTGATGATAATCCGTTAACAGACGCCAGGAAAAAAATGGATGGTTTGACTGCCTTGGTCTATTATTTAGGGGGCAAACACGGCATTTCACGGTACAACGACACAACGGTTTACATTGGTGACACAGCGTTTCAGAGTGGTGACAGCTACTTAAATAAAAACTCAGATTTAATGTTGGATGGCGATGGAAAAATCTCACTTCATAAAGAAGGTTTGAATGAAAAGTTACAAGCCGTTGGTTTTGATGCAGACTGTGGTAGCGTTGCAGGCTTTCAATTTCGGGAATTATTGTCTCAAGGCCGTCAAGCAGACACAGCCCAGTGGTTTTTCGATCCCGTAGTCTCGCGGGCATATGGTACTGTTGTTCAGCAATTAAATAAGGCGCTTACTGAAAATAAATTTTCAGTCAAATCCGATCGCTTTCAGGCAAAAGCGCTGATTGAAGAAGCCAAGGCCTTGCAAATTAAGTACCTGAACCGGGGTCTTGCAAGAATTACACCCGAATCTGAGAAAGATACTGCAAACCAGTTGAAATCCAATGGGGTACTTTGCCCACCAAATACAGTCCCTGAGGCATATCAGGCAGTTTCAACCATTGATGGTGAAACCGTATTTTTACCGGGGCTCAACACGCCGCTCGCCTGGGCACAAGCAGAGTTGTACAAGGCCATAGTGGCTGCAAAAGAAGTTCTGTCTATTCAGTCTTATCTTCCCCAGTCTGATTAAAATACCTATATCGTTATTCATTCTTCATTTAAAGCATTTGGCTTAACGCTTGAACCCTTTAGCTGTTACCTGCATTGGGGCAAATTTTATTGCCTGATGGTTTTTTTCTCTTTTTTGCGATTCATTAGCATTTCCGCTATACTGCTTTGAATTTATAGAAACCAGGTTCCAGAAAGAAAATGGCCTTATGAGTGCAAGACGGGCATCACGAGAACTTGCCCTGCTGACATTATTTCAAGCCGATAAGCAGCTAAAACCGGATACCACAGAAAAATCCATCCACACAGGCAAAATGGATAAAGCCAGCCTGGAGAAATTATTGCTGGGTGCCATTCAGCTGTTGGTTGATGATGCGAAAATTCAAATCCAATCAGCTGCTGCTGATATGAATTCGGCACTTCAGTTTTTTACCGATTACCAGGATGATGCCCCTGAAAATTTATCACGACCGATGGGGGTTTTGCCGAAAACTGTTGCGTTAGACAACACCAAAGCGGTGATTGAAAAATTGGAGCTCTGTCTCAGGGCTGCTGATCAGGTCTATGGAACCTTTCGGCTGCCTGAGCTGAATCTGCATGCCAGTGTGGGTGATGTCACTGATTATGCCCTTGAACTTAGCAGGCTGGTTTTGGAGAACCAGGAAAGCCTGGATGCGCAAATTAACAGCCATTTATCCGATTGGCGCATTGAACGCTTGCTAAGTCTGGATGCTTGTCTTATCAGGCTGGCAGTGGCTGAAATGATGTACATTAAAACCGTTGACTGCAGTGTTTCTATTAATGAAGCCATTGAGCTGGCCAAGCTGTATGCTTCAGAAGAAAGCTACAAACTGATTAACGGGGTTTTGGGGGCCGTTGCAGAAACCTTAGGCGAGCCTCGAATACCAGGCACATAACTATTGCACAATCTTCCTGACAAAAAATTACGGTCCGACGAAGAACTACACTATATTTAATATGTTTAATATTTTTAATAAAAAAAAACACCCCCCTCCTCAAGACACTATTGAGGCTCAGGACGATGGAATAACCCCAACAGACCCTGCTTTTTTCTCTCAGAAGCCGTCCCCTGTTTCACTTTGCGAAGAACAAACTGACAAAACACCCGGGTTGTTTTCACAACTGCAATCGGCTGTTAAAACAACACAATCTGCCCTTGTGGGAAAAATTAAAGACATCTTTCAGACATCTGAGTTGACCGAGGACACTCTGGATAACATTGAAGACATTCTGATTCGCGCCGATGTTGGTCTCGATACAGCCGTTTCAATTACCAATCAGGCGCGTACGCAACTGAAGCAGTTCAAAACAACGGATGCCCTGTTGGCATTTTTAAAGCAAGCCTTTACCGAGATACTCTCCCCCGTGGCGTCAGCATGTGATTTTCCTTATCAGGACAATAAACTGAATATTTATCTGGTTGTTGGGGTCAACGGCACAGGGAAAACGACGACCATTGGAAAAATTGCCCACCATTTCCGAAAGAAAGACTGCCAGGTTGTGATTGGGGCGGGTGATACATTTCGGGCGGCTGCTGTCGAGCAACTCGGCGTTTGGGCGAACCGGGCTAATGCCATTTTTGTGAGTGGCAACAACAGCAACACAGGGAAGGCCACAACCGATCCGGCTGCAGTGATGTTTGAAGCGGTGACTGTCGCCAAGCAAAACAATGCACAGGTTCTGCTTCTGGATACAGCTGGCCGATTACAGAACAAACACAACCTGATGACTGAATTACAGAAGGTCTATCAGGTTATTCAGCGGGAAATGCCAGAAAATGCCGTGTTAAACACGTTGCTGGTGGTTGATGCGACCACTGGGCAAAATGCCCTAAAACAGGCAACGGTGTTTAAATCGTGTGTGAATTTGTCCGGGGTGATTTTAACCAAACTGGATGGCTCAGCTAAAGGGGGGATTGTGTTTACCATTGCCAAAGAGCATCACCTGCCCATTCAGCTGATTGGGGTCGGGGAAGGCATTGAGGATATTGAGGCCTTTGACCCCAATGCTTTTGTAGAGGCTCTGTTTGCTTGAAAATTAACTGAAATAGAGTTTTTGAAGGCTTTTGAGACCAACTGTTGCTGTTTTTTTCTCCTCTGTATAATGGGTTTCAAGGCATGCGAATTCAGCGGCCTTGCATTTCGTCGAAACAGCAGTATGCTCTTTAAATAGAATGGGGCTGTTTAACCATAAAGAAACCTATGACTGATGGCGCGATTTGTTTACCGTCTCCAAAAAGTGTACGAGCTCCGTGAACGGCGGAAAAAGGAACAAGAACAACGTGTCATTGATGCGCAAAAATATGTTGCGGCTTGTCAATCAGAAGTTGATGAAAAAAAAGGTGAAATTAAACTGGTTGAGCAAAGCATGCGGCAGACCCAGCATACCATGATGGCGGCACATGACAGTTTTCTGCACCATCTGAACCAGCAGCTTGATACGTTGAATCAAAAGCTTGAAGCCGCTCAAGAGGCCTTAAAAGAAGAAAAGCAGAAACTGCTAAAAGCGCAAGCTGATCTTGAGGCCCTTGTTAAACACAAGGAAAAAGCAAAAGAAGAATGGCTTGAAGAAGAAAAGAAACGGGAATTAAAAATTCTTGATGAAGTTGCCGGACAACGCTATTTTCGGTCCCAGCAGGACGCCTTAGAAGAAGAAAGTGAGGCCATTTAACGGGCCAGTTTTTTTAATTGGTTTTTTAACAGAAATCTCGGGTTTCTTTACGTTTATTTTCTCGTTCTTTATTACCGAGACCCCCATTCATTAGTCTGAATCCATTGCGCTTGCGCGTTTACATTGCGTTTCTATTAAGTAACATTTTATTTTTTAGAAAATGAATGAAAAAATCACTCTGGAAATGATTTCTGACAAGTTTACAGCCAAAACTGACTTCCCATTTATATTCATAAGGATTTGACCCAATGAAAATTGAAGAAGTGAATCAAGGGCCACAGCCAGTTGCCGTATCGCCGCCAAACAAAACAGCAATCATTGACCTCGACACTGCCGTTCAGCAGGATCTTTCTTTTCTGGATATGCTGGCCTCAGTAAAGGCAGCTGTAAAACCCGGGACAATTCAAATCAGTGCCGAAGAAGAACAACTGATGAACAGTCTCAATGCACTTCAACCTCTGGCAGAACCGTCAGCTGTGGCCAGCAATATCCGGCCATTAAAAGCGGGCATCAGTAAAAACGTGTCGGTAAAAGAACCCCAGAACCAGTTAGACAGTAACGACAACAATAACTTGAGTATTGCTGACATTCAGCAGGACCGGCAATTGCTGCAAGATATGTTAACACCCATTGATATGGATTACCTGCGACAATTTGTTATTCCCAACCTGCCGATTTTAATGGGCACTGTCCCCGCGCAAAGTGTTTTTCCAGTCAGTAGCGACGGTAATATTGCAAGTCAAGGCTTTGCCATTTCTGAAGCCTTAAATGGCTTGATTAAAAAAGGATATCAGACCGGTCAGCCGTTTCGCATTGAAATTAATGACAATGCCGCATTGGTCATTAAAATCATGAATGGCAGGGTATCGGCGTCATTTGTTTCCAATGACAAAGCCGCCACAATGGTAATGCAGCAACAATTGGACGAGTTGCGTCAGCGCTTGGAAGAAAGCAATCTACCAGTTGATACTTTGGAGGCACAGTATAACGCACAAGCAAAAAATCAAGAGTCTCAAGACGGTTATGAAGACCAGGAAACACCGTCATAGGGTTTCTAATGAGGGCCACTTTATATGCAAGATCCTTATATAACAGCACTCAACAGCCAACGTGCGGCTGTCAGCTGGATTAACGCGATTTCAGAAAATATGGGCAACATGTACACCCCTGGCTACCGGGAAACCCGCATTCATTTTGCCGATTTTGTCAACGGAGTTCAGCTTTTTGAATTATCCAGACAAGAGCGCCAAGGCAAGTCAATGCCGGGCAAAGGCCCCACCAATTTAATGGTGGAAGGTCAAGGCTATTTTGTGGTCAGAAAGGCGGATGGTTCACTTTTGTATACACGCCTGGGCGAATTTGATTTTAACGGCGAAGGCACTCTGGTCAATAACAAGCAATATAAAGTACAAGGCTACCTGTTGGGCGAAGACGGCAAAATGATTGACACAGGCAACAGCAACCTGTCACCTGCAGGCAATAACCCGTCACACACCCAGGGCGGGCCAGGTCACATTCCCACCACCGAAATTAACCTCTGGATTGATCCCAGCAATGGCAAGTTTTTTGGAAAATACGATGAATATGATATTCGCCCAGACGGGACCGTTATGGGTGTTCAAAAAAAAGGGAATATCAAAACCCCACTGTACAAAATAGCACTGGTCAATTTTGTAAACCCAGCGGCCTTGTCTCAGCCTGAAGACTTAATGTTTTCGCCAAACAATTTATCGGGAGAGCCGGTTGAAGGATCCGGTGAAATTCGTAAAGGCTTGTTGGAATCTTCAAATACAGTCATGAAAGACAATGTTGCTATGTTTCAGCAAGCAAAATTACAGATGAATATTGCAACAAAAATTATTAGCACCAATAAAACATTGCTGGAAGAAGCTCTGCGATTAATTCAGTAATTTTGCTTTTTCAACAGTTTGGCATTGCTCTATCTGTAAGACACACCCCTCTCAACAGGAATCACTCAATTCCTTTCATTTTGGATTGTAGTTTTGAGATGAGAGTCTTTAACGGGGTGAAACAACGGTGTTTTTCTAAATACCGGCTGGGCTGGGCTCCTTAATGCAGTTTGACCTTGATAATGGGGTTGCGTGAGCCAAGCTGAAAGAAACTGTTGAATGACATTGCTGGGTATGGCAAAGCCGATACCAATGTTAGACTGATTACCATCCGGGTTGTAAATAGACTGATTCATTCCAATAATTTCACCGCGTTTATTTAATAGAGGGCCCCCCGAATTGCCAGGGTTTATGGCGGCATCGGTTTGGATGAGGTTGTTTATTTTATCAATACGACTAATAATTCCCGTCGTTAAAGTTCGTTCAAACCCATATGGATTCCCAATGGCCAAAACACTTTGGCCCACTTTTGCAGAATCAGAATTGGCAAAAGGAAGCAAGGTAATTGGCGTATATTCTGCTAAATCTGCCTTAAGCAGTGTCAAATCAGTTTTTGTGTTTTGAGTAAAAATAGGCCTTGCAGGAATCTGCTTGCCGTCATGCAATGTGATAAAAACAGGAGATTTGGAAGAACTAACAATATGACTGGCTGTTACTATCAAACCATTCAAACTTGATAGGATAATGCCACTACCACTGGAGGGCTTTTCATTAACCATCGTATGAATTGCAACAACCGCTTTTGCCGCGCGATCATAAATTTTTATGCGCTGTTTTTCTTGATAATCTTGATAGTCTGCAAAAGTAAAATTGTCAACCGATGCAACAGTCTGGGCTGTAACCGGTGTATTGCCTGACGTAATCTGAAAACGGGCATTTTTTAAAATATCGTCCGTTTTCATCGCTTGTTTATCTGCCACAATAGAGGCTTCAGTAGCCAAACCGTCTGAAACTATTGGCTGTGAAAAAGCCACATGCTTTGACCATGACATCGCAGTCAGTATAGTCAAGATAAGTAGCAATACTATTGTACAAAAGGGTTTGAACAGTCTGATTGTTTTATTCCCATAAGGTTTGAAATACATTTTCAAAAAATATTTAAATTCATTGTAGAAACAGTTCAGTTATTAAAAATACAACAAAAAAGCCTAACTGTAACAAAGTTAGGCTTTTTGTATATTATTAACCAGTAATCATTTATTCTGGTGAAACAGAAGCTTGGTTTGCTTTTTTATACGAAGCCCCTTGAACAAGACGCCATGTTGCAGCCATAATGTCTTTATAGGCTTTCAGTGCAGCATCTTCGGTTTCACCAAGTTCTTCAGCAGCCATAATTAAATTGCGAAGTGGCAATAGAGCTTTAGGATCTTTCAATTGCCCTAAAGCATTGGCAGCACCTGCTCTGACCAAACTGTTTTCTTCACTATTGCAAAGCACAGTGATGAGATCAGAAACTGCCCGGGGGTCACCAATTTTTCCCAATGATTTTACCGCATAGATACGGACGTTTACTTTTTCATCAGTTAACGTATCAATTAAAGCTTCTACTGCTTTAGCATCACCCAATTCACCCAACGCGCGGGCTGCGTCACAACGCACATTTACTTTTTCGTGTCCTAAGCTTTCAATTAATGGCTTTAATGCAATATTACCAATTTCAATTAAAGCATCTGCAGCTGTCATGCAAACTTGACTGTTCCCATCACTCAGTGACTCAACAAGGGGTAAAACTACTTCTTCACCACCTAAACGTCCCAAAGCACGGGCTGCACGGACTCTTACATCAACATTACGATCTTCTTGAAGCGATTCAACCAATGGTAGACGGGCTGCAGGATCCCCCAATTCACCGAGTGCTCTTGCTGCATACAAACGGACTGAGCCGTTTTTATCATTTTTCAATACGTCGATTAAGGGTTCAACAGCGTCAAGGTTTCCTAATTCTCCAAGCATGCGGGCTGCATTGTAACGAATTTTCTCAGAAGGACTGTTAAATAAGTCCTCAATAAGTTGATCGTAACTTTTGGTTACTTTATTTTTTTTGTTGGTAGTCGTTGCCATAGAGTAACAATTCCCTCCCGATAAGTACTGTGTTACATCACAAACCTCCTTAAGTAACAATATTTCTGTGCAAAAGCTTTTTTTAACTTGATGGTGGTGGAACAAGATTACGTAATGACTTTTCTAAAAAAGTGATTTAAACGTTTTTCTTCTTTTCCAATCCCTTGTTATTTAAAAAAATTTTGACTTTAAATTGTGCTAAAGAACGTTAAAATGTAACAGGACGTAAATGTTTTGTAAAAACTTGTTGATTCCTTCGATTTAGTATCTTACCACTTTTTTTCAATTTTGCCATTTT
>JBCDLA010000012.1:0-42212 GCA_038745945.1 Cyanobacteria bacterium P01_H01_bin.74 | reverse complement strand
TGAAAGCAACCACAGCCGCAACTCAGGTAATAAAGCCGGTTTATATTTCTCCTTCGGGGGGGGTGTTAAGCGGGGGGTGTCCTCCCGCTTACGCTGCGAGGGGTTGTTAGGGGAGAGGGAGCGACCTCTCTCCCCTAACGGAAGAATAAATAAAAGTGTATTTGAGAAAAATCTTGCCTTGACGCAAAGAACCCGAAAGGAAGAAAAACTCTTGCCTTCCCGCAAAACAGTCTCGAAAGAAAATCAATTTTTTGCAGAAGTACAGACTATTCCTTAATTGCGCGATTGATTTTTAAATTATGCAAATTAAACAATTAAAAACACAATTTGTGATGTTTAAGGGATGATTGACAATTATTGCTTGAATACAGTTTTATTATTGTTGGATTAGTTTAGGGTGTTGTCTTAAAAAGTATTGTTCTGTTTTTTGCAATTGAGGAAGTGGTGGACAACGATGATTAGAAATTCTTTTGGTGGTGTTCCCATAGACAACGGCTCAAATGGGGAAAACCCAGAGTTTAAAGGCAAAGGTGCAATGTGGCATATGATGGCAGCACATGGCGGAAACCCTAACTTTAACGCTCCCCCCCCAACGCCACCATCTTCGCCACCTAGACAAAGACCGACTGGTGGTGGTCAAGCTGTTCTTTTTACTCCTAAAACACGATATGAGCGTAAACACGAAGAAAAGAAAAAATTATGGAAACAAAAAGTGGAGGACCCGAACCGTTCCCCAAAAAGTACACGTAAAGCTTATGAAGATAAACTAGCTTCTAAAGAAGACGCGAAAAGGGCAGCAAGTTGGAAAAACGGTCTCTCCCGTGCTGCAGAACTTTCTGCTGATTTTCTTGTTCATGGTCAAGTCTCAGATGATATTCAGGGTGTAGCTGAAACAACAGTAGTTGGTGAAGCTGCAAGAGAGGCTTCCAAAATATTTACATCTAAGATAGCTGACGGCATAGAATCTTTCAGAACACCAGCAAGTCAAAGCCCTGATGTCCAAGCAGAAATTCAGGCCAAAGCGAGTGCAAAGATGCAGCAACTGTTCCCAGCGCCTCCTCCTCCTCCGGCGACTGGTTCACCGCCTAAAAACAATAATAACCCTCAACCGCCACCCCCGCCGCCGCCAGGTTCAGATGGTGATGGTTCTCCTACTTCACCTAAAAAAAGCAATACCTGGTTTGAGTTTTTTTCCAGCCCGCTAAGTAGTTCACGACGGGTTTATAAAAAAGTAAAAAAAGCAACGGAAAAGACAATTAAAACCGTAGAAAAAGCAACGGAAAAGACAATTAACAACGTTGGAGACACTATTAATGATATTAAAGAAAGTAGCTTAAATTTTTGGAACCGCTGGTTTGGCTAGGCACAATTTTACAGACTAAAATTGTGAATCTTTTTTAATCGGTGAAACAATGACACCATACAGCCTGAGTCAATGTGAGGAGTAAAACAGCTTGATTCTTTCTACTATTGAAAATATCGTCAAGAAAAGCTTGTTCTTAGTACTGGGCAGCTTTTTATTTTTAATGCGTCCTAACAATATGGAAAGGGTTGTTTCTTTTCTCTTCATACGTTATCTAAATTACTCTAAAAAAAACAAAGCATTGCAAAAAGAAGCCACATCGTTGCAAGATGAAAACGCCTTACTGGTTAAACAACTGAATTTGCCACTACATCCTGAAATACCCCCTGAAAACAAAAAAAACCTATCCGTTCACCCAAAACAAACAGCTACTGGCCCTCACCCAATACACCCAATGCGTTTATAACCGCAGCCCACAATTGTTTTAATTAAAAAACACTACGAAAAAGACCAATAACAATATTGAAGACGATGAAAACACTACTAATAAAAAAAACCAGCTTAAATTTTTGGAACCGCTGGTTTGGCTAGGCACAATTTAATAAACTAAAATTGTGAATCTTTTTTAATCAGTAAAACAATGACACAATACAACCTGAGTCAATGTGAGGAGTTAAACAGCTTGATTCTTTCTACTGTTAAAAATATCGTCAAGAAAAGCTTATTCTTTGCACTGGACAGCTTTTTATTTTTAATGCGTCCTAACCATATGTATATTGCTGCCGCTTTTCTGTTTGCAAGAAATTGGCATTTCTCTAAAAAAAAGAAAGTCTTACAAAAAGCAGTCACAACCTTGCGAGATCAAAACACCATATTGCGTCAACAACTCAATTTACCACCACGTCCTGAAATGCCAACTAAAATTAAGCGAAATCGTCCCATCTACTCAAAACAAACAGCTTACCCTAACCCAATACACTCAATGCGAGTGTAATCACAGCATGCGTTTCGCTTGAATTTTGCTTGAATCTGGTTCATCGTAACTTTGCGCGTATAAATCTGGCTCGACCGGCTTACGCATTCACATATGGCCCGCACTTTTTTTTGTGCTGGCTGGCCTTTGCAATGCCATTCAACATCCCGTTAAAAATAAAATGATGCAGGGGCGTCACCGCATACCAGTACAAGATGCCAGTCAACCCTTTCGGGGCAAAAACCGCCTTCTGGGTCAAGACCGTCACGTCTTCACCGTCACGGTCACCCGCACGCTTTTTAAGCGCAAACGTTAAAAAGGCCTCACCGGGCACTTTCATTTCAGCAAGCAATGTCAAGCGCTTTCCGGGTTCAGCCGTGATCACCCGCCAAAAGTCCAGGGCATCCCCAGAATGCACCACATTGGGATCACGCCGGCCCCCACGCAGGCCAATGCCTCCAAAGAACAAATCCAGAATGCCGCGCAGGTGCCAGAGCCAATCGCCATAGTACCAGCCGGTCTCACCACCAATTTTTATAATCGGATCCCACAGATCATCAGGCTGACAGTACAATTCAATGCTTCGAATATCTTTGTAGACCGTCCCACCCGACCAGTCCGGATCACCGGGATAAACATAAGCTGGCGGGGGCAGGTAGCCGGCATCCGTCCAGTGAGTTTCCACCTGGTGGTTTTTAATGCGGTCCAGTGCCCGATGAATGGCCTCTCTCGGGGTGTACAGCTCTTGCGGAATAATATCCCTGATTCGGGTTTCGGTGCAAACAGTGGGGTTTTTCAGTCCTTCAGCCAAAGGCCTTGCAATGGAGGCATGAACCGGCGTAATAAAATGAATCCAGTAGGAGCTGATATTGGGACTGAAAACCGGCACCGGAATAATAAACCGCTTTTGCAGGCCAGCTTCTTCAGCGTAAATGCTCATCAGCGCTTCATAGTCTAAACGCTCAGCACCACCAATATCAAAGGTCTGATCAATGGTTTCAGGCTTGTCCAGACATTCGGTTAAATAAGTGAGCACATTGGCAATGGCAATAGGCTGTGTGGGGGTATGCACCCATTTGGGCGTCAGCATCACCGGCAGCCGGTCAACGAGATACCGTAAAATTTCAAAGGAGGCGCTGCCAGAGCCAATAATCATGGCGGCACGAAAAATGGTGACCGGGATGCTGCTGGATCGTAAAATGTTTTCCACCTCCCGGCGCGACTGCAAATGCGAGCTTAGGTTGGCATTGTCATCGCCCAGGCCGCCCAGGTAAATGATCCGCTTTAAGCCGGTCTTTTTGGCTGCGCTGATAAAATTCTCGGCCGCCTTTTTGTCTTGTGCTGCAAAGCCTTTGTTTTCCGGATTCATTGAGTGAATCATGTAATAGGCAATTTCAACATCTTTTAATGCAGCGACCATCGTCGTCTCATCAAAAACATCCATTTCAGCCAGCATAATTTGAGAGGCGGTTGCCCAGGGCCGGCTTTTCAGTTTTTCCAGCGATCGACCAGCGGCGCGGACCGTTAAACCCTGTTTCAGCAAGCGTGTAATTAAACGCCCGCCAACATATCCTGTTGCGCCTGTGACTAAGATCATAAAACTGCACCCATTACCACTGTGCTTTCACCTTTTTATTGATTCTTCTATAATACGCCATATCCCCAAAAGGGGAATGATCCTCTTTTTTTATGAAAAGGCTTTGTAATGACACAACAAAAACAATTAATCCTGTTGGCCCATGGCAGCCGTGATGAACGCTGGAAAGCCCCGTTTGAAAAGCTTCTGGCACAGCTTCAACAAAAGTTTACCCAGACCGATATTTATCTGGCGTACATGGAAATGACAACGCCCACCTTAAATGATGCAATTCAGCAGGCGATTCAATACGCGCTCAAGTCAACGGAGACCCAGCCGGGGACTGCAACAATGCCTATTGATATCTTGCCCTTGTTTATGGCCTCTGGCGGGCATTTGCGGCACGATGTCCCCAATCTGGTTGCAGCAGCTGGCAAAGAAAATCCGCAAGTTGCTTTAACCGTGCTTCCCCCCATTGGAGAACACCCGCAAGTGGCCCTTGCCATTGAAAACATTATTGCAGAACGTTGTCAGTAAGTTTGATTGGCCTTGCTGAAAAAACGCCCTTAAAACCTGAAAGGCAATGGACATAATGTCCGTGGGCAGAAATGATGGGAGATTCTGGTATGAATTCCAAAGCAAGTTTTAAGGGAAATTCTGAGAAAAATTCCGAAAGAAACGCTGACGCTTACGATTGCATTGTTGTGGGTGCAGGCCTGGCCGGGCTTACTGCAGCCAATACCCTGACCGGCTGGCAACTGCCTTTTGATTTACCAAACCTTCAGAAGACAGAAGCAGCTGAAAAAAACAGGTCGGTTCTTGTTTTGGAGAAATCACGCGGCATTGGCGGTCGCATGGCCACCCGGCGGCTTGATCGGTTTGTTGACGCGAGTCAAGATCAAGTTCACGCAACCCCAAGGCCTTCTCAAAACAGCCCAACAGTTCCCGGAGTTCTCGAGACCATCGAGGATTACGGGGAGACCATCGTGGATCACGGGGCGCAATTTTTTACCGCACGCACTGACCCTTTTCAGACACTGACCCGTGCGCTGGAAGCAGCAGGTGTTGTTCATGCCTGGTTTTATAAGAAAGAATTTTACAGGCAAGCGGAAACGGCCCAAAAAGAAAGCAGCACAGTAAAGACTGAACGCCACGAAACCCCATCGGATAGATTTACCAATCCGAATGAAGCCAATGGTTTGGGTGAAGCCCATTATGCAGCATCCACCGGAATGACGGCCGTTGGCAAAGTATTGGCCGGTGGGGATTTTTCTATTCAATATAATACAACCGTCACAGAAATTTCACGGGCTTCAGACCACAGTGGTTGGGTCGTTCAAGCCACCTGCTCCAACGAAAAATCAGCCAGAATACAATCTTTTCAATGCAAGCACCTCATTCTGACCCCACCTGTGCCACAGGCTATGGCGTTGCTTTCGCCCTCTTTGCAACGTCAAATAGACCCGCAAAAAGTGACTGCATTAAACAACATTCAGTACCACCCGTGCATTGCAATCATGATTGCCTTAAGCCCTGACTGCAACGCAAACGACTTTTTACTGTCTGACATTTTACTGTCCAAAAATGGATTTTTCGACAACGCCGCTCGCAACCCAGGCAGCCCCATTGCCGTGGTGAGCAACAACCGTCAAAAAAGACAAAAAAGCAGACACTGCGTCTTAACCGTTCACCTGTCCCATGATTTCAGCCAGCGGCATTTTGAAACACCCGAAGAGCAAATTTGGCAAGAGATTCTGGCCGATCTGATCCAAATTTTCCCAAAGGCCGACTGGACGTCAAAGCAGTGTATTGAAGAGCGCTCCTGGCAACGGTGGCGGTACAGCAAGCCAGCCAATTCAAACAAACATGCAGGGGTATGCTTTGTTAACGCTGCGGGAAAGCCTCAGCCGTTTGCATCGCTTTTAGAGACACGTTTAGAGCAAAATGACAATTCTTCGGCTGAAGCTCAGCCTCACACTGGGCTTTATCTGGCTGGTGACGGCTTTGGGGGACCTCGGGTTGAAGGGGCCTTTTTGTCAGGCCTGGCCGTTGGAGAATATCTTTCTTCAGGGGCTTGTGGCAGTATTGAGAACCCCCTTCAGGAAAGCAGCCGATGACCCAGCCTTACCCAACACCGGGTCTTTCTAGTCCCGTAATAACCACTAAATCTTCTTTAGAGGCAATGCCAAAATCTCATAATAAACTGCCGCAGTCTTATACTGAATTAATGGCCTGGCTGAACGCGCTGGACAGTTCTGCGATAAAACTGGGACTGGCCCGAATAAAAAAAACCCTGGACCTGCTGAACAACCCGCAGAAAAAACTGCGCTGCATCCACATAGCAGGCACCAATGGCAAAGGGTCTGTGGCTGCCATGCTGAATTCCGTGCTGTTGGCCTCAGGCAAAACGGTGGGATTGTTTACCAGCCCACACCTGATTGATGTGCGTGAGCGCATTGTGATGAATGGAAAAATCACCTCAGAGTCCCAGTGGCTGGACACAGCACGTCCCATTATCCAGCAGCTGCAGCAATCCGTACCAAGAGAAGACTGGCCCACGTACTTTGAGTTTATTACTGTGCTGGCATTTTCTATGTATGAGGCTGCCGGCTTGGATTGGGTTGTCCTTGAAACCGGTCTTGGCGGACGGCTAGATTCTACCAATTGCATTGAAAAACCAGCCTTGAGTATTATTACCAGTATTGGTTTTGATCACCAGCGGCATTTGGGCAATACGCTGGCTGAAATTGCTGGCGAAAAAGCGGGCATTATCAAGCCCGGCTGCCCCGTTGTGATTGGCAGCCCCATGCCCAAAGAAGCCCTTGACGTCTTGCAGTGGGTGGCCAATGCCAAGCAGTCCCCTGTTGCTTTTAAACCAACAGCTCGCCTGATTCCGTGTGCAGAAAAAACTCAGAAGCTTCTGAAAGCCTCAGAAGCTTCTGATCGTCTGCCTTTGTCCGGTCAATGGGTAAGAGATGTGACAACCAATACCCGCTATCAGTTGGCCTTACTGGGCGAGTACCAGTGCAGCAATGCCGCTACAGTTTTAACCAGTGTGGAAATCCTCAATACGCTTAATACCATGGGACTCAATACCATGGGCGCAAACATTTCAGAAGCTGCTGTCAAGACGGGACTCGCAACAGTGACCTGGCCAGGCCGCATGCAGTATATTCAAGCACACAATCTGATTGTTGATGGTTCCCACAATGCGGACGGCTTTAACGCACTGCATCAAAGCCTGAAGACAATCTGCATAGAAAACACGTTTTCAGAGCAAAGAAAGCTTATTGGGTGTTTTAGCCTGAAAAAAAATCGGGAAATGGGATTAATCCTTACGCTCATCCAAAAACTGAATCGCGATATTGGGTTTTCTGCCCTTGTCTTTCTTACCGGCACGCCTCCTGAAACCTATCACAGCGCGGCAGCCCTAAAAGCAGAAATACTGAACACAATCCCTTTGCCAGAGTCGGTCTTGGTTTTAGCAGAAGACACCGTTCAAGGCGCACTTGCACAAATTCAGCATTGTCAAAAAGAAGCCGAAGCTATATCAGCCATCCCCCCTCTGGCCCTTGTGACGGGGTCGCTTTACACCGCCGGTGATGTCCTTAAAGCCCTGAATATTGACACCCTCAGTATTTAGCGGGTGAAAATAGCCCATAACCCAACCATTTAAAGCAAATAAATTCAGCGCAGCGCTTTTCTTTTTCGTTTTTTCTTTTTTCTTTTTGCTCGTCAAAACGGCCAATTCAAATTAAAATAAATGAAATGCCAGCCGATGCAATCGATTCGGCAGACCTGCAAACACTGCAAGGTATCAGCACTCAAAGCGACTAAAATATTCATATCATTTAGTATTCAAATCATTGAGCATTTAATTCGAGAGTACAGGGTTCACTATTATGACAACCAATCTGCCCGGCAAGCACCGGCTTGAAGAAACAGAAACCATTTTGGAAGAAACCTACAAACCGGAACGCCCGTTGCGTGTTTTATTGCTTCATTCAGACAAAACCGTTGCAGCGGCTTGTCAGCCTATTCTTGAAAATGAAAGCCATACATTGACCATCGCCGAAGACGGGGTTGCTGGCATTCAGCAAGCCTATCAGTTAATCCCGGACATTATTTTAACCGCCAGCACATTGCCCGGTTTTAACGGCTACCAGGTTTGCCGCCTGTTAAAAAATGATGGAGCCTTGAAACGCATCCCCATTATTTTAATTGCCGACAACCATCCCAATCTGGATCGTTTTTGGGCAATGAAGTCGGGGGTCGATGATTTTTTAATCGCAGAAAATATCATTGAATCCTTAATTCCTGTGGTTTATTCCGCAGTGCAGGTCTATGGCCTGATGTCAGAACATGAAAAGCAGGCAATTATTGCCTTAAACCAAGAGAACCCCTTTAATGTCCGCGTGCGGCTCAACCAGATTTTAGACCAATCGCTGATGGAATCCATTCTGATGACAGAATTCCGCAGTTTTGCTGATTTGGTTCACAACAGCTCGATTCTCAATTACATGGTCTTTAGTTTTCTGGAGAGCGTCATTGACTATGATGCAGCGGCCATTTTTTACAACGATTACGGCAGCACCCCCAAACTGCTTTCCTTTCATTTTGCCAAAGGCAACCAGCTCACCCAAAATGTGGTGACTGCTTTAGAAGATGCTTTCTACAAAGGCCTGGAAAAAAATACCACCTTTAATCACAACAGCCTCAAAGAAACGGAACTGGTGGGTGAATTGTATGATGATACCGCTGCTCATCCTCAGCCTGAGGAGAAAGTGATTCAGCAGCCATTTGGACACACCTATCAAAGAAATTTTGAAATTAATAAAGAACTGATTGGTAGCCTGGTTCTGTATTCAACGCAAGCTGTTGATTATGGCAATATTTTTCCGGTCAAGCTAATTGAACAAGAGTTTCATTTGTTAATGAAGCTGCGGCATTTGTTTTCAAAAGCGGAATCGCTGGCAACCATTGATGCACTGACTGGCATTTATAACCATTCACATTTTATGGTGCTTTTACAGCGCGAGTTTAAAGTGGCCAAGCGCTACGCAACGCCGCTTTCACTGGTGCTGCTGGATATGCCTGATTTTACAAACCTCAACAGTGAATGGGGCCATGCGTGCGGGGATGCCATATTAAAGTTTGTGGTCACACACATCCGAAATGCCTTGCGAAGCAGTGATATTTTTGGCCGTTTTACCAGCAAGAAAATGATTATTCTGATGCCGCAAACATCTGCTAAAAACGCACTTGTTTCAATTAACCGCATTCAGCAAGATTTTACAACCACACCATTTACCTGGGAACAGCACACGCTAAAGCTCCGCTTTATTGGAGGGATTGCTGAGCTGAGTCAGACCACAGTTTCTGCACCGCAATTTGTCAATGCTGTTGAAAGAGCATTGAACACCGCGCGCGGGGATTACCCGGATAACATTGTGATTGCCCCGCATTAGACATTGCCCGTTAGGTACCCCTCAATTCTCAACGCGTACAAACTCTAAACGGTTTTATTGTGTTTTGTGATTAAATGCTGTTTAAAACAGTTTTGCCAAGCAAAACCGCAAGTTACTGATCTTGTTTTTAATGACCTTGTTTTTAGCATTTTTTAAGAAGGATCACCGATTGCCCGCATTCTCTTACTCAGATGATCTCCATGATGTTGTTTCAATTGCCAATGGTATTGCAAAAAGGGGCAAAAAAACCACTGCTTCTGACAGCGATTATTTTCTGGCCCTGCTCTACAGTGTCAGAAAGTTTAACCGCATTGATGCCCTTTTCCACGCAATGCAGGTCTCGCCAAATGCCATGAAAAAAACAGCCAGCAATTGCCTGCAAACCCATCAAAACCACGAAAGTGATAAAACCACTGCACCGCGCGAAGAAAAAACCCTTGATCGGATGCACCAAGGCGCCTCAACCAAGCGCTTTGATGTCGAAGATCTGCTGCTGGTTTTATGTCAAAGCAACAGCCCTGCGGTTAAAACCACCCTGGATCTTTACCATATTGATGCAAGCAGAGTACAAACAGCCTTAGAAACAGTGAAGCAAAAATCAATGCAACGCAGCATCCTGTTTCTTGGCCGGGAACTGTTTGAAGTGGTTGCCTTTGTCTTGTTCTTTCTGGTGGTCATTAAAAGCTTTCTGGGCGAGTTGCGCCTGATTCCTTCTGAATCAATGGTCCCCGGCCTGCAAGTTGAAGATCGTCTGGTGATTGAACGTGTCAGCCGGTGGTACCGCCCGTATCAACGCGGGGATATTCTGGTTTTTTACCCACCGATGACCATTCTTAACCAGGACCCCTGGAGCGCATTCCTTCGCATTACCGGATTTTCAGGCCTGATTTATGCCAAAGAGGACAATATTGATGTAGCCTACATTAAGCGCCTGATTGCCTTGCCTGGTGATACAGTCTGGGTTCGCCCAGGTGATGGGGTGTATATTAACGGCAAAAAACAGACAGAGTCATATATCAGCGAATTGGCCAACACCTGTACCTTTGTACAGCCGTTGGCCGTTTGTAAACCGGTGATTGTTCCAGAGGGCAAGTACTTTATGATGGGAGATAACCGCAATATGAGTCTTGACAGCAGGTACTGGGGCTTTGCTGACAGCAAGCGGGTTGTTGGCCGGGCTGTATTCAGGGTCTGGCCATTTCACCGGATAGGCCAACTTGATCGGTAAAGCCAATAACTGGCTTGTTAGATGGCCTGTTAAGGCAGCATTTATTCTAATACAGCCTATTTCTTGTAAACCTCAAGGGCAGTTTTCAAAATAGTAAAACGTTATGGTTGGACAACATAACTGAATTTAATTTTTCTTCATCTTATTCTTAATTATCCCAAGCCGTCATAGGATGGGTTGGTACGGCCATACAGTACTCTCAAAGCGGAACGGTCTGTTTCGGTTAACTGGGTATTTTGCCAACCCCGGTGATGCATGACATCTTCTGGCATCATTGAATGCTCTAAGCCCAAAGCATGTCCCAATTCGTGCAGCAATGTTGCCGTCAAACGGTTGTTTTTTTCATCCGCGTTTAATTCTCGATCAATGGCTGGGTTTAAAATTAAAGTTATTTCAACCTGAACAATGGATTCATTAACCAGGTGGCGCTTTGCGTGGCCCACTTCATACTGGCGTCCCACGGTTGTTTCAGACTGCCAGGCAATTAAAATATCTGGCGTTAAAGCCTCTGGACTGCATGCATTATCAGACAAAAACTGTAAACCAAAGGTAAACCTTCCCTGGCTGGCCAATTCCCATTGACTGCAAGCATTTTCCAGCGCACTTTTGACCCCCTGCTCAGAAAACCCGGATGGATTGTGAGGGTTGACTGCTGTAAAAACAAGTAAAGTTTTTTTATCATCAGGCCAGCGTGGCTTGAAGTCTTTGGATTCATCGGATTTTTGCCAAGCCGAAAGATTTTGTTTAGACTGCGGGCCTTTGGGCTGAATGCTGTCTTGGTGGGGCTTAGGCAGGACGTGATGCGTTACTTTGTTCAGTCGATGTGAAAAATGAAGCCAATGGTTGTTACTATAGTCGGTCAAGCGGATTCAATTGCCTGCAATTTAGTGTTTAATCGGTATTAAACATCAAAAAGAAATCAAACATCTAACGGGTTGAAACCAGGGATTTTTTATTCACAGCATTTTTGAGCTGATTAGTGGATTTTGGTGATTTCCCCAGCTTTTTATTGGCAGAGTGAATATATTTAAAATCGCCAGAAGCCTGATTAGAAAGAGCAACAGGCTGTATCCCAGTATCTCTTGCATGGCGAATTGTTTTACATTTGCGTCTTTTTTGGCGCATTCAGTTTGATTTCTCCAAGTTTATACATTTGGTTTTGCTAAGAAACATCTTCAATTGACCCGTTAAAATAAGACCATTACTACAATAAATGCTGCAGACAGTCGAATACATCAACCAAACAACCGAATTGCTTTAAACCCAGTTCAATTCAATAAAAAACGGAGGCTTTTATGGCTACTTAGAGATTTCTGGGAATGGCACAGATTGCTCAGCATCGGCTTCGCTGAACTCAGCCAAGTCGGGGGCCGTCAAATAGATCGAACGGTATCCTCTGGGGAGAAAAAATGAAACCACCAGACCCAGCACAGCAATGCCCACCAGCCCATTCAATGCCGTCAGTTCGTAGCCAAACAACACAAAGTTTGGAAGCAGTTCCAAGTCCAGTAAAACGCCGGTCAACGCGGCTGAAAGGTATGAAGCCAGCGTACCACACAACAACGCAGTCAGTCCCAACTTGGCCAAATCCTTTTTTCTGCTGGGTGCCATTTCTCCAATCCCCCCAACCTGCATGGCAACGGATCCCAGGTTGGCAAACCCACACAGGGCCACACTGGCAATGGCCTGACTTTTTTGAGAAATAGCCTGTTCCAGTATTTGTGGCGCCAACTGAGCATATGCCACAAACTCATTGGTCACCAGCTTTGTCCCCATTAAACTGGCCACGGTTTTGGCTTCTGCAACTGGAACACCAAGTCCAACAGCCACCCAGTAAAACAGCTGTCCGAGCACATTGGCAAGCGACAAATTTTTAACATCAAGCCCGACAGCCATCAGCGATAGATTCATCTGCGCTAGCCACAAGCCCAGGTTCTGCAGACAGAAATCAATCAGGGCAATTAAAGAAATAAACCCAATAAGCATTGCAATCACGTTGAGGCCAATCCGAAGGCCGTCACTTGCACCCCGAGAGGCAGCATCAATAAGGTTCACAGTATCTTTCTTAACCGATAAAGTCACACGCCCCTGGCTGTATGAATTTTCGGTTTCCGGCAAAACCAGTTTACTGATGACCAAAGCCCCCGGAACTGCCATCACACTGGCTGTCAGCAAAAACTCAGCCGGAATACCCATCTGAATATAAACAGCCATAATGCCACCCGCAATACATGCCATACCCCCTGCCATGCTGGCCAGCAGTTCAGAGCGGGTCATCGTTGCAAGATACGGTTTAATCAAAAGCTGGGCTTCAATCTGACCCACAAAAATACTGGCCGTATTGGACAAAGCCTCAACACCGCTTGCACCCATAAGCCAGTTAATCCACCAGGCCACCTGCCGGACAACCCACTGCATTACACCAACATGATAGGCAATGCTGACCAGGGTTGAAACAAAAATAATGGTGGGAATCAGTTTAAACGCAAAAATAAAACCACTGCCCTCACCAAAAACCGCATCTAAAGCTTCAGGCTCTGTTACCAAAAAGCCAAAGACAAAGCCAGCCCCTTGATCCGAAAAATCCAGCAATTTGCTGACTCCCAATCCCAATTGCTGAAACAACTGTTGTCCCAACGGGCTTTTTAAGCAAAATACAGCCAACAAGCATTGTATGCTTAACCCACTCACAATCAGTCGCCAGTTAATCAAGCTTTTCTTTTTGCTCATTAAAAAAGAAAGAACAAGAATGGCAAGTATGCCGGTAAGCCCAACAGGTATGGTCACTAAATCAAACCCTGCTTTTAACGAAAGGATTTGCAATTACTTTAAGGCAATTGAACCTGGGAAACAACATTGGACTCTTGCTCGGATACATAAAGCATATTGTTCACATCGTCGTAAAACAGATTGTAGGGTTTAACAACATCATCAACCAAGACGGCTGTTTTCCCCTTGTCATTCAACCGAATCACATTATTGGCCAAATAGTTAGCAATATAAAGCTCATTGGTTTTTGGGTTGTAAGCCATGCCAATGGGCCCATTTAAGCCGTTAGCCGCTTTGGCAAAAACAATTTTATCCCCACTGGCTCCCACCCGGTAAACAATATTGTCCAGGTAATTGGCCACATACATATAACCACCTGGACCAATAACAATACCTGTTGGGCCATCGTAGCCCTTAGAAAACACTTTTCGCTTTAAAGGCCCGGTAACGGCTGGGGGTGTCATTGCATTGTTGCTGACTGCTTGCTCTTTCTTGCCTTCAAGCATTGTAATTTTCTTTTTTGCTCTGGCAGCTTGGTTGCCTGTTTCCGGGATGAGGTTTAATGTGGCGATTGCAGCATCCAACTTGTTTTGCTTTTCAAGAGACAAGGCCAAATTGTAACGGGCTTGATGATCATTGGGCGTCAGGGTGATCACTTTTTCAAACATCGCTGTTGCATTGGCGTATTGGGCCATTTGGTAGTAAATTGACCCCATATTGTAATAGGCAGACGCATAAGCCGGATCAATAGACACGGCCTTCTGAAACTGTTTGATCGCCTCACTGGTTTTGCCTTGATTGTATTGCTTGATCCCGTTGTTATAGCTGTATATTGCATCTGATGAATTTTGTGCCAAAGAGAGCGGAGAATAACAGCCAATTAGTGTTAGAAAAACAAGCCAGGCGGTTAATTTCGCTGTCAATCTGGTCTTTTTTAAGCGGGCAATTTGTAAAACAAAAAACGGCATAACGGGTGGAACCTATTTTAAACAGTCAATAACACTTATTTATTGATGATCGCGCGCAATTCAAAACCTGTCAAGTTTTTGTTATTGCTACTTTAATGCTTCTGAAAAATCAACGCACAGTCGTAAAGACTATTGCTGTGTGTTCTGATTTTTTTTGAAGGCTTCCATAATATCCACTGGCAAGGGGAATAAAATGGTCGTATTTTTCTCGGCACCAATTTCAACACAGGTTTGCAAGTAACGCATTTGCAGCGCCATCGGGTGGCTTTCCATCATCGATGCGGCTTCAACCAGTTTTTGCGCCGCCTGAAATTCACCTTCCGCGTTGATGACTTTTGAGCGGCGCTCACGTTCGGCCTCTGCCTGTTTTGCCATTGCCCGCTGCATCATTGCCGGCAAATCGACATTCTTCACCTCGACATTAGAGACTTTAATTCCCCACGGCTCGGTTTGATCATCCAGAATGGTCTGTATTTCAGCGTTAATCTTTTCCCGGTTCGATAACAACTCATCCAGACTAGATTGGCCCAAAATGCTTCGCAGTGTGGTTTGTGCCATTTGTGAGGTCGCATAAGAGTAGTCTTCTATTTCAACAACGGCCCGCACTGGGTCGATTACCTTATAATAAACCACAGCATTCACGTTAACTGATACATTGTCTTTAGTGATGATATCCTGTGAGGGAACATCCAGTGTAACGGTTCTGAGATCAACAACGACCATTTTATCGACAATTGGCGGTAAAAGCAGAAAATTTAACCCCGGACCAATCGGAGCGGGTAAGATTCGGCCCAGACGAAAAACAACACCACGCTGATACTCACTCAGTATCCGAATCCAGGTGAATAAATACGCCCCTACAATAAGAAGCAGGGGAAGAAATCCAAAGCTTGCTGCCAGTAGTGCCATCAGTTTCATCGTTTCTCTGCTTTCCTTATTTAAAACACCATTACGCTAAAGCATGTAAAAAATACTGAGTTTTATAGATTTCTAGGGTTTCTGATGAATATCCACTTTAATGTCACTTTGCACGGCATTGCCATCCGCAGCACTTGCGACAATGGCTGTATGCGTCAACACAGACTGGTTAATGACCGCTTTACAAACTTTCAATGTGGGCTCAGCAAAAATACCCATTAAAACCGTCATCAAAAAGCACAGGATGAGTACCGTATTTGTTGCAAAAGGTGGAACACTGGACAGCCAGGCATCTTTATCAGGCAGTGCCGATACTTTGCTAGACGGGGCCTCAATAACCATCAGGCGAATGACGTTGAGGTAGTAAAACAGTGAAATGGTGCTGGTTAACAGGGCAATAACAATTAGCCATAAATACTGATTACCAGACGTCGCAACGGCCTGAAAAATAAAGAATTTTCCGAAAAAGCCAGCCGTTATCGGAATGCCAGCCAAAGACAAGAGCATCACTGAAAACGTCAGTGTGATTAAGGGCTTTTTTCGAATTAATCCAGCATAATCTGCAATGCTGTTTGAGCCCGTGGTATTTTCAAAGTAAGTCACAACTGCAAATGCACCCAGATTCATAAACAAGTAAGTGATTAAATAATAAAGCAAGCTGCCTAAGGCGGTTTCAGACATCACCACAAAGGAAAGCAGTAAATACCCAACGTGTGCTACCGTACTGTAAGCCAGCAAGCGTTTTATGTTTTTCTGGGTTAAAGCGACCACATTGCCGATGACCATTGACAGCACAGAAAGTGCTGAAAGCAACGGGACCCAACCCTGAAGGCCGATGAATATCATTGAAAAAAGCCGCACCGCCAAAACAAAGGCCGCTATCTTAGACACCACAGACAAAAATGCAATAACAGGTGTTGCACCGCCTTCATAAGCATCAGGGGCCCAAAGATGAAACGGCGCTGCCGACAACTTAAACGCAATGCCCGCAAGCAGCATCACAGACATCATAGAAAGAACAATTGGCGACAACTGACTCGCGTTTTCAATAAATCCGGTAAAAACTCCGACATACTGGGTTGATCCCGTTAAGCCATACAAAATTGACAACCCAAAAAGAAGAACAGCAGTTGAAACCCCGCCATACAGCAAGTATTTAAAACCGGCCTCATTGCTTGCAAGATTGCCGCGAATCATGCCAACCATCACATAAGAGGAGATACTCAGTGTTTCGAGTGACACAAACATCATAATTAAATCGTTTGCCCCACTCAAAAACATGGCGCCCAGCAGGGCACTTAAAAAGACAACATAAAATTCACCGGCTGTTTCTTTTAGGGCTCGCTCAATAAAAACCCGGGAAAATAACAAAACAAGCAGCGACCCACCAGCCAGTAAAATACGTGTCAAAACACTAAGAGAGTCTGCCTTAAACATATTGTTGAAGACCAGCAAGCTTTCTTCAGAAGCTTGATTAAAATAGTCGGTTTGCCAGAACAACAGCAAGCAGATTAAAGTTAATAAACATCCCAGAAAGGCATAATTCCAGACATTGAAGCGTTCTTTGTCAGTTTTGGCAAAGGTGACCCCGCAAACACTTGCAAGAAAAAATACGGTCAGTATCAGCTCTGGGGCTATAAGGTTTAAATTCTTATCAACAAAAAAATCAGCGATGGGTTTCAATAATTCAAACTGCATTACTTTTGAGTGGCTCCGTTACTTGAAAAATTTTCTGGCTGGTCTGAACGGTTGGCAGTCATAAGCCCAGTCCGTTTAAACACTGGCGGTGCATTAAATTCTTTAAAGGAGTGCTGGGCAAGCGCCGTAATTTCAGGTTCAAACCCGTTGGTAATTAACTTTGGAGAAACACCAAACGCCATAATCAATACAGCCAGTGTCGCTAAAACCACCACTTCGCTCAAACTTGCATCGTTAAGCTGCGTCCACTTTTCTTTGAGAGGTCCAAAAAAGACCCGCTGCAGCATCCAGAGCAGATAAGCGGCCCCAATCACAATCCCCAAGCCTGAAACTACAGTTAAAGCCTGAATTGACCACGGGAAAGTATTGCCAAGCAGTGTCAATGTTTCAAACGCATTGGATGTAAAAGCCCCGTAAAAAACCAGCGTTTCACTGGCAAAACTGACCAGCAACGGCAGCCCTAAACTTGCCATCGCTGTGTACAGAAAGAAATAGAACAGTATGGGGGTCTGTTGGGCAAACCCACCGTATTCTGATATTTCTCGGGTGTGTGTGCGGTTGTACAAGGTTCCAACACACATAAACAGTGCAGCACTGACCAGACCGTGAGCAAACATCACAAAAACGGCACCGTTAAAGCCCAGTGCATTCAGTGCAGAAAGTCCCAGCAACACAAATCCCATATGACTCACACTGCTGTATGCAATCAGTTTTTTTAAATCTTTCTGTACCAGGGCAATGCCAGCGGTGTATACAATATTGATGACAGCCAAAAGGCAGATGTAAGGTGCAGCAACTTTGGCCGCCTCCGGGATAAACTCAAAGCACAGCCGAAGCATCCCATAGGATCCCATTTTTAAAAGAATACCCGCAAGCAGCATACTGACCGGTGTTGGCGCCTCAACGTGAGCATCAGGCAACCAGGTGTGCAAGGGCACAACGGGCAACTTAACCGCAAAAGTAATAAACAGGGCTGTAAAAATTAACACCTGAGACGCCAAAGGCAAGTTAAAGCCCACCGCTTTTTTCACAGTGTCGTAAAGAAACAACGTTGAGTGATCAAGTGCAGGAATAGAAGCCGCGTGAAAATACAGTGCCAGCAAGCCAGCGACTAAAAAAACGGATCCAAACAACGTGTAAAGCACAAACTTAATGGAGGCATACTGCCTGCGCGGTCCGCCCCAAATGGCAATCAGAAAATACATCGGAATGAGTTCTAATTCCCAGAATAAAAAGTACAAGAACAAATCCCGGGCAAGGAAAACCCCAATCACCGATCCAATGAGTGTAAAAAACATAGAATAGTAGAGCTTCACCCGCTTATGGATAGAAGTGATGCTGGCAATAGCTGCCATTACCGTTAAAAATGTAGTCAATACCACCAGCACCTGGCTTAACCCGTCGGCTGACACACTGTATGAAATCCCTAGGCTCGGCATCCAAGCCAGGGTTTCTGAAACGGGTGTAACAACGCCAATCACACTGAGCATTGAAATCAGAAAAAGCAGCACTGAGCCAAATAATGCAAACCCGTGAACAATTTTTCCGTTTTTGCCCTCTGGGACAAGCAGGGAAAACAACGCCAGAACAAAAGGAACCGCTATCAAGATTGAATAATAAGAATGGGATAAGATGTCCACAGTGTTTTAAAGGCTCCTTAGCAATGAATTACACCATAAAGTAAAATAATAGCAGAACCAAACTGACCACTGAAAAGGTCAGGACGGCAATGTAAGTTTGAATTTTACCCGATTGTATTTCTTTCAGGGCATGCCCGCTGGACAAGACCAATTTGGCTGTCCCGTTGACAATACCGTCAACCCCGGACTTGTCAAATTCTGCAGAGGCTGATGCAAAGACCAGGTAGATTTTTTTAACAAACGCGTTGTAAATATCATCAAAATACCACTTGTTTGAAAACAAATTAAACATTGAAGCAGTAATGGGAGCTGTTTTGAAAACCTGCGGGATTTTGGGAGCCAGCACATAAAAAACAAATGCCAAAACCATTGCCGATAAGCCAACAGCCAGTGAAGAAAGCCCAATAGGCGATTGAATGGCTTCCAGCAGGCTGTGAACATGCGCATGAGAAGCGTGTCCAGCACCGTGCGCTGCATCAGATGCATAATGAATATACGCCATAAAATTGGGAATGAACGGAATCGTAACATCGGAAAGGCCAGCCATTGCCACCCCGATAAAAGCAGACGGAACGGCTAAAACAGCCAAAGGCATTACCATCCAGAAATCCTCTTTGTGCACATGAACAGTGCCGCGATATTTGCCCCAAAACGTCAAAAAGTAGGTCCGAAACATGTAAAATGAAGTCAAACCAGCGGCAATAGACAATAGCCAATAAAAACCCACGGAAAAAGATTTGGCACCAGCCAGAATTAAATCTTTGGACCAAAAACCACTCAATAAAATGCCCGAAATCGCAAGCGTTCCAATGAGATAAGTGATATGCGTCACTGGCAGTTTTCCAATCAAGCCTCCCATTTTACGCATGTCCTGCTCATCCTCACAGGCGTGAATCACACTGCCTGAGCAAAGAAAGAGCATCGCTTTAAAAAAAGCATGCGTAAACAAGTGAAATAGCCCGGCGCTAAAGGCACCAAATCCCATAGCAGCAACCATAAAGCCCAGCTGGGACATTGTGGAATAGGCCAGTGCTTTTTTAATATCGTACTGCGTCAGTGCTATGCTTGCAGCAATTAAAGCGGTTAAAGTTCCAATTGAAGCAACCACAATCATCGCCTCAGGAGAGGCTTCAAAAACTGGGAAAACCCGGGCTATAAGGTATACGCCAGCAGCAACCATCGTCGCTGCGTGAATTAAGGCACTGATGGGCGTAGGGCCTTCCATTGCATCGGGCAGCCAGGTATGCAGTGGCACTTGGGCACTTTTTGCCATGGGTCCCATAAACACCAGCAACGCAATAACCATTAACCCCAGCGGATGCAAGGATTCAACCGAAGTCTTCAGGTAAGGCACAACCTCGGGCAATGCCTGAAAAGACAGCCATGTCATCTGCTGATTTTCTGGTCGATTGAGATAATCTCCCCACACGGGGAAGGAAAACAGCAAGACACCCAAAATACCAAACAAAAAGCCAAAATCCCCAACCCTGTTCATTAAGAATGCCTTCATACAGGCAATCGCTGCTGAAGGCTTGTGAAACCAGAATCCAATCAGCAGGTAACTGCTAACCCCAACCAATTCCCAAAAAATGTAAATCTGAAACAAATTGGTGCTTAAGACCAAGCCCAGCATTGAAAAATTAAACAAAGCCAGATAGCCAAAAAACTTGGCATACCCCTTGTCATGATTCATGTACCCGTGCGTGTAAATCTGAATGAATAAACTGATAAACGTCACGACAAACAGCATCATCACCGACATTGAATCCAGAAGATAGCCCATCGACAACTTAAAAGACCCGGCTTGTAGCCATGTAATATTTCTCTCAATCGCAGAAACCGCACTGCCGTCTTGGACCATTAACCAGGGCAATGCACCAAACAGCGTATGACAAAGCCCCAAAAAGGTTGCAAAAATGGTCAGCCCCGATGCAATTTCTCTTTTCTGCAAAACGGGGTGTTTGTGCTTGAACGTCCGAATAAAGACAATGGATAAAAAAGCAAGCAATGGGTATATTGCGACCACCCAGATGTTTTGGACATCACTAAACCAATTCATAAGCAGGAACTCCAACGCTTACCATTTTAATAAATCAAATTTATTCATATCTGCCGTACTTTTTGCGCGATAGAGGGCAATAATAATGGCCAGACCAACACTGGCTTCTGCCGCAGATACTGTCAAAATAAATATGGTCAGAACATGACCCGCAAGACCTTCTGACAAGTGAAGAAAATTGTTGAATGCAATTAAATTGATGCTTACGGCACTCATCATTAATTCAAGCGACATTAAAACCCGGATCACATTGCGGTTTGTTAAAACACCCAAAAGCCCAAGGGCAAATAAAAGAGACGCCAGCATAATATAATGATTTAAGCCAATGGTCGTTATGAAATCGGGCATAATAAAAGAAAAAACCTTAATTTATCTGTTCAAACAACTAATTTTTCAGCGACTCTTTTCGGGCTTCGCTTTCCGCCATCCGCTCTTTGCGCATCGCATCCAGAACTTCCTGGGACGGAGCACTGGCCAAATCAACCCGGTACTGGGTGTCAAGGGGTTGACCAGATTCTGATGGAGTATCGAATGACTTCTTGGCAATCACAATGGCGCCAATCATGGCAACAAGCAGCAAAATCGAAGCCAACTCAAAGGGCAGTGCATAGTAGCCGAATAACAAATTTCCCAGCATTGCTGTACTGCCTTTTGCCATGAGGGTGGATTGTACTGCCGTAAAATCGCCGGAAACTTGCGAAAAATTCAGATCTGAAATGGTGCGGATTACCAGGGCCGAAAAAAATGCAGCAATAATGCAATAAATAATTTTACTGGAGCGATTTGAACCTTCGTAGCCCAGCGGTTTGTCGCCTGTGAACATAATGGCAAACAACATTAAGATGGTTAAGCCAACCGCATAAATAACCACCTGGGCCATTGCCAGAAAGTCAGCGTTATTTAACAGGTACAAACCTGCAATTGACATAAAAACCGCAATAAGGCTTAAGGCTGAATAAATCGCACTTCTTGACAAAACCAGACCAAAAGCGCCTGCAATTGAGGTTACTGCAAAAAACCAAAAGAATGTGCTGTCCAAAACAGAGAGTGTCCCTATAAATACTGATTTCTTTTAATAAAAGAAGCTTTAAACTTCTCGGATGTCGCTTATATTATTTTTTCGCTTCTATTATATTACATTAGATATTCTATTCGTTTTTAAAGGCCATTATTTTACGTTTGTTTCCAAGCCGTGAATCAAGCGCCATTCATCGGATTCTTCTGCGGAAAGGCTTAAATCTTTTTTATCCAAAACCAGTGCTTCCCTGGAGTAATCCGCCAGCTCAAAATCCGGCAGCATTTTAATGCAGTCAACCGGGCAAACCTCAGTGCAGTTGCCGCAAAAAATGCACCGACCCATATCAATAGTAAACATATCAATTACAGGCTTTTTATTGGCGTCCCGATGCATTTCAATCTGGATTAAATCGTTGCACGGGCAGACACGGGCACAAGCTTTACAGCCAATGCAAAGGTCAGTCCCGTCTGATTTGGTCAGTAAGCACAGCCTGCCGTGAAAACGAATGCTTAAGTCCGGCATGACCTCAGGGTATTGCAGTGTAACCGGTGGCCGGAAGTAATGGCTGAGTACCGTAGCCATACCAGTTGCAATTGCCTTGGCGCCATCAAGTACGCGGTTTTCAGATTTAATTGCAGTTTTTTCAGATTGAGTCATCGACGTACCAACCTCATTTCTAGCTTTTGGTTGAGTGAATTACTGGAAAACCAGAAAAACAAACCGTAGACGCCCACTGCAAATCCAACCCACATCGCCCAAGTTATCCAGACACCCGGAGAAGAGAGAATCGCTTGATCCCCAATATTTTCAATACCGCCTGGTGCTATGAAAAACTTGCCCAGGGCAATGACAAAAATATTAACCAAAGACAAGGGAATTAGAAATTTCCAGCTGAATCCCATCAGCTGATCCGGCTTCAAACGCGGCAATGTGGCCCGTATCCACATGGCCAGGAAAATAAAGAAATACGTTTTGGCCAGGAACCAGAAAAGCATTTCAACCTGTACTACAAGCTGGAATATGCCCGTTAAATCCTGGTACGGGGTCTTCGTCAAATACTCAATAAGGTAATTGCCTGTTGGGCTAAAATATCCGCCAGCAAAAAATGCCGTAATAAACCCACTCATTGCAAACAGTGCTGCATATTCTGCCAAAAAGAATAACGCAAATTTCATACCGGTGTATTCTGTGTTGTAGCCACTGACCAGCTCACTTTCTGCTTCAGGCAAATCAAACGGAATTCTGTTTACCTCAGCCAGGGCCGAAATAAAGAAAATGAAAAAGCTGATTGGGGTTAAAACAAAACCATACCAATTCCAGAACGGACCGGTTTGTCCTCTCACAATGTCTGCAATATTCATGGTGCCGGTAAACAGCACAACAGCCAAAACAGCCAGAACCAGCGGGACTTCATAACTGATTGCCTGGGCGGCACTTCGCATTCCACCCAGCAGGGAGTACTTGTTGTTAGACCCCCACCCGGACAAGACCATACCAACAACCGAAATTGAAGAAATGGCAAACACAAACAAAGCACCTGCCGGTAAGGCGACAGCCAGCATGGAATCTGTAAACGGCAATAAGGCAAAAAAGATGAACGTTGGGGTAAAAAAGACTGCTGGACCCAGTGTGAATAAGAACTTATCAGAACCCTTCGACATGATGTCCTCTTTAAACAAGAGCTTAATGCCATCAGCCAACGTCTGAAGCAGACCCCAGGGACCAACCCGGTTTGGGCCCACACGCTGGGTCAACCAGGCAAGAACCTTGCGTTCCATCAAAACCATAAAAACAACGGAGGCTTTGGCAACAATGGCGATTAACGTAAAGGCTAAAACCGCCCATCCAATCGTCAATAAGACCGAATAATCAGACCAGTTAATTGAAACACCCAATAATTGCGGAACAACATCCAATATTTCAGGCAACCACGCTGGGTAATTTAAGACAGGGGCATTGGCCATTACCGATCAACCTCCGGCAAAATAACATCTAAGCTACCAAAAATAGCCATTAAATCCGGGTACAAATTACCGATCATGGTTTCCGGCAAAACAGACAAGTTGGAAAACGAAGCACCGCGCCATTTCACCCGGTAAGCTTTTGGTGTTCCATCACTGATTAAATAACAGCCAAGCATTCCCCGCGGAGATTCACAAACCACATTGGCCTCACCCACTGCAGGCTTGTAAGTCATCAGGTTCACTTTTTGGCCTTGAGTCAGCCAGTCCGGATCAATACCAGGCACCGCTTTGGGATCTTCGCCATTCTGTTTTGCGCGTTTTTTTGCAGCATCAACTTCTGCCTGCTTGTTTAAAATATGCTGGGTGTCCCCGCCCGGGATTTTATCCAGGCACTGTTCAATAATTTTGCAAGATTCCCGCATTTCCGCCATACGAACGGTATAACGATCAAAGACATCCCCGTGCTTACCGAGCGGAACTTCAAATGAAATTTCATCATAACAGAGGTAAGAATTGGTTTTGCGCAAGTCCTGATCAATACCGGCAGCCCGCAAGCTTGGCCCCGTCACCCCGTATTTCATGCAAAGTTCATAATCAATGATGCCAATGCCCACAGTACGGTCCAAGATAATGGGGTTCTTGGTGACAATGGCCTCGTATTCATCAATAATTTTGGGCATTGTTTTAATAAAAGCCCGGCAATCATCCAGCCAACCGGGTGGTAAATCCGCATTGACCCCGCCAAACCGGTAGTAGTTATACATCATCCGGGCACCAGTCACGTCTTCAAAAAGCTTAAAAATTTCTTCCCGCTCTCGAAACGCATAAAACAACGGGCTGGTCGCCCCCAAATCCAGAAGAAAAGTACCAAACCAGAGCAGATGCGACGATATCCGGTTCAACTCCATAGTAATCATCCGAATATAATCAACCCGCTTGGGCACTTTTAAATTTGAAATTTTTTCAATGGCAGCAACATAAACATAGTGATCAAAAAACGACGACAAATACTCCACCCGATCCAACGTGGGCTGGTACTGAAAGTAAGAGCGGGACTCAGCCATTTTCTCCTTGCTGCGGTGCAAATAGCCAATCACAGGCTCCATGGCCTTAACCACCTCACCGTTCAGTGTTGTGACTAAGCGCAAAACCCCGTGTGTGCTTGGGTGCTGCGGGCCAATATTCACAACCATGTCTTCCGTATTGTACCCTTGCTCGGTAAATACACCCGGAATTTCAATTGGTGTCGATGTGCTCATAGTGGGTTTGCTTATCCTCTGATCAGTTATCGCTGGTTCCAGACCAGTCGCGGATCATCCAGTTTATAGTCTTTCCTTAACGGGTGGCCAAGCCAATCATTGGGCATCAATATTCTGGTGAGGTTGGGGTGACCGTCGTATATAATTCCAAAAAGGTCATAAGTTTCACGTTCATGCCAGTCAGCTGCAGGCCAGACCGGCATTAGCGAGGGGGAATGCTCCTCTTTGGCAATCACTTTTAAAATAATATAGTCAGAAGCTTTAATCGAGTAGACTTGATAAACTGACTCCCGGTGGGTTTTCCAGTCAACACCAGCACAAGACAGCAACAAATCAAAGTCACACTGATCGCGCAAAAATGTGGCAACCTGAATCAAGTGGGCTGGATCAACCTGAATAGACTCATTGCCGGCAGCATCGGCCTGAAGGGCAACGACTTCAAAACCGGCATCTGAGAGCTTTTGGCCGTATTTGCCAAAAGGCAGCAATTCTGGCGATTCTTCTGCATTTTCTTTAGCCGCATTTTCTTTGGCTGTGTTTTCTTTGGCGTCGTTTTCTGTGTCAACCACAATAGTACCCTGTTTTGTTTTAATATTTTTTCTATCAGCTGCTTTTTTCTCGGGCGTCCCGCTGTTTTTTTCGCTCTTCTTCCCGCTCATGGCGGTACTTGATATTACCGCGAACCAGCGAAATTTTTCCTTCGGCCTGGAGATCTTCCACCGGGTAAGCATACTGTTGAACACCCCAGTTGAGGATTGGCTCATCATCCTTAGGCAAAAGCACTTCCCCAGGGCCAAGCTGCACCTTAGGAACGTGGGATGCCGCCCGCTTTCTGCGATCAACAATGGATTCCTTGCGAATCTTTTTTTGCAAAAGCATCAATGCATCCAGCAATGCCTCAGGCCGTGGTGGACAACCCGGCACATAAACATCGACCGGAATAATCCGGTCAACCCCGCGGACAACCGAGTATGAATCATTTTCATACATTCCACCTGTAACCGTGCATGCGCCCATTGCAATACAATACTTGGGTTCAGGCATTTGCATATACAGCTTTAACAGTGCAGGTGCCATTTTGTGCGTAATAGTGCCAGCCGTAATAATTAAATCCGATTGTCTTGGTGTCGCGCGGAAAACCTCGGAGCCGAACCGGGATATGTCAAAATTAGAGGCGCTGGTCGACATCATTTCAATACCGCAGCAAGAGGTTGCAAACGTCAAAGGCCAGACCGAATTTGAGCGGGCCCAATTGTACACTGAATCAAGGGTGGTCACCAAAATGCCTGAACTCTCCAGGACATCTTGAATGCCGTTTAACACTTTTTCTGTTGCACTCATTCGGTCAATGCTCCGTTTCTATTGCCAGCGCAGCGCATCACGCCGCCAGGCATAAGCCAAACCAAGAACCAAAATCCCTATGAAAATAAACATTTCAACAATGGGAAATATACCCAGGCTTTTCACCAGATCATCAAAGGCAACCGCCCAGGGAAATAGAAAAATTGTTTCAATGTCAAAAAGAATAAAAAGCAAGGCATACATATAAAATTTCAAGTCAAATTTTACATGAGCAGACCCGTACGGGGTCATACCAGACTCGTAAACCATAAACTTGAGCGCAGACGGCTGCTTAATCTGAACAACCTGAGACAACCCCATCAGCAAAAAAGGAAGAATGGCTGCAAAGAGAAGCATTAGAAGCAATGTGGTGTAGCCTGTTAAGACCATTGAATTCTATAACTCTTTTCTATTACAATGTTGAGAACTTTTAAGTTGGAATGTTTAGAGCCCAGAAAGCTTTTACTGGCAACGTGTTGTTTAAAACCAGATGTTATTAAAAAATAAATGGCACGAAAAATCAAATAATCGTTAACATACTGCGATGACCTGTTACCAACTCTTTAAATAATACCATCAAATTGGAAAATCAGTTATAGGTGATTCGATTGAAAACGGACAAATCTTTACGCTATTTTAAGCATTTTTTACTTCTCTATTCGGCAGTGGCCAGTTTTTTTTCTGGTTCAGCCCTTCCAAACACGGCCCTGGCACAAGCATTAATTCCCCTGGATACTGCTGAAACAGCCCCTGTTTTTTTTCAGACAAGCCCCATTTTAAAAAAAGCAGCCCTGCTTTACGATCGCGGTGACGGCCTGGCAGCCAAAGCCATCTATACCGCATACTTAAAGCAAGACGCAAATAACCTTGAAGCAACACTGGGTCTCGCCAAAATTGAACAGCGCCAGTTTAATTTTGCCAGCGCAGAAGCCACCTTAAAACAGGCACTTGCCAAACACCCCCAGTCGGCAGAAACAATGGCCCTGCTGGGGCAACTTTACACCCAGTGGAGCAAATTGCCTGAAAACTGGCATCAAAACAACCCGGTCAACAAGCTGGCCCTTGCCAAAGAATATCTGACCCAGGCAAAAATACTGGCCCCTAACAACCCATTGGTTCTTGCCCACTTTGCTGATGCGATGCTGGCAGCCAATGACTGGGTAAGCGCCGAAAAACTGCTGAAGAAAGCGTACCAAATCAATTCCAATCACCGTGAAACATTGCAAACCTACGCCAAACTTTACTTGGCCTCCAATGAGGGTATTCAAGCCAAAAACAGCATCTTTCACGCCATCGAAATTGACCCGCAGAACAGTGAAAATTTCTATTTGCTGGCCAGACTCATGGAAAGCCTGGATCAGCCTACAGAAACACTTAAATACGCAAAACGCTCAGAAAAACAGGATTTTGGAACAAATCCTTTTCGAGATGAGCTGATTGCCAAAACCCATCAACAGTTGGGCAGTTACTCGGATGCCATTGCGTATTATAAAAGATTGCTGGCACACAGCCCCAATGACACAGAAATTCGCCAAAAAATTGCGGTGCTTTACCAAGAAAACAACCAGCCCAAGGAAAGCATTCAAACCTATCAGGAACTTGTTAAAATTAACCCTGACTTTTTGAGCGACTTAATTCAGCAGGCAAGAACCCTGTCGCGTCAGGAGAAAATTCTTCCTGCAATCTCCGAGTGGGAGAAACTGCTTGCAATTGTCCCCAATAATCCAGAATTAAGTGATGAAGCTTTTTCAACCTTGTCTGGCCTGGTTTACTTAAATTACTTTTATCAGACCGGCAGCCCGGTCTTTAAGCCTGAAAATCCCGCAAAAGCGCTCCCCCCAAAAAAATCAAAAAGAAAATCATCAAAAAGAAAATCAAATAATATTGCGGCATCAAACCTGGCATCAGACATTAAGCCGCTGACTCCCAATACTCCCTTTGCACCGGGAAGCCCGCAACCCTTGTTGCAAGAGCGCATACTGGCCATAAAAAACCGCTTTGGCAATGCCAATACAAGTGCGCTAAAAGATAAAGATAAATATACGCTGAATGCAATTAAACTTGAGATAGCACTACAAGGCGACCTAACACCCGCATTGACGATCAGGCTGGACAAACTCGCCGATTCACAACAGGCCGCCATTGCCGCCGAAGCCAATTTTCTGCGCGGCAATATTGCACGTGCCAAAGCCCTGCTGGATGTGGTCGACGGCTTGTCAGATGAGGCATTAATGCAGCTGGCCGATCGCTTGTTTTTTATTCAAGAATTGCAATATTCTGAACTGTTTTATCGCCGCCTGGAACAACTGGTCCATGACGCCAACTTTCAACCGGCCCTGCAGCACATTGAAAAAAAACGTGCCCTGGCAAAACGTATGGTTCAAAAAGGGGATCGCGCCCGCCAGGCAAGCAATTATCAGGCGGCTGTATCCCATTACCTGACTGCGGCAAGCATCGACAGGGAATCAGCCAATGTTTTTTTAAAGCTGGGCGACAGTTATGAGCAGTTAAAACAGTGGAAAAATGTCAAGCTGGCCTTCGATCAGGCCGTTGCACTGTCCCCGTCCATTAAGCGATCGGCTGGATTTAGCAAGCATTACCAGAAAATCAGCAAAAAAGCCCGCTAACTCGTAGCCCACATAAAACCCGTACAATAAATGGGCCGTTTATTACTGGCTGACCCGGTTTTGCAGCAACAATCCGGCGGCCACTTTAAGCCGGGTACTGATTGACTGTTGTCCCGGATGATTCGGCAGTTCCGCCAGTATTGCTTCAAATTCCTCGGGGGCTTTTCCTAAGGGCGATGATGACGCAAACGGTTTCATTTTAAACGCAGCGCCAAATGGCGTGCCGCTTTTTGGCCTCTTCTGTTTTAAATTCTTCTGGTGATTTGAATTCATTGGCATTGACTGACTAGAGGCTGAATTGCCTTGTGGATCTTGATCTTGCATAATTGGCTCCTGGGGTTCTGGGCGCTGCTGAGATTCCGGGGGTTCGTGGCTTTCTTGCGTTGCCAGTTTGTGCTTCACCAGATAATGCTTTAGTTGATGGAAAACGGTTGGGGCAGGCGGCTGTTTCGTCAAGCCATTGTTTACTTTATAGAATTGAAAGGTTTTTCTGGCCAGGTCATCCATCAAGCCAGACTGACGGACGGGCTTTAACCGGTTTGCTTCGGAATTCCGGTTTTGCAGGGTCTGATTATTGGGCTTTCGAACTTTAAGGCTGCGGTGCCTGATGTGATACCCATTACTGTTGCGAAGTCTAACAGAGCGGGTGGAAGCAGTGAAATCCCGTGATTTTAATTCAGCCAAAGAGTTGCCGGAAAGCAACGCTTTTTTGATTCGGTGCAATAACCGCAGATTGGCCTGGCTTAACGGGACGTCCTCAACCGGGTTGTTTTTGTCAATCACCACGTTCAGATTATTCTGAAACACAACAATCAGCCGTTTTAAAACAGTCGGGTTCAGGCTTAAAACATGCGATGCGCTGTCCAGGCTATAGCGTTTCAAAGGCATTGTGTTTGATCAACTGAATTAACGGAAAGACCTGTAAACGTGTCATTGAATTGGACCCATAGCAAAATTGTACTTGATTCAATAGAAATTCCAATAGTCCTCTGTTTATTGTATTTCTAGAACAGTTGTATTTTGCAACAGGTCAGAAATTTTAAGACAAGAAACACCCGACGATGTTCGAAAATACATTGGCTTCCGGCAGCCTGATTCCGGTTACCTGGTTTGGAAACAGCATAGAAGCCTGGATAATCAGCCTCTTGTGCAGCGGCATCTGTTTTATTGCCATGGCACGGTGTCGTGAATTCTTGAAAAGAAAAATAAACCAAGGCAATCTTTTTCCCGATCTGGAGTTGATTCGGCTGACCAAGGTTGTTTTAAATTCAACCACCCGCTTGTTTGACATTGCGATATCACTGTCCATTGGGGCGTTTTTCCTCAGTTTTTCACCCAAATATTCTCAAGTTCTTTCTAGGCTGCCCTTTATTGCACTGCTGCTTCAAATTGGGCATTGGGGAAAAACCTTGATCCAGTATCAAATTCAGCGTTTTATTGACACCAAAAAAGACCGTGCCGACCGCCAGCAGGTTCAGACGGTAATGGGTCCCTTGCAGTTTATTTTAACGGCTGTTTTGTGGACGCTAATTTCCCTTGCAGTTTTAGACAATGTTGGGGTGGATATCACAGCCCTGGTTGCAGGTCTGGGGATTGGTGGTATTGCCGTTGCCCTGGCGGTTCAAAATACGCTGGGCGATTTAATGGCGGCACTGTCGATTGCCTTTGACAAACCCTTTGTCATTGGCGACTTCATTATTGTGGATGAATTTATGGGTACCGTTGAGCGAATTGGATTAAAGTCTACCCGAATCCGGAGTTTGGGCGGGGAAGGCATTGTCATTCCCAACAAAAACTTGCTGGATTCTCGCATCCGCAATTACCAGAAAATGGAAGAGCGCCGGGTGATTCTTCAGTTTGGCATTTTGTACCAAACGCCTTATGCCTTAATGAAAGAAATTCCGCACTGGGTTAAGCAGATTATTGATGATACAGACGGGGTCCGTTTTGATCGGGCTCACTTTGCAACTTTTGGCAGTTCTTCATACGATTTTGAAGCCGTTTACTATGTGTTAGACCCGGACTATGCCATTTTTATGAACTATCAGCAGCAAATCAACTTAGAACTTATTCGTGTTTTTGAAAGCCATGGCGTTGAATTTGCTTACCCAACCCGCACACTTTTTGTCAATAACCAAGCACCATCCCCCGAACCCCTTCAAAAACAAAATTGAAAAAAGTATTAAAAATCCGTAAAGGCCATTACCCCCTGGCCAATGCAAACAACACAAACCCACTGCACGCAATCAATTTTATTGGCGTATGAATAATACCAGCATCTGGCTCATTGCAATAGTCTCGGTTCTGGGGGTTTTTCTCCGGTTTTGCAACCTGGATGCCACGACCTTGTGGATTGATGAAATTTACTCCTTGATGGTTGCAAACACGCACTTGCCCCCTGAGCGTCCTCTGGCGACGCCGCAGTCTGCCATCTCTCTGTATCAAACTTATCTGGCCTGGCAACCCCTTGCCTTTGATCAATTGCTGGCCATGCTGAAAATCAATGTTCATCTGCCCTTGTACTACTGTTTGTTAAACCCATGGCTGGCCTGGTTTCAAAACACGGCAGCCGGTTTGCGCAGTTTTTCTGCTTTGTGCTCAGCCATTGCCCTGTTTCCTGTTTTTATGCTGACCAAGCAGGGCTACGGCACCAAAGCGGCAACCCTTGCTTTGGTGTTTATGGCATTTTCGCCATTTCAGCTTTATTTTGCCCAAGAGGGTAGAATGTATGCCCTGGCATTACTGCTTTGCTCATTTTCAGCTTACCTCTTTTGGCAGCTGCTAACCACCCCCGAACGCAATGCCAATACTCAGACCATGAAGGCGCAGTCAGTTGTTCAGTCTGCCACTTATGCGCTGTGTACCACAGCGGCTGTATTAACGCATTATACGGTCGTTTTTTTCTTGGGGTTTCAGGTGTTGTTTTTTTGGGCATACGCTTACTCGATCAAACAACACGGTTCAGGACAGAATCAAAAACTCGTCCTGAAGCGCCTTGCGCTTTTTCTACCCGGTCTGGTCCTGATTGCAGGGGTTGGCATTGCCTGGCTGCCCATTTACACCGAGCAGGTTAACGGGCTGTCCAGCAATTACCACTTTGCCAAAGGCTTGGCCTCAATTCCTCGAATCATCGGGTTGCCGATCTGGCATGCACTGGTTTTTGCAGGCGGCAACAATCACTTGCAGCGGATTTTTTATTTTCCGCTTTGTCTTGTTTTAATCGCTGGCTTTGTGTCTGTCATTTGGAAAACACGGGGTCAGGGCAAGGCGGCAACTATCAGCAAGTCCCAAAATGCAGAGGCTAATAATACTAATATGCCGATGTATTCGTATGCGCTGCACCATCGACAAGTGTGGTTCTTAGGCTTTATTGCGTGCTGGTACAGTTTGCCCATTGGCCTGTTAATTGCCTATGATTTCATAAAAAACACCCATTCTGCTGTGATGGACCGCTACGTGATGCTGAGTTCTCCAGCGGTTTATATCGCCATGGCCATTGGGTTTTGCGTTTTAAGCAGACTACTCAATCAAAAAACCGGCTTGCAGTGGTCTAGAAAAATTCAGGCCACAGTTGTTTTAGCAGTGGCCGCGCTTGGGGTGCTTGCGGTTTACTCGCCGTCGCCCTTTCGGGACAACCACAACAAGAGCAAGCCCATTCGCAGTCATATCAAGGCCATGGTAAACCGATCAAAGCCAGCTTCAAAAGCGGCGTTAGCATCAAAATCAAAATTAATAACAGGCAATTTGCCCTTAATGGTAGTAAACGGCCCGTGGGGCGCAGCCCTCATTGCCGCCTATTACAGCCATCAGTTTAACCCGCAACAGCCCATACTGTACTGGATGAGCCCTTATCGGAAAACAGACATTCCGCTGCCCGATAAAACCCTCTTTGCAGAAATCTCGACTGTCTGGCTCTTTCGCTACCGGGCCAACAATGAGCGCGGCTTGCAAAAAATAAAAGATCATCTGGCCAGTATGTATCCCCAGAAAACAAAAATGGAAGACGGTTTTTTGTACCGCCGCCCCTAAAAGCTGTCTCTGGCTGCAAGCTTGTGCTAGCATTGAAAGTGGCGCGTTATTAATTGGAGTGCTGAAGCAATGGTAAACATTCTGGTGGTGGATGACGATCCTGAAATTACGGATTTGCTCCGCCTTGATTTAGAGCTGATGGGCTTTGACGTTGACACGGTTCACGACGGGTTAACGGCTATTAAGCGCATTGAGAGCAAAGCGTTTGATCTCATTGTTCTTGATGTGATGATGCCCAAGCTGGATGGCTTCGAGGTCTGTAAAAGGCTGCGAACATTTTCCATTTCAGCAGAGACGCCTGTTATTTTGTTAACCGCTAAAGGCACTATTGAAGACAAAATCAGGGGCTTTAACGCCGGAGCCGATGATTATTTAATTAAGCCGTTTGAGTTTCAAGAACTCATGGTTCGCATGCGGGCATTGTTCAGACGAACTGGGGCACTGAATAAAACTGAAAGCAAGGCCAAAAAAAATGAAGTCTTGGAGGCGGGAATTTTTCGGCTATTGCCGACCTCGCTTGAGGTCATAAAAGGTGATACGCTCATTAAATTAACCCCAACCGAATTTGAAATTTTATACTGTCTGATGCAGCACGTGGGTGAGGCTGTTTCTCTTGCCACATTGCTGCAGGAAGTCTGGGGCTATGAAGCCGATGAAGACGTGAGAATGTTGCGGGTTCATGTGGGCGGGTTGCGGCAAAAAATTGAACATGATCACAAGCAGCCCCAGTTTTTGCAAACCATTACCAATGTGGGATACCGCTTGATGGCCGCCCCAGAAGTAATACAAGGCGCTGCACCTGACAAGGGCCCATGATTCGATTTAACATGCCCAAACTCAGAATCTACCAGCAGATTCTGATTGGCTTTATTGTCACCATCACCATTCCGTTAACCGGGGTTGCCTTTCTTATCCATCAAGTCAACCAGAAAGCCATGAAAAAAGAAATGGCCCGCTTTACCAAGCATACAGCAGAGGCCCTTTATAAAGACTTTGATACTGAAATGTCTTGGCAAAAGCAGCAAAGTCAGATGATGGCCCAGCTGATTAGCAATGGACTGGGGCAAAAACAGCCATTTGAAGCACTCACAGAAACCATTCTGAACCTGGACAACAGCCTGGAGTCTGTTGGCCTGTATAATCAGTCTGGGCAGCTGATTCAAGCAAAATACCGGCGCTTTGAAGCCGTCAGCCCTGAATTGCGTCTGCCAGACCAGATTGCAGTCAGTTCCAGTGATTCCCGACAAGAAGAAAAAACTTCAGAGACCTCAGCCGCCACTTTTCAATTGGCTACTGACCATCCATTTCAGGTGCTCTACTTTAGTGAAAGCTCATTGGGCATTGGTAAACGGGTTGTCCAGGATGGGGCGTATTACCTGCGGGCAGCCATTCCTCTGCCTTCACAAAAGTCGGCAATACCGCATTCAGCCATTAAAACAAACAATTCGCGCAACCAGGTGCCTGTATTTTACGTTCAGCAAAAATCTTTTGATTACCTCAGTCAACTGGTTCAGCAAAACAACTCGCTTTATGACGCATTCTACATTATTGACAATGACGGCTTTATTATTGCAGGCCCCGAGTCAACCAACTTGCAAGCCCGCATTACCGATAAAGACCTAAAGGCCTTTCAAAAAATAAGGCCGGGGGTCACCCATGAATTTCTTTCAGAAACATTGGCCAACACAGAGGATTCTGCTTCCAGGAACAGGAAGAACAAAGCCTATAAAAAAGAGCGCCTAATACAAAAAGAAAAAGAAACAAATGACGCTGACGATCCAGAACCCTTAAAAAAAGTCATTGTCAAAATGCCGGACATCAATTGGGGAATCATCATTGAATCCCCGTATCATATGAAGCAGAAATACATTGCCCGGGCAAACACACAGACCCTGCTCCTCATTTTGGGCTGCCTCGCCATTATTATGGCCCTGGTGCTGCCCTACATTTTTGGCATTAGCCGAAACTTCCGGCAATTGATTAAAGGCGTAAAAGCGGTTGGCGAAGGCAATTACTACCGACGCATCCGTTTAATCACCAATATTTTTACCCCCTATGAAATTGTTTACCTGACAGTTGAGTTTAACCGGATGGCCCGAAAAACAGCCGAGTCCTGGCAGGGGATTCAAGAGGCCAATGAAAAGCTGGCCAAACTGGATGAATTTAAATCCAACCTCATTGACACCATCAGCCATGAACTGCGCACGCCACTCACCAGCATTAAGGGCTATACCTCCCGCTTGTTGCGCAATGATAAAACCCTGGACAGTGAAGCCCGGGTAAAAAGTTTAAAAGTTGTTAAACGCCAGGCCGATCGCTTAAGCAGGCTGGTTGAAGATCTGCTGGTAATTCCTGACCTGGAATCATCAGGCCTCCGGGTTTACCTGGATGAAGTGGTGCTTGCCCCCGCCATTGAGGGGGCGGTTCAATTTATTCAGGCAAAATCAGAATGCCAGATTGAGACAGAATATACCAACAATTTAACGGCCGGGTCAATTCGTGTGCTGGCTGATCCAGACCGTCTGGAGCAGATTTTACTCAATCTGCTGGACAATGCGGTCAAATACTCGGTGGGGGATGCCCCCATTGTTGTGACGGTTGGCGAGATCAGCAATCCCAACCCGCAAGCCCCAAGTTTAATTTCTAATAGTCAGACTGCTATTAATACAAGGCCTGAAAGCGAAGACAGCAACGATATGCCTCAAGAATCAGGTCAAAAGACAAGCCAAGCCCATTCAGCTGCTGGCAATATCTTGCCCGCAGGTTCTCAAAACACGCACTCCTTTATCTGGATTGCTATTAAAAACCCGTGCGAAAAACTCTCAGAGGATCAGGCCTGCAGCATTGATTCGTTGTTTGACAAGTTTAAACGGCTGGATGACAGTCTGGTCAGAACAACCCGTGGCAGTGGTCTTGGGCTCTTTATTACCAAAGGCCTGGTTGAAGCCATGGGCGGCAGCATTCAGTTAACGTACCTGGGCAATGCCGCCAGCTTAAACCACGGACAATTCAGTGTTGAATTTACAGTGCCGTATATTTTCCAGGCCTGAGAATTGTACTTTAAATAACTGGGTTTGGATTAAATCAGAATCCAAAGAGCAAAGATGTCCAAATGAAGAGAATATCAACAGGTTGGCAATTTTAAATATTTTTAGTGTTTATGTAACTATTCAATGCCAAATTGGCACGTCCAACCGGGCGTTTTCCGCGGTTCAAAGCGCATTTTAGATTATAAAATTAAAAATACAAATTATCGATATCATGAGGTTTTTCGTCCATGTGTGGCATTGTTGGCTATCTCGGCAGCAAATCATCTGTCTCCTTAATTCTTGAAAGCTTAAAGCACCTTGAGTACCGGGGCTATGATTCTGCCGGGATAGCTTACTTAAATGACAATATACTGGAAGTTTACAAAGCATCCGGCAAACTCCTGAACCTTGAAAAGGTCTTGCCTGAGCTATCCAAAAGCAAAAAAACGAGCCAAGAAAAAACCATCGGCATTGGGCACATCCGGTGGGCAACCCACGGGGCTGCAACGGATGTGAATGCTCACCCGCACACAGGCACCCGCCAAGAAGTGGCCATTGTGCACAACGGCATTATTGAAAACTACTATGAAATTCGGCAAGAATTAAGCGCAAAAGGCCATCAGTTTGTCTCAGAGACCGACACGGAAAGCATTGTCCAGTTGCTTGAGCACCTGGCTGAAGATGAGCCTAATTTTATGGCTGTTATTCGCAAAGCCCTGCAAAAACTGGACGGCGCGTATGCCTTGGGTGTTATTTCTCAAAAAACCCCGGATCACCTCTATGCAGCCAGACATCAGGCCCCCTTGGTTGTTGGCATTGGCGAAGATGAAGCCGGTAAACCCGAATATATTATTGCCAGTGACGCGGTGGCCATTGTTAAGCACACCAATAAACTCATCTACTTAAAAGATGGTGAAATTGCAAAAATCACGCCTGAAGGCCTGTCCATTGTGAATATGGACGGTGACACAATAGACCCTGTTATTGAGACCATCAGCACCGACCCTTTGACCATTGATAAAAAAGGGTACAAGCACTTTATGCTCAAAGAAATCTATGAGCAGCCAGATGTGCTTCGTAATGCTTTAACTGGACGACTCCAAAGCATTCATCAGCCCATTTGGCTGCTGGAAAACCAGGAGGCTTTTGAGCAGTGCTTACACAAAATCGCACGGGTGGTTATTATTGGTTGCGGCACCTCGTTTAATGCTGGGCTTGTGGGGAAATATTTTATTGAAGACATTGTTCAAATGCCCGTTGAGGTTGAATCGGCTGGGGAATTCAGGTACCGGAACCCGTTTATCAACGAAAACGATCTGGTAATTACCATGTCGCAGTCGGGTGAAACGGCTGATACACTTGCTGCATTGCGCTTGGCTCATGACAAAGGCGCCAAAGTTCTGACACTAACCAACCGTGAAGACTCTACTATGGCGCGTGAAGCTGACTTTGTAATGCCTGTTCGTGCTGGTGTGGAAGTCAGTGTGGCGGCAACAAAAAGTTTTACAGCCCAAGTGACCGCCTTGTATTTGCTGGGCATTGCCATGGCTGAAAAATACGAGCGGCAAAGCGAAGCGTTTATTGAAACCATGAAATCTGCGCTATTAAAAATGCCGACAGCCATTGAAAGTGCGCTTCAGTTAACCGCGCCCATTCAGCAGCTGGCCAAACAGTACGGCCATGCCAGAGACGTATTGTTTATTGCCCGCGGCATCAATTTCCCCGTTTCAATGGAAGGGGCTTTAAAGCTGAAAGAAATCAGTTATATCCACGCAGAAGGGTATTCTGCCAGTGAGCTCAAACATGGCCCCATTGCCATGCTGGACAAAGACATTGTTGTCATTTCTGTGATTACTGAAGGCCAGACCTTTGAAAAGATGATTTCTAATTGCCAGGAAGCCAAAGCCCGGGAAGCCCAGGTGGTTGTGTTTACCAACCGCGCCATTCCAGACGCCTTGCAAGACACATTTGCAAGCATTGTTGAAATTCCGGAAAGCCCCGAGTACTTTTCACCACTGATTACAGCCATTCCTCTACAGTTGCTTGCATACTATATAGCCGAGTTTTTAGGAAAAGACGTCGACCAACCCAGAAATCTTGCCAAAAGTGTTACAGTAGAATAAGTTCTTTTCAGACGCATCACGTTAGAATTTTTATGTTGTACCGTTACGCAGGCCTTAAGATGCCTATAACTACCCACTTGTCTTCTTTAGCCTAAAAAAAAGCAAAATTTAATCACGCCGGAAATTATACGGGTAAAAAATTAAACAAAAAGTATTTTTTAAACTAAAAAGAGAGATAGAGAGAGAATTGATACTATGATTTTTCTTGAGCCTTACAGGCGGTACGCCGATTTTTCAGGGCGATCCAACCGGAAAGAATACTGGTCTTTCACTATTTTTGGCGCAATGATTGCATTTTCTGTCAGTATTTTAAATCTGCTTACTGGCTCAGGTGATGGCATAAGTTTTTTCAGCATCCTATATGCCCTGTTTGTGATTGGCTCACTGATTCCCAACCTGGCTGTTACAGTGCGTCGGCTTCATGATAGTAATAAATCTGGCTGGTGGTTTTTAGTGGCTTTGATTCCTCTATTGGGTGCCATTGCCTTGCTTGTTTTAACACTACTCCCTGGGACAGATGGTGAAAATCAATATGGCGAGCAGCCTGAGTAAACTTGCTGTATTAAAACACTTCTTAAAGAACGCTTTGCATACAATGGTAGTAATTCCCGGGTTTCTAAACTGATTTTTTAAGTTTTATTATACCCTTAACAAAACATTGGGCTATAAAAAGCTCTCTTGCAGAATAATCAGTTAAAACCATCGTTACAGTGCCACGAACGCACTGTATACAAAAAAATAAAACGAGAGACTCAGTGAAACCTTGCACTATATAATACAAACGTATAGAAGGTCTACAGACTACCTCGGCAGGTCAAACCGAAAAGAATACTGGTTTTTTGCACTGTACTTATTTTTTGTAAAATACGGGCTTTTTTATTTAAGCCAGATTGTTTCCCAGAACCTAGGTTCTGGGGAAATAGGTATCAAAATTATCACTGTATACTTAGCATACCCTGCATTGCCGCTAACTATTCGGCGATACCAAGATTGCAATCTATCGAGATGGTGGGCATTTGCACCCGTAATTACATTACTTGCAGCCGGATTGCCATTAGTCTATTTAATCGCAACCATACCCAATTTGAATCGGGCAACAGAATTAGAAACCTTGTCAATCCTCGGATGTGTGGCGATAATGACCATTACCTTTATTGTCCACATTGTTATTACTTCAATGCCAGGAACAAATGGCCTGAACAACTATGGGGAAAAGCCCGAATAGCCTTCTAAATCCCTGAAGAACAATCGTGATGCGTAATGTGCTGCCATTCTAAGAAGAAACAAAAAGGAATCAAAGGACCTTTAAACTTCTATTTGAACCAGCATATCGCTCATCAATTGGCTAAATTTAGCAGGATTAGGCAATGCACTGCCTTCTGAGAGAAGCGCTTGACCGTATAATAAATAGGTAAAGTCAGCCAGCTTTGTACTGTTTTGATCCGCATCGAATAAAGTCTGTAGCTTTTGCGTCATGGGGTGATCCGGATTAACTTCCAAAATGCGTTTGTTCTCAGGGACCGGCTGATTCATGGCTTTCATAATCTGCTGCATCTGCGGGGTTAAGTCACCGTCATTGCCCACCAGGCAAGACGGGGAATTGGTTAAACGATTAGACAACCGAACATCCTTAATGTGCTCAGACAAGTTATTTTTAATAAATTCCAGCAGAGATTTGTGGGTTTCGGTTTTGCTTTCCAGATCTTTTTCAGCCTGTTTTTTCTCTTCTTCCGTGCCCAGTTCAACATCGCCTTTGCCCACCGATTTCAGGCTAAAGTCTTTGTACTGCATCACATTTTGCGTCCAAAGCTCATCCACAGGATCGGTAAGCAGCAATACTTCATAGCCTTTGGCTTTAAACGCCTCAAGGTGCGGGGAGTTTTCAATGGTCTTCCGGTCTTCACCGGTCATAAAGTAAACCGTGTCTTGCCCCTCTTTCATCCGGCTGGCATAGTCTTTTAAAGTGGTTAACTCCGTGTCGTGGTTAGTCGAAGCAAACCGCATTAAATCAAGCAAGGTTTCCTGATTTTCTTGATCTTCGTACAGGCCTTCTTTCATTGCCTGGCCAAAAGCTTGCCAGAAGGTTTTATACTGCTCAGTGTTGTCTTGTAGATCATCAAGCGTGCTCAGTACTTTTTTAACCAGGCGCTTGCGAATGGCACGAATCTGGCGGCTTTGCTGCAAGATTTCACGGGAAATATTGAGGTTTAAATCTTCTGAATCAACCACGCCCTTAATAAAGCGCAGGTAATCTGGCATCAGCTCTTTGCAGTCATCCATAATGAAAACCCGCTTCACATAAAGCTGGATGCCGCGCTTTCCGTCCCTGTGAAACAGATCAAACGGTGCTTTTTCAGGCAAGAACAACAGGGCTTGTGCCTCAAAAGTGCCTTCCATTTTCATCCGAAACCATTTGAGCGGATTGCTCCAGTCATGAGAAATGTGCTTGTAAAACTCCTGATATTCTTCGTCAGTCACTTCACTTTCTGAACGGGTCCAAATGGCTTTCATCGAGTTCAGGGTTTCCCGCTCTATGGTTTTTTTCTCGGTCCCTTCAATAATTTTTCCATCATCATCCCGGTCATAATTGGTGCGTTCCACGTCCATCTGCACGGGGTAAGTCACAAAATCTGAATATTTTTTGACAATGCCCTTTACAACCCACTCAGCGGTATAATCATTGAGCCCATCCTCTTCATCACTTTTTTTCAGTGTTAGTGTAATGGACGTGCCAAATTCAGGCTTGTCAATGGTTTCTATGGTATATGACCCATCACCCGATGATTCCCAGCGGACCCCTTGGGCTTCTCCGACTTTACGGGTTTCAAGCGTTACTTTTTCTGCCACCATAAACGTTGAATAAAACCCAACCCCAAATTGACCAATTAATTCGGGTGAAACCAGTGACTTTCCATTTTTACTGTCACGCAATACAGACATAAACTCTTTGGTGCCTGACTTTGCAATGGTTCCAATCAGTTCAACAACTTCGTCCTGGGTCATTCCAATACCGTTGTCTTGCACACTGAGGGTTTTCTGCGCTGCATCGGTCACCAGAAGAATCGCTGGGTTGTCCAGTTTTGGCCAATCGGCCTGGGTTAAGCTTTCAAATTGACGCTTGTCAATGGCATCGCTGGCATTTGAAATCAACTCGCGCAAAAAGATATCTTTATTGGAATAGATGGCATTCACCATTAAATCCAGTAATTCTTTGGTTTCGGCCTGAAACTGGTGACGCTCGAGTGTGGTGGACATGAAAGGGCAGACTCCTCTGATTACAGCTTTATAATTTACAGTTTACGCTAAAAAACACTGGATTTTCTGGGTCTTAAGGCTTTTTTAATGATTTTCTAGCCGTTCCAAAAGGATCTATTATTTTTAAAAAACACTTTACTTCTCAGATTTTAATGGTATATTTTTGTTTAATCAATTGAAGGGAATCAAAATTGCAATAACTCACGATGGCGTGGTATTGCAGACTAAATACACTGTGTAAATTGTCGCTGCCCAGTGTGTTGCGAGCATTGAATTTCAAAAAGCAGCTGTCTACTGCTTACGTATACAGCTGACTGAACACCCCTGGTTAACTATACAATCATTTCCTGTCTTACAGAAATGGTTTATTTTCAGATGAAAAAAACAGAGATCCACCCTGTTAGTTAATGGGCTGTTAAGCACTTATTGAAAAGCAGCAAAATTTGCAATTCAAGAGAAAAAAATATAGAGCTAGACATAGATAGAGAGAAAGAGGACCAGACAGAACGTGACAAATATAACTGAAATGCCCATGCCTGCATCCAACGGGGTGCATATCAATGAAATTACACCCGGCAAACGGGTCTTGGATCATTTACGCTGCCGAAAAACCATTCTTGAAATCTTAAGTGCCCCCATTGAAGAAACCGTTCCAGCTGTGGCGAGCAGCTGTTTGGGTGTTGCCGCAGCAGACATTGTTTCCTCCTGGGTGGTGTGGGTTAAAGACCTGCGTCAGGGGCGAATTTTTTCCACAAGAATTGACTGCAACGAAGCCGGCGACATTAGCCGCTTTAGTTTATGCTGCTAGGATTTGTTACTACCATTTCCTTTCGGTTTTTTTGCGGGAAGGCAAGATCTTTTCAAATACACTTTCTTTTCTTTGTTCCGTCAGGGGCCATTTTATAGAAACGGATTTGGCCCCGAGTTTAATTTTTATTTTTCCCTGGAAAACTTCCAGGAGCCCAGC